>CAYTHB010000013.1:0-56071 GCA_964437515.1 uncultured Sterolibacterium sp.
CCGCCAGATCCTCGCGCCCCATCTGCCGTGCCACCGATGCGCCCAGATTCCACAATGAGTAGGTAATCGACAGCCCGACATCGCCCCAGCACAGTTCCTCGATGACCATGGCATGCATCAGGGCGCGGGTTTCCGGGGTGAGATCCGCACCATAGCAATCCGGTGCGCCGACCAGTCCGATTTCTTTGAACTTCTCCAGCCCCTGCCACAAGGGCGAGGCGGGGGCGATGACTTCTGCCGGGCTGAGGCGATCGAGTTGCGCGGCGATGGGGCGCATCACCTCGCTGGCAAAACGGCGGCAGGTATCGCGCAAGGCCAGCATTTCTTCGCTGATGCCGACATCCAGATCAATCGCGGGGCTCATGGCTCATTCTCCATTCGTCAAACGACTCATTCAATCAGTCTTCTCGCATTACGTCAAATCAACTGATTGATTAATTGACAGCCGCACCGCGATCAGACTAAATACGCACTTTATGCCGCAAGGTGCTTATCAAAAACGAGCTTCATGAGCCGAAAATCCTCTGCCACGCCCATCAAAAAAGCCGGACGACCGCTGGGTGCCGATATTGCCTTGGTCACGCGCAAGAATATCCTCGACGCAGCCACGCTGTGCTTTGCCGAGATGGGCTATGCCGCAGCCAGCAATCGCGAAATCGCTCGCCGCGCCGGGGTCACCAGCGGCTCGCTGTATCACTACTTCGACTCGAAAGCCGCGCTGTACCGTGCGGCCTTGCAGGATGCCAACACGCTGCTGATGGAAACCTACCGCGAAGTCACCCGCGAACAGCCTGAGGCGCGCAGTGTCGATCAGCTGTGTCTGGGGCTGGAACGCGCCTTTGCCGTGGCACGCACCCGCCCAGGCATGATGAGCTTTGCCTCGGCTTCGGCACTGGAAATTCAGCGGCACAAGGATCTCGACTGGCTGGAGCGCGAAGATGCCGAGGCCTTTCCGATGTTCTTTCGCAGCATCCTCAAACGCGCCAAGAAGCGCGGCGAGCTGGGCGCGCAGGTCAACATTGATGCGGCCATGAATGTTTTGCTGATTTCCTTTGCCAGCCTGGCTTTTTTGCAGGGCACACAGGTCAATGAAGCCGCCTTTGATGTTTCGCTCAAGGCGTTTCAGCAACTGCTGCGCGGCGAAATGTTTATTCCGGCATCATCCGCACACGCCCCATCGTGACATCATGACATCATGACATCATGACATCATGACATCATGACTACGCTCGTCCTGCAGCCGACTGCCGACGATCATCGCATCGCCCGTTACGCGGCGGCGGCCATCGCGCTCTCGGTGGTGGATGCTGCCATCCCCAGTCCGCTGCCGGGTGTCAAACCGGGGCTCGCCAATATCGTCACTTTAATCGTGCTGGTGCGCCACGGCTGGCGAGAGGCGGTCTGGGTGACCCTGCTGCGCGTGTTTGCCGGGAGCCTGTTATTGGGACAATTTTTAGCCCCGGGTTTCTTTTTGAGCCTTTCCGGTGCGCTGGCGAGTCTGTTGATGCTGGCTGTGGCGATACACTTGCCACGCCGCTGGTTTGGCCCGGTGAGCCTGAGTTTGCTGGCAGCCTTCGCCCATATTGCCGGACAGCTGGGGCTCGCGCGCTTATGGCTGGTGCCGCATGACGGTGTATTTTATCTGCTGCCAATTTTTGCCACCGCCGCGTATGTGTTTGGGCTGGCTAACGGCCTGGCGGCAGCCAAATTGCTGGCATTGGATCAGGCGACCGTGTCGGCGGAAAGGGCAACATCATGACGGATTTCTGGACGTGGGCATCAATCATCGGCCTGTCGATGACCCCCAATTTGATACTCGGTCCATCGGTGGCCGTCGCGGTGGGATACAAGGCGCAGATTGCTCCGCAGCTGCTGATTCCCGTGGTGGCGATCGCCAGCTACCTCGAAGGCCTGCTTGTCGCCTGGCTGGCAGGGCAGAGTACTCATCTCAGTGTGGTGCATCGCTGGGTTGAGCGCATGCGAACCCCGCGCAGCATGGCACTCGCCGAACGCTGGGGCATCTGGGGCGGGCTGACCCTCGGCTGTGCTCTCGTTGGTCAGGAGCCCATCCTCGTCGCCTTGCGTTGGCTGGATGTCAGCCTGCGTCGGCTGTGGCTGCCCTTAGCCATCAGCAATGTGGTGTTCACCCTGCTGTATTACGCGGTAGTTGTGGTGGGTTTCGACCAGGCAGCGCAGTTGGGTTGATGCAAGGAATCAAGGCACATCGGCATTCGGCATGCGTGCCAGGATGGTCTGGGTGCGTCGGTTGATGAATGCCGAATAAGGGTTTTTCTCGAAGCGGCGCGGGGCGGGGAGCATCACCGCCAGACGCGCGGCCTGTTCGGCAGAGAGGCGGGCGGCGGGGATGTTGTAATAACGTCGAGCGGCGGCTTCTGCACCGAAAATACATTCGCCCCATTCCACCGAATTCAGATAGACCTCCAGGATACGCTGCTTGTCCCAGAGGGTTTCCAGCATCAGCGTGATGATGGCTTCTTGTACCTTGCGTAACGGGGTTTTGGCGGGCGAAAGAAACAGATTCTTGGCGAGTTGTTGCGAAATGGTCGAGCCGCCGGCGACGACTTTGCCTTTCTTCTGGTTTTTCTCGATTGCCTTTTGCATACCTTCCCAGTCGAAGCCTTCGTGGTCGATGAATTTGTCATCTTCCGAAGCGATCACGGCGCGCTTGAGTTGCACCGAGATCTTTTCATACGGCTGCCAGCGATGGCGCAGCTCCGCCTGGGGATTTTTCTCGCGTGCTTCAGACAGGCGAATCTGCATGAAACGGGTCATGTCCGGGTCGCTATATTTCCACCAGACCAGCCAGCCGAAATACCAGAGTTGCGACAACAACACGAGCAGCACCAGTCCCAGCAGGATGCGTTTGAACCAACGTGCGAACCTGCTAGCAATCTCTTTCATACGCCGCGTAGTTCCGCAAGCAAAGGGGTCGTATCGGGCTGTACCCCACGCCAGAGGGTGAAGGCGATGGCGGCTTGTTCGATAAGCATTCCCAAGCCATCGGCGACGCGTATACCACAGCGGCGTGCTTGCGCCATGAAGGGGGTTACGCGGCCGTAGAGCATGTCGTAGGCGAGGGCGTTGGGGGTAAACAGGCTGTCGGGGAGCGCCAATGCGCTGTCACTCAGACCGGCCGAGGTGGCGTTGATGATGAGGTCGAAGGAGCGTCCCGCCAGTTCGTCAAAACCGCAGGCCTCCAGCAAGATGCCCTGCGCTTGCAATTCATTCGCCAGTGCTTGCGCCTTGCTCGGAGTGCGGTTCGCCAGCACCAGTTGTGCGGGGGATTCTGCATTCAAGGGTTGCAGGCAGCCGCGCGCCGCACCGCCAGCACCGAGGAGCAGTACGCGCTGGCCGCGGATCGATTGACCGAGGTTGCTGCTGATGTCGCGCACCAGTCCTGCACCATCGGTGTTGTCGCCCAGAATTTCGTGGCCGGTGAACGTGAGCGTATTCACCGCACCTGCCGCGCGGGCGCGCGGGCTGAGTTGTGTTGCGAGGCGATAGGCTTCTTCCTTGAATGGGACCGTGACATTCGCGCCGCGTCCACCGGCAGCGATGAAGTCATGGACGGTTGCCGTAAAGCCATCCAGCGGGGCGAGCAAGGCGACATAGCGGAGTGCTTGCCCTGTTTGTGCGGCAAAGCGGCTGTGGATCAAGGGAGATTTACTGTGGGCAATCGGGTTGCCAATCACGGCATATTGATCTGGATCACTCATGGTGTCATTCGTTTAGTTCGCTTGTATCCGGTCTTCGTTGGTGAATGACCATGTGCGTGTGATGCCAATGATGTCGGTATCGTTCAGGCTGGGCGGGAAGGGGGGGAAAGGGGCTGATTGGCGAATGATACGGATGGCTGCGTCATCGAGGACTTTCTTGCCGGATGAACGATCTAGCGTAATCGAATCGATATTGCCATCTGAGCGGATTTCAACCGTCAGAACCAGTGTGCCGTAGAGTTTGCCGCGCGCGGCAGCCGGATAATTGAGGTTGCCGATCCGTTCCACTTTCTGTCGCCAGTCTTCTTCGTACTGGGCAAATCGGTATTCGGTTGCACGGGCACCAATGTATTTCTTTCGGGGTCGTTTGTTGTAGTCGTCGAGTTGTCGATCGATTTGTCCTTGAAGTCGTGCCATCGCCATTGCTGAATCAACCAGTTCAGAGGCGGGGACATTCTGGGAGGGTTGCGGATGGGGTTCGGGGGGCGGTGCATGTGACGGTTCAGCACTGGCGACACGCTGGCTTTTATTGATCTGGCTCATCAGACGCTGTGTCTGAGCCTCCATTTCTGCGATCTTGCGCCGCGCTTCGATGAGTTTGTCCCCTTCGCGTGAAGTGCGGGTGGCCGGGAGTGGCGTCTTTGCGATGCGCTGCTGATCGGTGTTGCCTCCTCCATCGAGATTGGCTTGGGCGCGCGCTTGCGCATGCGTGGGACGCTTCGCGCTTTTGGCGTTGACGAGGATGACCTCGATCATCTGTTGGCTGGCTTTGGATAAACGGTCGGGCAGCTTGAAATGAATCGCCAGCAGCACGGCATGCGCCGCCAGCGATAACGCCAGAGCGAAAGAAAATGTGATGCGCCGTGGCAGACGGGCAGCGACAAAATACAGCCAGGAGAGGATGCGTGGCATAGCAGACCATTTTACCCGCCAGCCCCACCCCCTTCCAAAGGCGTAACAGAAGGCTCGGGGGGCGTTATTTCCCTGTTATCAGTTGCTTCCGTCATGGCGACTTCAGGTTCTTCTTCGCTATCGACGGTCATGGGTGCGTCGGGCAAGGTTTCAAGATAACGGGCGCGCGCCTCGATTTCGAACAAGTCAATTTGCTCGATATGCAGACTGATGCGTGCACCATGGTCGAGCGTGGGTAAGCACGGCATACGGATGACGAGTGGCACCGTTTCAAGTCGTACAAGTTCTTCACGTAATACACGCGCCGTCGTTACAGTGATGTGTTCTTGTTGCAGCCAACGCAGGCACCAGTAACGTTCCATTCCGCGCTGGAACTCAGCATAGGCGGCATAAGTCAGCTCAAAATCACGCAAGGCCGAGAGAAATTCGGCGGATTTCGCGGTGTACGGTGGGGTTTCCACGCGCAACCATGCGATGAGTTGCCACTGGTTGATGAGATCGACATGACGACGTAGGGGGGACGATGCCCAGGTATAACAATCCACCCCTAATCCTTCGTGCGGTGCTGCGACGGTGGTCATGCGCACCTTGCCGGAAGTTTGTGCCCGATACAGGGCGGCGACTTTGGCATCGGCCAGATCACGCCCCCAACCCGCATTCGCGATGATCATCAGCTCTGCGACCAGTTTATCGAGGGGGGAGCCTCGTTGGCGTCGTTCGATGGTGATGTGGCCAGGTTCGACATTGGCATCGGATAGTGGAGCGGCTGACCAATCGACGCGGTAATTGAAATCGGTCTGATTTTGTGCCTGTCCTGCTTTGCCTCGACCAGCTTCAAGTACTGTGGCGAGTTCCCAGAGCAGCTTGAGTTCATTGCAAAAAGGAAAGTCGGCGAGTCCCGCTGCCAGCGTTTCTTCGTTGAATAAGGGCTCAATATCGTGGTGGCGCAAATTGGCGACGATAGGCACACGCTCGATGCAACTCTCGCGCCCTCGCACAGTGAAATCGGTAGCGACATCAAGATAGACGGACAAGGCCGGGCAATCCTGTCCCGCCGTTAATGTGTAGCGTTCGATGATCGCTTCGGGCAGCATGGTGATCTTGCGTCCCGGCATATACACCGTGGAGAGCCGCTGGCGGGCAATGCCTCCTAGCTCATCTTCGGGGCGAAATCCCAACCCCGGGGCAGCAATATGGATGCCAATACGCCAACCGCCATCGGCTTGCGGTGTGACCGAAAGCGCGTCATCGATTTCGGTGGTATGTGCATCATCAATGCTGAACGCGGCCACTTTGGCGCACGGTAGTTCTGCCAGCAGGGTTTCATCGGTACATGTTGTGTAGGCCGTGAAGTCGGTGCCTTCCGGGAAATATTCAGCCAGAAAACGTCCCAGATGCAGATCGTGACAGGAAGAGACAGCGCCGCAACGCATCAATAGACGTGCGGCTGAGAGCCTCGTAGCGGCACAGGCGGCTTCCAGCGCTTTTGTTTCCGGACGGTTGCGGTCGGGTTTGTAAAGTAGCTGGCGTAATAAGGGTTGGAATTCAGTGGGAAGTGTCCCCGCTTGCAATTCCTCGCTCATGCGTTCGATGGCCAGTGCCTGCTGACGTTTTTTTTCAAGTCCAATCAGGGCGGCTTGAAGAATATCGGGCGGTGCCTTGCGGAAACGACCGCGTCCCTTGCGATGAAAATACATAGGGGCAGCGTGCAAATGCAGCAACATGGCTGCTGATTCCACGGCATTGGGCGCATGTCCGGCATATTCCTGCGCTAGCTCTTCAAAGCCGAATTCGTGATCACCACACGTTTCCCAAAGAAAATCGGTATCAAAGGCTTCGGCTTCGCGGTTTGCTCGTTCCAGAAGCTCAGCCGCACTAGGCGTTTCGAAACGCAGCAGGATGTGGGTGGTTTTGACTTTGCTACGCTTGCCGGTCGGCAATTCGACTTGCAGCGAGGTATTGTTGTCGGCCAACACAGTACCTGCCCGAAAGGCACCGTCCTCTTCGAACAGGATATTCATGAAATATTGGAATTCTTGGCGGGAAAAAGCCCTCGATTATACGAGGGCTGGTGAGGGGTGTAGTAAGCAAGACCGAAGAGACTTGCTTACTTTTCACAATTCTTATTTGTTCATGGAGACCTTGCCCATATCCCAGATCGGCAGGAAGATACCCAACGCAAGGACGAGCACCATGATACCGAGGAAGACGATCAGGATAGGCTCGATTTGCTGTGCGAGGGTCTTGAGTTCGTATTCGATTTCCCCCTGGAACATTTCGGCGATTTCCTGCATCAGATCATCGAGGGTTCCGGATTCTTCACCCACGGCAATCATCTGGAGTACCACGGGCGCAAAAATGCCGGATTGTGAGGCGACACGCAAGACGGTATCACCTCGTTCGACGCCTTCACGCATGATTTCAATTTTCTTGGCGTAGTAGTTGTTATCGACGGTCTGAGCCACGGTCGTCAATGCTTGTATGATGGGGACACCGCTTTTCGAAGCCAGCGCGAAACTGCGGGTAAAGCGTGCCATGGTGGCTTTGTTGACGATCTTGCCTGCAACGGGAAGGCGCAACTTGATGTAATCCCATTGATATTGCCCGCTTTCTGTTTTGACCCAGGTCTTGAAGGCAAAGACGGCAGCGGCAATCATGCCTAGCATCACATGCCACCAGTTGATCATGAAGTCAGAAAATCCCAGCAGGATTTTGGTCATGAGGGGCAATTCGGCTTTGGAGCTTGCAAATACCTTGGCGAAGGCGGGGATTACAAAAATATTGACTACGAACAGGGCGACCACCATGGCAATGATGACGAACATCGGGTAGCGCAATGCCGAGGTCACCTGCTCTTTCATGAAGCGTTCAAAGGCCAGTTGATGATAGAGACGCAGAAAGATGGTTTCGAGCTGGCCGGTCATTTCACCGACACGCACCATGGAAATATAAAAGGTGGAAAATATTTTCTGATGCTGTGCCAGTGCGGCAGAGAGCTCACGCCCTGCATCGAGGTTTTCGCGCAGATCCTGCAACAACGAAATCATCGATGGTTTTGTCGCGGACTCCTGGAGCCCTGCGAGAGCGCGCATGATCGGCACCCCTGCCTTGAGCAGGGTGTAAATCTGGCGCGAAAACATCATGATGTCGAGCGAATCGACGGGTTTCGGGAAAAGATCTTTATTCGCTGCGCTGATATCTGTTGCCGTTGTTCCCGTTCCCGCTCCCGTTCCACCTGCGGGTGCCAATGTGGGCGTTTCTTTCCCCGGCTTGGGTTTTACCTGCGGGGCGGCTTTGGATTTGATCGAGATGGGGAGAATGCCGCGTCCTTGCAAGGCGACGGCGGCATCGCGTGCATTGGCTGCATCCAGCGTCCCCTTGGTCTGGCGACCGTCTGCGCCGCGTCCTACATAGGCAAAGCTTGCCATGAAATAACCCTTAACCTTTATTCTTCTAACTGGTTGTTGATACGCATTGCTTCTTCGATGGTGGTGCGCCCTTCCAGTGCCAGGCGGACGGCATCGCGCCGCAGGGAGTTGCCTGCCATCTGTTCGCGACCGATACGCATGAATTCCATCTGGTTGCCCTTGTTGGCGGCTTCGACGAGTGCGTTGGTCATTTCGAGATATTCATAGACCCCTTTACGTCCCGAATAGCCACTCTTGCTACAGTGCTGGCAGCCATAGCCTTTGTAAAACTTGTGTGCATCGACATCATTTCCAAGATCGGCCTTGAGCCATTCATGTTCTTGGGGAGTGGGCTTGTATTCGCCAACACAACGCTCGCAGATGGTGCGTACCAGACGCTGTGCCAAGACGAGTTGCAAGGAGAGTGCGACCATGAAAGGCGGAACACCCATGTCGAACAGACGGATGGGGGTAGTCAGCGCATCGTTGGTGTGCAGGGTGGAGAGCACCATGTGGCCGGTCATGGCGGCACGCATACCGATTTCAGCCGTGGTCTGATCGCGCATTTCGCCGACGAGGATGATGTCCGGATCCTGACGCAGGGCAGCGCGCAATACGCGGGCGAAGGTGAGATCGATTTTTTCCTGCACCTGCACCTGATTGATGCCGGGGAGCCGGTATTCGATCGGATCCTCTACCGTGAGCACCTTTTTTTCGGGTGAGTTGAGTTCGGCCAGCGCAGAGTACAGCGTGGTCGTTTTCCCGGAACCTGTCGGCCCGGTCACCAGTACCATGCCGCTGGGGCGATGGATGGCGTGACGCAGGGCGGTGAGTACAGGGGCGGGCATGCCGATCTTGTCGAGTGACAGAAAATCGTTGCTCTGACTGAGCAGACGCATGACGGCGGATTCGCCATATTGCGTAGGGAGTGTCGATAAACGCGCATCGACCGATTTGTTGTTCGCCAGATTGATCTTGAAACGACCATCCTGAGGCAGCCGTTTTTCAGAAATATCGAGTCCGGAAACCAGCTTGAGACGCTGGATGAGCGGTGCCGAAGTTTTGGGGTCGGCTTCGGTCTGGATATGCAGCACCCCGTCGATCCGGAAGCGGATGACCAGGGCTCTTTCCTGGGGTTCGATATGAATATCGGAAGCCCGCAGTTTGACAGCCTCTTCAAATACCGTATTGAGCAGCTTGGCAACCGGTGCGTCTTCCGTGGTGATGGAAAGTCCGCCACCAAAGTCGAACATGTCGTTGGACGACATGTCCTCGGTCAGTTCTTTGGCTAGCCCGGAAATTTCTTCAGTATGGCGATAGAACTTGTCCATCATCGCCATGAGCTGGCTTTCCATCACCACGGCGGGGAGAATTTCGCGGCGCAGGATGCGGCTGACTTCGTCGTAAGCGGTGAGATCGGTCGGGTCGGCAAAGCCGACCATCAACGTGTCGGTATCCTGATCGTTATCCAGCACGAGTGCGCGGTAACGACGTGCGGCTGTCTCAGGCAGCAGATTGATCAGATCTGGGTTGGGTTGGAAAGTGGATAGATCAACGAAGGGCGCATGGAGCTGCCGACCGAGGGCTTTGGCGATGTCCTTCTCGGTAACGTAACCTGATTCAACAAAAATACGTCCCAGCTTGCGTCCGCTGCGCTTCTGTTCTACCAGCGACAGTTCCAGTTGTTCCGGGGTCAGTAACCCCTGGGATATCAGAAAGTCTCCCAGGCGGATTTTTTCTGGCCGCACCATCCTGCCTCCAGTCCTTTCCAGCTTTACAATGTTGTTCTAATTGTTTGATTCCAATCGGATCAGGATCGCGTCCGATGTGTATGGCACTGAATATATCACAACATGTTTGAGATCATTTTGTATCAGCCCGAAATTCCACCGAATGCGGGAAACATCATCCGGCTATGTGCCAATGTAGGCGCGCGCTTGCATTTGATCCGTCCGATGGGTTTCGACCTGAGCGAGGCTCGCTTACGACGTGCAGGGATGGATTATGCCGAGATTGCGCATGTGTGTGTTCATGCTGATTTACCGACTTGCCTGAACACCTTGAAACATGCGGCGACGGGAGCGCCTGTGCGGCTATTTGCTTTGACCACGAAAGGTCATGCACGTCATGACCAGCCGGATTATGTGGCAGGGGATGCGTTTTTGTTTGGCCCGGAGTCACGCGGTTTACCGGAGGATGTGCTGAGGCAGATTCCGGAAGAAAAGCAGTTACGTCTGCCCATGCAGCCTGGATGCCGCAGTGTCAATCTTTCGAATACGGTGGCTGTTGTGGCTTATGAGGCGTGGCGACAACTGGGTTTTTCGGGCGGATGCTGAACAGACAATTCAAAATCTATTCGTCTTTGGGATGGCGCGACATCAGGTAATCCACCGCTTGTGCGGGGGGCAGCTGCTCATCCAGAACGCGGCAGATGGTTTGCACGATCGGCATATCAACCTCCAATGCCAGCGACCGGCGAGCGACTTCTCTCGCGCTGGAAACACCTTCAGCAACATGACCGAGCTCCTGCACGATTTCGGATAGTTTGCGACCGCTCGCCAATGCCAGCCCTACGCGTCGGTTTCGAGACAGATCCCCTGTACAGGTGAGCAGCAGATCACCCATGCCCGTTAGTCCCATCAGGGTCTCGCGTCGTGCGCCCAATGCCATACCAAAGCGGACGATTTCAGCCAGACCGCGTGTCAGAAGGGCGGCTCGGGCATTGTGACCCAGACCCAATCCGTCGGAAATGCCACTGGCAATGGCGAGCACATTTTTAACCGCCCCTCCCACTTCTGCACCAATGACGTCGTCGTTGGCATAAACGCGCAAGCGTGTCCCGGACAAGGCTTGAGCGGTGGAGCGAGCAAACGTGCTATCTGCACTGGCCAGGGTGATGGCGGTGGGCAGCCCGCGTGCCACTTCTTCAGCAAAGCTGGGGCCGGTGAGTGCGCCATAAACAGGTGATGTGAAGGAGGGAGAGGAAGAGGACGATGAAAACACCTCATTCACAAGCTGATGAGGCAGTAAGCCACTACCGGCCTCCAATCCTTTGCATAGCCAGAGAAAGGGCGGTATCGGTGTGTTTTCAGCTTGACGTAATGTCAATATCTCCAGCGTGGAGCGCAGTCCGGACAGCGGTGTTGCCAGTAGCAGAAGTTCCGCACCCGATAGCGCGTGATGTAGATCGTCATGGATCAATAGCGCAGGAGGAAAGACATGACCCGGCAGATAGCGGTTGTTTTCGCGCGCGGTATTCATGTTCGCGCACAACCGGGAATCGCGTGCCCAGAGGGTCACCTGATGATGTTCATCGCGTGACAAGGCAATGGCCAGTGCCGTTCCCCAGGCGCCTGCGCCGATGATCGTGATGTTCATGACAGACACAATGTGCGATGCACAGCGCTATAGTCCCCAGACTTGATTGGTGCGCAGGTAACCTGTCTGGCCGTCACGATGACGCACCTTGACCCAGCCGGTGCCTGAAGGCGTCTCGGCGAGTTCGAGCAGAACATCCTTGGCCGCTTCAAAAACGAGTGCAGCCTGTGGATCCGGTGACTGACGAATCTGGGCGCGTGCGGCGATGACCTGCAATATGCGCTTGTCACTGAGCATGCGCTTGTCGATCCAGGCCAGACTACCGCTGGCATCGCGTACCTTGACCCAGGGATCCAGGGTAATCACGATTTCAACCGGTGTCTGGCGGGCAATGACAAACAGGGGCGTGCTTTTTTGTGAAGGCGCGTCATACAGGATGGCTGCATCCAATAATGAGCGGAAATCAAGTGCCTGTGCGGGCAGGGCAGCAAACAGCCCGATCAAAAGGGCTGCCGATGCGAATAATCGGTTCATGGATGACGCGCCTTGTGTCAGTTACTGGATGGGGATTTCGCCCGTGGCCTGTCCCTGCTGTGCTTGATCCTGAGCCTGCAGACGCTGGGCATACATGGCTTCGAAATTGATCGGAGCCAGTAATACGGGCGGGAATCCGGCGCGCGTGATGAGATCGGAAACCGTTTCGCGCAAGTAAGGAAAGACGATATTCGGACAGGCGACCCCAAGGATGGGTTCGATATTGTCTGTGGGCAGATTGCGAATCTGGAAAATGCCGGCTTGAGCGACCTCGACAAGAAACATGGTTTTTTCGGCCAGCTTTGCCGTGACCGTCACCGTGACCACGACTTCATAGAGTCCTTCGTCAATGTTGGCCGCTTCGGTCTGCAACTGCATTTCGATACCAGGATTCTCGCGTTCCAGGAAAATCTGAGGAGCATTCGGGATTTCCAGCGAGATGTCTTTTGCATAGACTTTTTCAATGTTGAAAACGGGCTCTTGTTGTTCGCTCATGATGTTTATGTTTAGTGAGTTAAAAAGGGGTTTGGTCAGAATGAAGGGATAGGGTCAAGAATGAGGTTGTGCGGTTTATGTGTTTTTCAGTAATGGTTCGAGTTTTCCGGCGTGATCCAAAGCGGCGAGATCGTCAAATCCGCCGATATGCTGTGTTCCGATATAAATCTGGGGAACCGTGCGTCGTCCGGTACGCGTCATCATTTCCTCGCGCCGTGCGGGGTCGAGGTCGACACGGATTTTTTCGATATCGGTGACGCCCTTGTTTTTGAGTAACTGTTCGGCACGGATGCAATAAGGGCAAACAGCGGTGCTGTACATCAAAACCTTGGCAGGCATGGTAGCTCCTGATTATTTGCTTGTTACGGGAAAGCCTGCGTCACGCCACGCGATGAGCCCTCCCGCCAGGTTGTATATCTTTTCAAACCCATGTTTCTTCAGCGTGCCGCAAGCCGAGCCCGATCGCCCTCCGGATTGGCAAACGACGATGAGGGGCGTTGTCTTGAGCTTTTCCAGCGTCGAAATTTGCCGTTCCAGCTGGTCGAGTGCAATGTGACGCGCCCCTGAAATGTGCCCCGCGTTCCATTCATCGACATTCCGAATATCGAGAACGATGGCATCGGCACGATTGATGAGCAGGGTGGCTTCCTGAGGTGATAACTGGTTTGCCCCGGTGCCTTTGACCGTTTGCCAGAGCAACATGCCTCCGCTGATGAGCGCCATGGCGACGTAGAATAAGTTATCGAGGATGAATTTCAATGCAGGCTCCATGAGGGTGAGGACGGGGTGAATTCCGGTTCAGGCAGACATCAGGATGAGGATCAATCTGAATCTGCATCCGCTACACCGCAGAAAACTTCACGCATCAAGCCGATTAACTGCAAGACACGAGGGTCGGCGATGCGGTAATAAACGCGATTGGCTTCCTTGCGCGTTTGCAGCACATCTTTTTCGCGCAGGATCGCCAGATGTTGAGAAATATTGCTTTGTGATGTGCCGACGGCATCGACGATATCCTGCACGCACACCTCCATCCCACCTACGACACACAGGATTTTCAGACGCAGGGGATGTGAAATGGCCTTGAGTGCCCGGGCGGCTGTTTCGATGTGTTCCTGCTTTTCGATCAGGTCAGGAAGAATATCGGACACGATGCAAAGTCTGTGGGGTGTGACGGCTAGGGGTGGAAATACGTGGATGCAGGTATGGTGCATCCGGGGCGGTACGAATAATGCAGGCTATTCTATAATATTTCGCTTTCATTCCACCCCGTAGAATGCCATGCACAAAATTGTATTGATCCGCCACGGTGAATCCATCTGGAACCAGGAAAATCGTTTTACCGGCTGGACAGATGTCGGCCTGACTGAAAAGGGCTTGGGCGAAGCCGTAGCTGCTGGCCAACTCCTCAAGAAGGAGGGCTATCGTTTTGATGTCGCCTATACCTCGGTTCTCAAGCGTGCCATCAAGACACTCTGGACAGTACTTGAAGAAACGGATCGAATGTGGATTCCGGTACATCACACCTGGCGGCTGAATGAACGCCATTATGGTGCTTTGCAGGGACTCAATAAATCGGAAACTGCGGCGAAATATGGTGACGATCAGGTACTGGTCTGGCGACGTGCTTACGATACGCCGCCCCCCGCACTGGAAGCGAATGATCCGCGTATGGAGCAGGGCAATCCCCGCTATGCCAATCTGAAGGCGGGAGAATTTCCACAGACCGAATGCCTCAAGGATACCGTCGACCGTTTCTTGCCTTATTGGCATGAAACCATCGCACCTGCGGTCAAAGCGGGAAAAAATGTCATTATTGCGGCTCATGGCAACAGTCTGCGCGCACTCATCAAGTATCTCGATAATGTGTCGGATGGCGATATCGTGAATCTCAATATTCCGACGGCGCAACCACTGGTGTATGAGCTGGATGAAAATCTCAAGCCGTTACGCCATTACTATCTGGGCGATGCGGAGGCGATCGAGGCTGCCATGAAGGCCGTGGCGAATCAGGGCAAAGCCAAATAATCCACGTGCGATCGCGGGATCTATCGATCGCACCGCAGCTGTGAGCCGCTGTCTGATGGAGGTTTCCTTGGTCTGGCAGATTGCCAGATACGGGGCGGTTGTCTGCGGGCTGCTGCTGGGACATGGAGGCATCCCGGTAATCCATGCTGCTTCCAGAGCAGCGTCCCAGGAGGGGGCAAAAGCGGCTTCCACACAGGCCATAGAAGCGCGTCGCGATGAGTTGCAACAGTTGCATGGCCGTCTGAAAAAGCTGCATCAGGATATTGCAAAAACTGAAGAAACCCGCGATTCCACCCGCACACAACTCAAGGAAACAGAGACGGCGATCAATGAAACTCGTCGCCATTTGCGCGTGCTGGGTGAGCAGCGTGGTGCAGCGGAGTCTGCATTGGACAGATTGCAAGACCAATCGGAACGGCTGGAAGGCCAGATTTCAACCCAGCAGATTCAGTTAGGGCAGTTACTGCGACGCCAGTATATCCATGGCAATGTCGATACTTTGCGTTTGTTGCTGTCGGGGCAAGGCGCGGATCAGGTCATGCGGGATTTGCATTACATGACGCTGCTCTCACATGCCAAGGCGGATCTTCTGGAAGACTTGCGCCAGGCGTTGTCTGAAAAAAAACGGCTGGGTGATGTGATGCAGAAGCGTCAGGAAGAAGTACTTACTATCGAAAAAAGACAACAGCAGCAACAAGTATTGTTGCTTGAGCAACAGCAGCAGCGTCAGCAGGTGCTGCTACGTCTTGGCAAAAAGCTCAAAACGCAGCAGCAGGAGGCCGAGACTTTGCAACGGAACGAAAAACGGTTGGGTTCGTTGATCGATCAACTGGTGAGTCAGTCGCGTGCCAGAGCGCGTGCCCAGGCGCGTCGCAAGGCGGATCGCTTGAAGAAGCCTGGGACACCGCCCCGTTCTGTTGCATCATCTCAAGATCAACGTCAGCAGGGGAGGGATGCGACGGATGATCGTTCAGGACAACAGCGACAGGGTAAGGTTGAAAGAAATGAGCAGGAACCGGTCGATATGGGCGTTGTCAGCCATTTCAATACCCTGAAAGGTCGTTTGCGTCTGCCGGTGCGTGGCGAGATTTTGCATCGCTTTGGCACGCCTCGTGCAGGAGGCGGGGGGCTCTGGAAAGGGGTCTTCATTCGTGCCACCGAAGCCACTGAAGTGAAGTCCGTTGCACCGGGAC
Organism: uncultured Sterolibacterium sp.; assembly: GCA_964437515.1. Lineage (GTDB taxonomy): Bacteria > Pseudomonadota > Gammaproteobacteria > Burkholderiales > Rhodocyclaceae > Sterolibacterium. The sequence continues at coordinate 15,625 of CAYTHB010000013.1, forward strand.
GCGTGGTATTTGCCGATACTTTGCGCGGCTTTGGCGCATTGATCATCATCGATCATGGTGAAGGCTGGCTGAGTGTCTATGGCAACAATCAGTCTTTGTCGCGCAGGGTCGATGATGTCGTCAAAGCGGGAGATGCGATCGCAATGGTGGGACATGACGGTGTCAGCACGGAAACCGGTTTATACTTTGAGCTCCGGCAACAGGGTCGTGCCATCGATCCATCGGGATGGGTGACGATCCGGTAATGTCCGGTAACGATCCGCACATGTCGATGACTTGGTTTTTTTGATGTGCTTCATTGCGTATCTATTACCTACACAGATAACAACGCAACAACTACAACGCTGAAAAATTCAAACATGATACCCACGCGTAATACCTTCAAGAAGGCTGGCCTAGTGGCCATTGGACTGGTCGCCGGTGTTCTCATCAGCGTCAATTTTTCGGCCAGTGCCCAGAAAGAGACGCCTGCCGCCCTGCCCTTCGAGGAGTTGCGTAGCTTTGCCGACGTTTATAACGCCATCAAGCAGGGCTATGTCGAGCCGATTGAGGACAAAAAGCTGATTACCCATGCCATCAGTGGCATGCTCTCGAATCTTGATCCGCACTCATCCTACCTTGATGCTGATGCCTTTAAGGAATTGCAGGTCAATACGGCGGGTGAATTCGGTGGTCTGGGCATTGAAGTCGGCATGGAAGACGGTTTCGTCAAGGTGGTCTCACCCATTGAGGACACTCCCGCTTTTCGCGCCGGCGTCAAATCGGGCGATCTCATCATCAAACTCGACGACACCCCCGTAAAAGGCATGACACTTAGCGATGCCGTCAAGCGCATGCGTGGCAAACCACATACGTCACTAGTCGTCACCATCGTTCGCAAGAATGAGCCGAAACCGATCGTACTGACCCTGCAGCGCGAAATCATCAAGGTACAGAGTGTCAAGTCCAAGATGATCGAGCCAGGTATTGGCTATTTGCGGATTACCCAATTCCAGGATGAAACCATTGCCGATACGGTCAAGGCACTCAACAAATTGTTCAAGCCGGAAAAAGATAAGGATGGCAAGGAGAGCAAGGAACCGCTGCGAGGCTTGGTGCTCGATCTGCGTAACGATCCAGGCGGCTTGCTGAATGGTGCCGTGGGTGTGGCAGCGGCTTTCCTGCCGCCCAAATCACTCGTGGTGTCCACAGACGGGCGGATGGATGATGCAAAACGGAAGTTCTATGCCAGTCCCGAAGACTACATGCGCAGTAATCGCGACGATTTGCTGCAACGTCTGCCCGCGGGGACGCGCAACATTCCCTTGATCGTGCTCGTCAATGGCGGTTCGGCTTCGGCTTCTGAAATCGTTGCGGGTGCCTTGCAGGATCATAAGCGTGCGGTCATTCTTGGCACGCAAACCTTCGGCAAAGGATCCGTGCAGACAGTCTTGCCGTTGTCCAACAATACGGCCATCAAGCTCACGACAGCACGTTATTACACGCCGTCCGGTCGCACCATACAGGCCAAGGGCATTACGCCTGATGTCATCGTCGAGGAAACCATGGGGGGCGAAAACCATGAGTTCCTGCGCGAAGCCGATCTCGATCGTCATCTTGAAAACGACAAGGATAAGTCGCTTGCCCCCAAAGCTGCGCCCAAGAGCAAGCTGAAAGGTAAGGATGGCAAGGATATTGAAGAAGATGTCCGTCCAGCACCCTTTGAATTTGCCACGAAAAATGACTATCAATTGAATCAGGCGCTCGGCCTGTTGAAGGCTTGGCAGATCATCAAACAACGCTAAATTCAGGAAACCATGAACCCTGAGCGCGCTCGTCAGCTACGCGATGCCATTCGACACCGCAGCCATCGCGGTCAGGGACTTGCGCGCCAATATGGTTCAAGCAAAAAGCGTTTCCTGCGGTTTGATGCCCTGCATCCAGAGCAGACCGAGCAGGTGCGAGTGCTGCTGGATGGCATGGATGGATTGACGGTGGCGAATGCCCATGCCGGTTGTCTGGAAGTGCGGTACGACTTGAGCGATTACACCCTGGAAGGCTTGGAAAAGGCTTTGACCAGTCAGGGATATCAATTACAGGCATCGTTCTATCGACGTTTTGAACGCATCCTGATTTATTTTTGGGAAGAAACCCAGTTGCGCAACATGCGCCTGCCGCAACGCCTGCTCAAGAAATCCAACGAGGTGTATGTCAAGGCTTGGGAGCATCATCCTCACGGCGACCACGACGATACGCCCGTAGAACTGCGCGAAGAACGCTAAACCACGCCCTCATCACGCATGAACGACGCACAACTGCTCCGTTACAGTCGCCACATTCTCTTGCCACAAATTGATGTCGATGGTCAGGAACGGCTGCTCGGCGCACGCGTGTTGCTCATCGGTGCGGGCGGACTCGGCTCACCCGCCGCGCTGTATCTGGCTTCGGCGGGAATCGGTACTTTGGTCTTGGCCGATGGCGACACCGTCGATGTCACCAATCTGCAACGCCAGATTTTGCATCGGGAACATGCGATTGGTCAGCCCAAGGTTGAATCCGGTCGGCAACGCTTGGGTGAAATCAACCCCGAATGCCAAATCATTCCCCTTCCTGTGCGGCTCGAAGGGGAACACCTGACCAACGAGGTTGCCCTCGCCGATGTGGTGCTCGACTGCTCGGACAACTTCGCCACCCGCCACGCCATCAACCGCGCCTGCGTGCAACATCGCAAGCCGCTGGTGTCAGGAGCCGCCATCCGCTTTGACGGGCAAATCTCGGTTTTTGACCCGCGCCAGCCCGCCTCCCCCTGTTATCACTGCCTGTTTCCCGAAGCGCAGGATGTCGAAGAAATTCGCTGTGCCGTCATGGGTGTCTTCGCGCCACTGACGGGTATCGTTGGCTGCCTGCAAGCCGCAGAAGCACTAAAACTCATCATCGGCTGTGGCCAATCCCTCGCCGGGCGATTGCTGTTATTTGATGGTTTGCGTACTGAATGGCGCAGCATCAGCATACCGCGCGACCCCCAATGCCTAGTTTGTGCCCAACGCCCCACGGCGTAACTCAGACAAACGCGGTCATGGCCATCTCCACCCCCGCAGCCCGCAACGCCCCTCTGCTATCATGTCCTTCATGTCGCAAGCTCATGCGCCGCTTTGAGTTTGCGGGAAACATCAAGGACACCCTCGCTCTCGACCTGTGCTTTAATTGCCAAGGCATCTGGTTTGATCGTTACGAGAGCGCGCAAATCGCGCCGGGCGGAGTTATCGAGCTGTTTCGCCTGATCCACGAACACCGCGAGCAACTCCGTCAGCCCCTTGCCCAGCCATTACACTGCACACGCTGCAATGTGGGACTGATACATAGTTTCGACATGGGCAAAAGCGGGCGATTCAACTATTACCGTTGCCCGCAAGACCACGGACGTTACACGCCATTTGCCCAGCTGATGACCGAAAAAGGCTTTGTGCGTCAGCTGGCTCCGGCAGAAGTCGCGGTGCTGGCCAAGCGCATCACCGACTTTCACTGTGGCAGCTGTGGCGCGCCTTTTGACATGCGCAAGGATGCCGCCTGCCCCTACTGTCGCGCACCGATCAGCCTGCTCGATCCCAAAGCGGTAGAACAGGCACTCGCACACTACCAGCGTGCTGAAACCCAGCGTAACGAGCGCGACCCGCTGGCAATAGCAGATGCCTTGCTCCATAACGAGCGAGGACGTGCCCGGCAACAACGTCAGGAAGCCCAGCAAAGGACACACCAGGATTTACTGGGTGATGTACTGGATTCGGGCTTGGATGCGGTTTGGAGTTTGCTGAACAGTCATTAACGTGAAACAACGAAAACGGAGTCGGGTTGAAGCTTCGAGCGTAGCGAGCAAATCAGTAGCCGCCCCTTGAGGGGGCGTAGGCGGGGTTTCACGGAGCACTGCTCCGTGCCGCCGAAGCCGGACGGCTGTGCAAAGCCGTCCGTGGGGGATGGGTGGGGTAAGCGTATCTGTTATCGGGTAACGATTATTTCATCTTCTGTGGGTGGAGATGGCTACCATGATCGTTAGAGGTCGCCCGATTCACTTTCAGTGAATGGATTTTTCCGCGCGACGCAACAGCACACGATGCCGCACGCGACGCGGCGCGTGGGTCAATAAAACAGAGCCGACCAGCACCGCCCAGAACACCGGCTCGACCAGCCCTGCCAACAACACAGTGACGGCAAGCAGCGCGATTTTCAGCAAGATGCCCAGCCCGCTGACTTGGCGCAAATAATCGGGATTCGTCCAGCGATCGAGCAACAAAATCCCCAGTCCTGAACCCACCAGCACCAGCGCATAAGCTTCACTTCCCGCCAACGGTTTTGCGCCCAGCAAAACTGCGCCACTGCCGACGATGCCGACCAGATGCGCGACGCGCAACAAGCTCAGGAGCAAGACCCGCCCACGAAAGTCACGCCGCCGTGTGCTGGATGTGTGGGGAGGGCGGGTGGCGGTGGATGGGCTCACGGGAGGATCAAACTCGTCATCCTCATCCTCATCATCATCACACTCAGCCATGGGGGGTAAATTACTCATCGTGGCCGCAGCAACATACGAACATCATCACCCAGCCGACGCAGATCGGTCATGACGAAATCCCGCCGTCCGCTCAATTCTTCAAGCTCGGGCAGCTGGAACATGCCCCGCGCTGCCGAGCCCAACAGAGTGGGCGCGTAATACAACAGTAATTCATCGACCAAGCCTGCGTTCAATAACGAGCCACTCAGTCGATGCCCGGCCTCACCATGCACTTCATTGATGCCCCGTTGCGCCAAGCTCTGCATGAGCGCGGTTAAATCCACTTTGTCCTGCTGTTCCGCATCCGGCAACACCAGCACCTCCGCGCCACATGCACGCAAAGCGGTAATCTTTTGTATATCTGCCTGTGCCGTCGCAATCAATGTGACACCGCTCGACAATACCTGTGCAGTGAGCGGCGTTTCCAGTCGGCTATCAACGATGACTTTGAGCGGCTGGCGGATCGTGGTTTCTTCCACACCCTCTGGGCGTGCGGTCAAGCGTGGATCGTCTTTCAGGATTGTGCCGATACCCGTCAGAATCGCACAGGCGCGCGCACGCCATTGATGACCATCCGCACGCGCGGCAGAACCGGTGATCCATTGACTCGCTCCATTGTTAAGCGCGGTCTTGCCATCGAGACTGGCGGCCATTTTGAGACGCAACCAAGGGCGACCGCGCGTCATCCGCGCCACAAAACCCACATTGATTTCGCGCGCTTCGGCTTCGAGTAAACCACATTGCGTGGAAATCCCAGCCGCTTGCAGACGCGCAAAACCTTGACCGGCCACTTGCGGGTTCGGGTCTTGCATGGCGGCAACGACGTGTTTGACGCGTGCCCGAATCAAGGCATCGACACAAGGCGGCGTGCGCCCATGATGACTGCACGGCTCCAGCGTCACATAGGCCGTGGCTCCCGCAGCATTCATTTGTGCCGCATGCAAAGCCTCGATTTCCGCATGATGCCCACCCGCAGGCTGGGTATAGCCTTCACCAATAATCTGCCCTTCCCGCACCAGTACACAGCCCACCCGTGGATTCGGGGTCGTGGTGTTGATTGCCCGCTGCGCGAGCTGCAACGCATGCGCCATGTAGCGATGATCTGCGGATGTGTATGGAGTAGCCATGAAAGATGGCGAGGCGATTGAGATCGAGGTCAGGTGCGCGGATTGCCGCGTGGCACTCGCGGCTTGCGGACTTCCCGAATGGCATCGGAAAATTCCTCGACATCTTCAAAGTTACGATAGACCGAGGCAAAGCGGATATACGCCACCTTGTCGAGTTTTTTCAACTCGCGCATCACCAGTTCGCCGATGCGATCGCTGGCGATTTCACGCTCGCCTAGCGATACCAGCTTTTCTTCGATGCGGTCGATGGCAGCATCCAGGCTTTCGGTGGTCACCGGACGCTTGCGTAGTGACAGCATCATGCTCGCCTGGATTTTTTCGCGCTCGTATTCGCTGCGGCTGCCGTTTTTCTTGACCACTTGCGGCAGTTGCAGCTCAACACGTTCATAAGTGGTAAAGCGTTTGTCGCAGCTCGGACAACGCCGCCGCCGCCGCACAGTATCGCCGTCCTCATTCACCCGGGTATCGACCACCTGGGTGTTGAGTTCAGGACAATAGGGACACTTCATCAGCCATAAACCGGGAAACGCTTGCACAGCTCACCCGCCTTGATGCGCGTGGTCGCCAGCACTTTTTCGTCATTCGGCGCGTCCAGCACATCAGCAATCAGATGGGCAATCTGCTCGGCTTCGATTTCCGTGAACCCCCGCGTCGTCATGGCCGGAGAGCCGATGCGGATACCGGAAGTCACGAAGGGTTTTTGCGGATCATTGGGAATCGCGTTCTTATTCACGGTGATGTGCGCCTGCCCCAAAGCGGCTTCGGCATCCTTGCCGGTGATGTTCTTGGCGCGCAAATCGACCAGAAACACATGCGACTCGGTGCGCCCGGAAACAATCCGCAGCCCGCGCGCCGTCAGCACGCGCGCCATGACTTGGGCATTGGCAATCACCTGTTCCTGATAAGCCTTGAATTCTGGTGAAGCGGCTTCTTTGAAGGCCACGGCCTTGGCGGCGATCACATGCATCAACGGCCCGCCTTGCAAGCCGGGGAAAATCGCCGAATTCAAGGCTTTCTCATGCTCCGCTTTCATCAAGATGACCCCGCCACGCGGGCCACGCAGCGTTTTGTGCGTGGTGGAAGTCACCACATCGGCATGCGGAACCGGGTTCGGATAAAAACCGGCAGCGATGAGACCGGCGTAGTGCGCCATATCGACCCAGAAAATCGCACCGATTTCTTTGGCAATCTTGGCGAAACGTTCGAAATCAATCCGCAGCGCATACGCCGAAGCTCCGGCAATAATGATTTTCGGCTTGTGCTCACGCGCCAAAGCTTCCATCTTCGGGTAGTCGATTTCCTCCTCTGCGTTCAAGCCGTAGGCGACGACATTGAACCACTTGCCCGACATATTCAGCGGCATGCCGTGCGTCAGGTGACCACCTTCGGCGAGGCTCATGCCCATGATGGTGTCGCCCGGTTTTGCAAACGCCATCAACACCGCCTGATTGGCCTGCGAGCCCGAGTTTGCCTGCACATTGGCGGCTTCCGCACCAAATAGCTTTTTCAAACGATCAATCGCCAGTTGCTCGGCCTGATCGACAAATTCGCAACCGCCGTAATAGCGTTTGCCCGGATAGCCTTCGGCGTATTTATTGGTGAGCTGCGAGCCCTGTGCTTCAAGTACGGCGCAGGAAACATAATTTTCCGAGGCAATCAGTTCGATGTGATCTTCCTGTCGGCGATTTTCACTTTCAATCGCTTGCCACAGTTCGGGGTCGGTTTTGGCGAGGGTATGGAGTTTGGAGAACATGATGGTATCAGTACTTAGCGTGAAATAATGAAAACGGAGTCCGGTTGAAGTTTCGAGCGTAGCGAGCCAATTAGTAGCCGCCCCTTGAGGGGGCGTAGGCGGTGTTTCACGGAGCACTGCTCCGTGCCGCCGAAGCCGGACGGCTGTGCAAAGCCGTCCGTGGGGGATGGGTGGAGATGGCTACCATGATCGTTAGGTGCGTTAAAAGTGCGTTTGGAGTGCATTGCGGTAAAGGTTAATTTTAACGTGAACCGATAGGTTTATGCCCGAATCTGAATCAGTGAGCCTCGTCGAGGGTGTTCATGGATACTGCAAGAATGTTTGCCAGCATTTTGCCGTCATTACTCGACAGTGTGCTGTTTGTCACAAACAAACGTTTGATTATTAGTGCTTTAGTAATAGAAGCTAATACTTTGGTGCTAGAGTTAGCGTGAAACAACAAAACGGAGTCCGATTGAAGCTTCGAGCGTAGCGAGCAAATTAGTAGCCGCCCCTTGAGGGGCGGATGGGTGGGGTGGGCGTATCGGGTAACGATTATTTCATCCTCTGTGGGCGGCAGTGTGGAGAGGGCTACCATGATCGTTAAACATATCTATAAAAGTGCCGTTTTAACGGTAATACCGTACCGCACCGTTTTTGAAGTGGACTTTATTTATGAAATCCCCCTTTGATTCTCTGACGAACCTGATGGCTGCGTGCTTCAGCGAACGTGCCGCGCCTCAAGGGAGTGTGGCACCGTGTCGTTCGATCAAGATGCGGGTGACGGTGTTGAGTTTGCTGGCATTCATCGGGGCGCTCTGGGGGCTTGTTTTCTATGCCGGCCATGTGATGCATGAAGATCTTGAGCGCATCCTGAGCGATCAGCAGATGGAAACCGCTTCCATTCTTTCGCGGGAAGTGAATGATGAATTGAATCGGCGACTTCACGATCTTGAGTCGGTCGCGGTTCTGCTGGATGTGCCTCAAAAGACGGTACCCGCTGATACCCATGACGCACTAGGCACCCTAGGCACCATTGGCACCCTTCAACGCCAGATTGAAAATATGCCCATTTTGCGGCGGCAGTTCAATGGTGGGATGTTTGTCGTTTCGGCAGAGGGACAGACGCTCGCTTTTGTTCCTGGTCGAATTCCCGGTGTCATTCAGAAAGAGGAGAAAGAGGGCGATTTTCTCCAAAATCCGGCTGTTTCAATGGTGCTTGAAAGTGCCCGGCCGGCGATAGGTCCGGTGCAGAGGATCGAGAAGGCCAACTCGGTTGATAAGGCTGAAAATGGCATGGCTGCTTTCCAGATGGCCGTTCCCATCCGTGATGCGAAGAACCATGAGCATATCGTTGCGGTACTGGTAGGTGTGGTTCATCTGGGGGGCAGCAATAACTTTCTGGATGACATCATCAAGGGACATATGGGGCAGGGGTCGTCGGATTATCTGCTGGTTGCAAGGCAACAGCGCTTGATCTTGTCGGCCAGTGACAGCCAGCGGATTCTGGAACCCAGCCCGGAACCGGGTCGTTATCCGTCAATCGATCGTTTCCTCGGGGGGGAAGAAGGTACGGCGTTATTCGTGAATCCAGCAGGCGTCGATGTTCTGCAATCTGTTCGGCGTGTGATGCTTACGGATTGGTATGTGGCAGTATCTATTCCGGCAGCGCTGGCATTTGCACCCCAACACCAGACGCAACAGCGCATGGCAACTGCTGCGCTGTTGCTGAGTCTGCTCGTGGGCGCACTCATTTGGTGGTTGGTACGTCGTCAGCTCACGCCGGTATTTGATACTTTGAAAGTTCTTTCGGATTTGGCTGATGGTGTGAATCGTGGCGCAATGCCACAGGATCTTCCCGTGAAACGGAATGATGAAATTGGTCAGCTTGTCGGTGGATTTAACAGGCTGTTGGCAAAAATTGCCCAGCGTGAAACCGAATTGCGCGAAAGCAATGAGCGGCTCGAAGAGGCGCAGCGTATTTCACGGGTCGGTAGCTGGTCATTCGATCACGCCGGTGATTGCTTGAAACTGAGTCAGGAAGCGTGCCATCTGCTGGAACTGGATCCGAAAGAGACACAGGTTTCACGGAATGCTTATCTGGCAGTGACCCATCCAGACGATCTGGCGGCCGTGGGCGCTGCCTACAAAAAATCTCTGGAAGATCGAACCTCTTATGAGCTGGTGCATCGGCTACAAATGCCGGATGGTCGCATCAAATGGGTGCGTACACGATGCATTACGGAATTCGATTCTCAGGGTACGCCCTTGCATTCGGTAGGAACGATACAGGACATCACGGAAGCACGGCTGATATCCAATGCCTTGCGTGAAGCCAAGCAACAATTGACTTCCATCATCGATCACATCCCCGCCATGGTTTTTCTCAAACGTGCGGATAATCTGCGCTTTGAATTGTTCAATCAGGCCGGGGAAGCCATCTTGGGCTATCGTGCTGAAGACATGATCGGACGCAACGACCACGATTTCTTCCCGCCCGTGCAGGCGGAAGCATTTATGACGCGTGACCGTGAAGTGCTGACCCGACAAGGTGTCGTGGAAATCAACGAGGAGCTCATCACCACGGCCAAGGGCGATATCCGACATTTGTACACGCGCAAGGTGGCTTTGCGGGATATCCATGGGAAACCGACTCATCTTCTCGGTATTTCCGTGGACATCACTGAACGGAAGCAGGCAGAGGAACGCGTCAATCAATACGCCTTCTTCGACCAAGTGACATCACTGCCGAATCGCCGGCTGCTTCTTGACCGTTTGCAGCAGGCCGCTGCCAATGCTTCGCGTACCCATAGCTTCGGCGCCCTGCTATTCATTGACTTGGATAAGTTCAAGACGCTCAATGATACCTTGGGCCATGCCCAGGGTGATTTGCTGCTCAAGCATGTGGCGCATCAGCTGAATGCCTGCGTTCGCAATGGTGATACGGTCGCGCGTCTGGGGGATGACGAGTTCGTCGTCATGCTGGTCAATATTGGGGAAAGCCGTCTGGAGGCACTGACTCATACCGAACTAGTCAGTGTGAAAGTGCTGGCCGAACTGGCGTTGCCGTTTAGCTTTGAAAGCGGCTATGTGCATCATGGAACTGCCAGTATCGGTGCCACGATATTCGGTGGGGATGACGGTGGGAGTGGCGAAGTCGGCAATCTGCTCCGGCAGGCGGATCTGGCCATGTACAAGGCCAAGGCAGCGGGACGCAATACGGTACGGTTTTTCGATCCGCGTATGGAAACCGATATTGTCGAACGCACCCTGCTGGAAAGTGACTTGCGTCTAGCGATCGAACAAAACCAGTTTGAACTGCATTATCAGGTGCAAATGACGCATGGTGAGATCGTGGGAACGGAAGCCCTGGTGCGCTGGCGGCATCCTCAACGCGGCATGGTACCGCCGATCGAATTCATTCCGTTGGCCGAAGAAACGGGCATGATCCTGCCGCTCGGGGCATGGGTACTCGAAACCGCATGCAAGCAGCTCACGCAGTGGAGCACGCGCCCCCATCTTTCCAGATTGTCCATCGCTGTTAATGTCAGCGCACGACAGTTCCGGCAGGTGGACTTTGTCGAGCAGGTAAGAAAGACACTGGAGCAAACAGGTGCCAATCCACGTCGTCTCAAGCTGGAATTGACGGAAAGCCTGTTGGTCGAGGATGTGGAGGACATCATTGAAAAAATGAATGAGCTCAAGCAACTCGGCGTGAGCTTCTCGCTCGATGACTTTGGTACAGGCTATTCCTCGCTGTATTACCTCAAGCATCTGCCCATCGAACAGATGAAGATAGATCAGTCATTCGTGCGTGACATTCTGGATGACCCCAACGATGCGGCTATTGCCCGTACCATCGTGGCCTTGGCGCAAAGCCTGGGCATCGGCGTCATTGCCGAAGGGGTGGAAACGAAAGAGCAGCTCAACTTCCTCGCCGGATTGGAGTGTCATTCCTACCAAGGGTATTACTTCAGCAAGCCGCTCCCCGTCTCAGGTTTCGAGAAACACGCCTCGGAATTCTGGCAGCAACTGGATCGTACTAAAACAACGACAACGCACTAAAACCGAGCGCCATTTGAAAGCCATCTGAAGCCATTCGAACAAACCCCGCACATGACACCTGTGGAAGGTTTGTTCGGAGGTCTTTTCTGGATCAGCCTAGACGCTCGATGATCGTGACATTCGCCTGGCCGCCACCTTCGCACATGGTTTGCAAGCCATAACGTCCCTTGGTGCGCTCCAGTTCGTGGAGCAGCGTGGTCATCAGCTTGGTTCCCGATGCACCCAGCGGATGTCCCAGCGCGATCGCGCCGCCATTGACGTTAGTTTTGGCGTGTGGATACGCCGTTTCCTTGAGCCACGCCATGACCACCGAAGCGAAGGCTTCGTTGATTTCAACCAGATCGATATCTTCCAGCTTCATGCCGGCTTTTTGCAGGGCGCGCTTCGTTGCCGGAATCGGTGCCGTGAGGTGCCAGATGGGGTCGTCTGCCAACACGCTGATGTGATGGATGCGTGCGCGGGGCTTGAGGTTGTAACGCTTCAATGCGGCTTCGGAAACAACTAGAACGGCTGAAGAAGCATCACAGGTAGAACTGGAAACGGCGGCGGTAATCCCCGGATAGGTGGGATCCACGGGGGCGAGTGTCGCCATTTTTTCCAGTGTGGAAGCGCGGGCGGTTTCGTCCATCTTGAAATCGCCATAAGGTACGACTTCGCGATCAAAACGTCCTTCGGCAATCGCCTTTAGTGCGCGGTTGTGGCTTTCCAGTGCGAAGATTTCCATGTCTTCGCGGGTAATCTTCCAATGATCGGCAATCCGCTGTGCGGCATAAAACTGGTTGACAGGCGCATCGCCAAAGCGCGCTTTCCAGCCCTTGCTTTCGGCAAAGGGCGTGGTGAAGCCATAGGGTTGTCCCGCCAGCATGGCCGAAGAAATCGGGATGGCTGTCATGGTCTGCACGCCACCAGCCAGCACGACATCCTGCGTACCACTCATCACCGCCTGGGCAGCGAAATGCACGGCCTGTTGCGATGAGCCGCACTGGCGATCGATAGTCGTCCCCGGTACTGACAAAGGCATACCAGCCGTCAGCCAGGAGGTGCGGGCAATGTCACCGGCCAGAGGGCCGATGGTATCGACGCAGCCAAAAATCACGTCATCGTAATCTTCTGCAGGAATGGCGTTGCGTTCGACGATGGTTTTAATGACATGGGCACCGAGATCCGCGCCATGTACGGTGGCAAGAGAACCTTTGCGTTTGCCCGTTGGCGAGCGCAAAGCGTCAATGATATAAGCTTCTGCCATGATGTGTCCTTATGAGTAAAAGGCTGCCAATGTGTTTATTTCCTCGAAAGAGGAAACTTTGAATTTTAAGCCAATAAGCCCCAACTCTGACGCACCGATGCACCGTCGCATCGATGCGCCGACGCACCGTCAGTTATCCGGCAGGGGTCGGTGCGGCATTTTCAGGCTTGACGACGGGGAAAGCGCCCGTTTGCTGTCCATGCCACGGACGGATGCCGATGCGCGTGTCCTGCACCGCGCTACCGGGTTGGTAGCGGTTCATGGCGTGGTTGATCTGACCGTAGCCCCCGGCCATGTAGAGCGGGTTAATGAGGCCGGGGATGAGCCATTTGAAGGACTGGTGATTGGGGAACTGGTGGGGTTCCCATGCGTGATAGTAGTAGGCCACACCGGGGCGCACCATGGCGGCGATCTTGACGCGCATGCGCACGGAACCGTAGTTGTTGAAGATTTCGACATACTCGAAATCCTTCACGCCGACGCGCTCGGCATCAATGGGATTGATGTAGACCAGCGGTTCGCCGCGTTGCAGACGCAGCATCATCGGCGTGTCGCGCCAGGTCGAGTGGATCGACCAGCGGGCGTGGCAGCTGATGAATTGGAAGGGGTAATCGCCACCGGCCTTGGGGCTGTCTTTGTGGATCGGGAACTGCTCGCGCATTTCGATGAACCACGGGTGGTCGATGAAGCTGGTGATGCGTCCGCTGTACGTTGGCCAGGGTTCCTTGTGCACCGTGAAGCGCGTCAGCGTGGTCATCACGCCCTCACCCTTCCAGTCGGGGTTGTTAATGGCATCGGCGGCGACGGGCTTGCCCGCCGAGGTGAATTTGGCGATGCCGGTTTCCTTGAGCCCTTCGATGGTCATGCCTTCGGTGGCATCGCCATGGAGGATTTCCTTCATCACCTTTTCGTCATCGTGTTGCCCGAGCGCGCCCTGATTGGTGTAACGCTGATGCAGGGTCTTGAAGTCGTTGGAGCCACGCCCGCAGCCATCGAGGACGGGCAGATTTTTCTCTTTGGCATAACGCTCCATTTCGCGCGTCAGTAGCCAGAAAATTTCCCATTCGCCCTTGGATTCCGCGAGCGGCGGCACGGCGACGTCGCAGTAGTGCAGATAGGGAATGTAGGACATGGTGTATTTGATGCCGGCCTTTTCATACCATCCGGCAGCAGGCAGGATGTAATCGGCCTGTGTGCCACTAAAGGAATATTTGGGATTGATGTCGACGATACATTGCATCTCGTCCCAGATGAAAGCCTTGTAATTCTGCGGCATATTGCTCCGTCGCAGCATGTTTGCGCCGCCGCTGAAATACACCTTGACGGGAGCCTTGCGCGGCAGGCCTTGCGACCAGTCTTTTTCGCGGGCTTCGTTGTAGAAAGATTCGAGCGGGCGGGGCAACATGCCTTCGTGTTCCTTGAACACCGCTGCGCGGTAGCCGGGGGCTTTGAGGTTGCTTTCCACCACGTCGCTGCTGCATAGATGGTGCTTGAGATAGTTCATCTCGGTTTCCAGCGCGACGTCGCCTTCGGTCTTACGCTGGCGCACGATGTCGAGCACGGCATTGAACAGATCGGCCGGCGGCATGATGCCCAGCAAAGCACCCAGACGACCGCGTACGCCTTCGTGATCCATCTGCATGCTGTTGTTGAAGCCTTCCATGTCGACGATGCCGGTGGCTTGATAGCCCGTGCCTTTCTTGCCCAGCGCGCCCTTGAGCATCAGGCAGAGAATCTTGCTGCGATTCATCAAGTCGGAATGGACAAAACGGTTGGAGCCCCATGAAGACAGCACCATCGGCCGTTGGCATTTTGCCCAGCCCTCGGCGAATTTTTTGACCTGATCGACATGCAAATGGGTGACGGCGGCGGTGTGTTCAAACGTCCACGGCTCCAGATGCTCTTTGAGCAATGCACCGACCGGTGCGATGGCGACTTCCTTGCCGTCGGCAAGTTTGATTTTCCATTGACCATCAATGGGGGCTTCAAAGTCGAGCGTGAGCTTGCGTGTGGTGTTGCCGCTGCAGCCGGGGGCAAACACCGGCGCGTTTTGCTGCGGATGCCACATATAAAGCTGATCGGCACTGCCGCCGCTTTTCAAATCGGCTTCGCGCAGGAAACGTCCCGTATCCAAGCGTACCAGCAGCGGTAGGTCAGTCTGTTCACGGACGAAGGGCAGATCGATGGCGTTGGCTTCAAACAGGTGGCGAGCCACGGCCAGTCCCAGCGCGGCATCGGTTCCGGTCTGGATCGGCAGCCATTGGTCGGCGTGAATGGCGGTGGCGGAATACTGCGGATCGATCACCACCAGTTCCGTGCCGTTGTAGCGCGCTTCGTAGAGGAAGTGGGCATCGGGAATCTGCGTGACCGAGGGGTTCATCATCCACACGACGATGAAGTCGGAGAGGAACCATTCGTCCGACGAGCCGCCAATCTGCGCTGCGCCCAGTGCCATGGTCGCGCCAAAATTCAGGTCGCCGATTTCGCCCCACATGTCGGCAAACAGGCTACCTGCCTGATACATGAACTTGAAACGTCCGGCAGTGCTGGGGCCAAAATCGAAGTTGGGACCCAGATCCTGAAACACGGTATCCGTACCGAACTGCTCGACGGCATCGACGGTCTTCTGGGCGATTTCTTTCATCGCCTGTTCCCAGGAAATCTTCTCCCATTTGCCCGAGCCGCGTTCGCCAACACGTTTGAGCGGCACGGTGGTGCGCGAAGGGCCGTACATCACTTCGGTATAGCAAGCCCCTTTCTGGCAGCCACGCGGATTGAAGTCGGGCACACCGGGTTCGGAGGCTTCATAGGTGGCGGATTGTTCCTCACGAACAACGATGCCATCTTTGACGTACAGATCCCATTCACAGGCCGAACGGCAGTTCGCCCAGCCGTGCGAGCCTTTCACCACCTTGTCCCACGTCCAGCGCTGGCGGTAGAGGTCTTGCCAGTTATTGAGCTTGGGGGTGGTGCGTGGGCCCAGATCGAAACGACCGACTGTGTTGCCTTTGAAGTGTTGTAGCGGGGCATGACCCCGTCCGCAGCCGAACAGAGTGAGTGTCGCACCGGCGGCACTCGCCAAGCCGGCCATGACCAGAAAACGCCGCCGGCTGGTCGAAGCAATATTCTCGGCGACACTGATACTGACACTCCGCCCCATGTGTTCTCTCCTCGTGTTATTTGTCATGCACGTGACTGAGGATAAATACAGTATTCATATGCTGCGGCACGGCGCAGTACAAGCCTGTAAGAATCTAACGTGCGTGTAAATTAGCAAAAGCTCATCCTACCGTATTTTGTATGAGCCTGCACGGAAAAAGGCAGCAGAAAGGCAGCAGAAAAAGGCAGCAAAAGACTGGACGAAAACAGGTCAGGAGCGTGATATTGAAAGCGCATCAGTGCTTTTCGCCATAGCCCAGGATGTCAATCATCAATCGCACCATTCCGTAGGCGAGCCATCCCGCAAACCGGCTGAACATCGTGCGTATTTTCCAGCTTTCCTGTGTCACGGCATGGGCGCCGTCATGCAGAGTTTGTTGCAAGCTGGCAGAAAGCTCGGCGGCGAAATGGCGGTCATGAATCACAACATTGGCTTCGCGTGCCAGCATCAGGCTGAAGGGGTCGATATTGGAAGAACCGACCGTTGCCCAGTGGCCATCGATGACGGCAACCTTGGCATGCAAAAAGCCCTGTCGATATTCATGGATGCGAATATTGGCGGCGAGCAAGGTGCCGTAGAGGGATTGGGTTGCATAGTGCAGCAGACGATATTCGACACGTCCTTGTAACATCAGGGTAACGCGTACGCCGCGTCGGGCAGCGGTCATCAAAGCTTGACGAAAGCGTCGCCCCGGAAGGAAATAGGCATTCGCAATAAAAATTTCATGTTGCGCTGCCGCGATGGCATTCAGATAAGCGTTTTCGATGTCATGACGATGACGTAGATTGTCACGGATAAGAAAGGCCGCCTGTGTCGATCCGCAAGCCTGGGTGATGGGTGCCATGACTTGCCGTCGATAGAGTCGTTGGCGCAAGCCCGCCCAGCTAACCAAATGCCACAGCCGTTCCATCACACCATGAATCGGAGCCAGCAGGGGGCCTTCAATTTTGACGGCATAGTCATGGCGGGGCGGGATTTGTCCGGGCGTGTCCATGTCGTCGATGATATTGATGCCGCCGACAAAAGCGATGCGTGCGTCGATGGTGACGAGCTTTCGATGCAGACGGCGCAGGCGATGGCGACGCAGACGAAAGCGTGCGACCTCTGGGCGAAAAACACGGACTTCAACGCCTGCCGCCAGCAATCGTGCTCCGAAATCAGGGATGAAATTGGCGGCACCAAAGCCATCTACCATGATGTGTACCGCGACGCCGCGCTGCGCGGCGCGTGCCAGCACATCGGCAATCTGCCGTCCCGTGGCATCGTTGGCAAAAATATAGGTTTCCAGACGCACTTCGCTGGCAGCAGCATCAATGGCGGCGATCAAGGCAGGGAAGAATTCCTCGCCATTCTTGAGAAGATCGATGCGATTGCCGGACAGGAAGCGCATGGGGCTACCGGTTTATTCGATGATCAGCCGTGCCGACAATGCCGCATGGTCAGACAGGCGTGCCCAGGGTGGGCCATGATGGACGGTGAGTGATTTGACGCTGAAGCCGCGCACATAAATGCGGTCGAGCCGTAGCAAGGGTAAGCCACTGGGAAAACTGCGGGCGGGGGTGCCGGCTCGTCCGCCAAAGGCTTCGCGCACGCCCAGTCGTTCGGTGAGCATCTGGCCTGCCTTGTTGTTCCAGTCGTTGAAGTCGCCCGCAATGATGAGCGGTGCATCGGGCGGAAGTTCAGCTTCGAGATGTTCGGCGAGTTCTTCCATCTGCCGACGTCGTGAAAGACCCAATAAGGATAGGTGAACACAAACGCAATGGAGTGCCGTATCCCAATCGGGAATATCGAGCGTGCAATGCAACATGCCACGACGTTCGAAGCGTAGATGAGTCACATCCTGATTATGGGCACGAAGAATGGGGTAGCGTGAGAGGATGGCGTTGCCGTGATGGCCGTGATCGTAAATGACATTGCGACCATAAGCGGCACTACCCCAGAAGGATTCGGCGAGAAATTCGTGTTGCGGCTGCTCCGGCCAGTCGTCGTGTCGTTCGGCATGTTTGAGATGCAGACCTTGCACTTCTTGCAGGAAAACAATGTCAACACCCAAAGCACGCAGGCGGTCACGTAGTTCGTGCACCATCATGCGCCGGTTGAAGTGTGAAAAACCCTTGTGGATATTGTAGGTGGCGACGTGGAGCGTGTGGGTCATCACCGGCTCATAACGAGGTTCAGGAAATATCCAGCATACGTTGCAAGGCGACCTTGGCCAGGCTGGCTTCGTGTGCAGGGACGCTGATACGATTGACCACCTTGCCATCAGCGAGATTTTCCAGCGTCCATGCGAGGTGTTGTGGATCGATGCGTTGCATGGTCGAACACATGCAGATATGCGGGGTCATGAACTGGACGATCTTGCCTTCGGGCTTGACCTCTTCGGCCAAGCGGTCGACCAGATTCAGTTCTGTGCCGACTAGCCAGCGGGTATTGGGCGCACCGGCTTTGACCGTGTTGAGGATGTATTCGGTTGAGCCGACATAATCCGATTGACGGCAGACTTCGAAAGTACATTCAGGGTGCGAGATGACGATACCTTCCGGATACTGCTTGCGGAAGTTCTGGATATGGGTGGGTTGGAACATCTGATGCACCGAGCAATGGCCTGCCCAGAGGATGATTTTTGCTTTTTGAATCTGCTCGGGAGTCAATCCGCCCATCTCAAGATCATGATTCCAGATCACCATATCATCGAGCGGAATGCCTTTTTTGTAGCCGCTCCAGCGTCCCAGATGCTGATCGGGGAAAAACAACACCTTGCCGCGTTGGGCATAAGCCCAGTCGAGAATTTTTGGCGCATTGCTGGAGGTGCAGACGATGCCACCATGTTCGCCACAAAAGGCTTTCAGGTCGGCAGCAGAGTTGATGTAGGTGACGGGAGTGACTTCTTTATCCGGATTGAGCACCGTCGCCAGTTCGCGCCAGCAGCGATCGACTTTGGCGAGGCTGGCCATATCGGCCATGGAGCAACCCGCCGCCAGATCGGGCAGAATGGAAACCTGTTCGGGACGGGAGAGAATATCCGCAACCTCCGCCATGAAATGCACGCCGCAAAAAACGATGTTTTCGGCATCTGACTGTGAAGCCAGGCGCGATAGCTTGAGCGAATCGCCGGTCAGGTCGGCATGACGATACACATCGGCGCGCTGATAGTGATGGCACAGCAGCACGGTGTTTTTACCCAATCGGGCACGTGCCGCAATGATGCGGTCTCGCGCTTCTTCATCAGAAAGACGGTTATAGGCATCGAAGCCTGCGGGTTGCATGAGAATGCTGGATGACATTGCAGTGACCTTCAAATAAACGATCCGGCCTGAGTGGCTGGAAACAAGCCGATTACCCCTGAATCCATGGCAAGCCCGCCAAGCGCCATCCGCCGATGGAGTTGCGGTGTCCTTGCGCGTCCTTGTTGCCTTCAAAACCTTCTAATACATTGAAACAATCCGGAAACCCGGCTTCCGTGGCCAAGGCAGCGGCATCGCCGGAGCGCACACCGCTGCGACAGATGAACAACAGCAAGGTTTCTGACGGAACGGCGTTCTTGAGCTCTCGGATGAAGTTCGGATTACGCTGACGATTCGGGTAATCCAGCCATTCGATTTCGATGGTGCCGGGAATGCGCCCAACCCATTCCAGCTCGGCATGCGTGCGTACGTCCACCATTTTTGCACCGGGCGCACCTTGGAGGATTTTCCAGGCTTCGGTGGGTGTCAGTGCGCCCTCGTAAGAGAGCTTGAGCTCGCGGGCACGGTTTTGGGCGAGTTGCAGGATTTCAGTCAATTGACCCATGGTGAAAAATACAGGCGATACAATCTGTATGTTGAAAGAGGGTGGGAGAATGAGTGTTGAGGTCGAAGTATACCCCGCCCACGCCGAGTCGGAATCCAGAATTCTTTTGAAGAACCACTCCCATGTCTCACAAAGAAGAAACCCACCTGCTTGCCGAGCCCGATGAACGTGATCCCGCGCGCTTTCGTGAAGCGCAAAAGGTGACATGGGTCAGTATCGTCGTCAATCTTGTGCTGACATTGGCACAAATCAGTATCGGCCTTCTGACTCATGCACAGAGTTTGGTAGCTGATGGTTTTCATTCTTTATCAGATCTGGTGGCCGACTTCATGGTGCTGTTTGCCAGTTTTCACAGTCGCCACCCGGCGGATAAAAGCCATCCTTATGGGCATCACCGTATTGAAACGGCGGCTTCCTTGGCATTGGGACTGCTGCTGGTCGGTACGGGGGCGGCCATTCTCTGGTCGGCTGCGGTTCGCTTGCAGGAGATTGAGCAATTGCCGCACGTTAAACCCTTGGCACTGTGGGTGGCCTTGGCGACGCTGGCAGCCAAGGAAGGTTTGTTTCGCTATATGCTGGCCGTTGCCGAGCGTTTGCGTTCGCCGATGCTGGTTGCCAATGCATGGCACGCCCGATCGGATGCGGCTTCATCGCTGGTTGTGGCCGTCGGCCTAGCCGGGAGCCTGGCAGGTTATCGTTTTCTTGATCCTGTGGCAGCAATTCTGGTGGGCTTTCTGATTCTTCGCATGGGTTTTCGTTTTACCCTGGAGGCAATGCGTGAGCTCATTGACACCGCGTTGTCGGATGAAGAAGTTGAACGTATTCGCGACACGCTTCGGACGACCCCCGGCGTCGTGGGGCTGCATGAGCTACGCACGCGGCGTATGGCGCATCAAGTACTGGCCGATGCTCATATTCAGGTGGATGCACGCATCAGTGTGTCGGAAGGCCATCGCATTGCAGAAATGTCGCGACAGCGAGTGCTTGAGGCGCATCCTGATGTACTGGATGTGCTGGTGCATGTCGATGCCGAAGAAGATTTGCTGCCGCCCGCAACACCTATCGATTTGCCGAGTCGCGAAGTGTTGCTGGAGCATTTGCGCCAACTGTTAGGCGAAGACGAGTCGCGGCTTCCCATTGAAAAAACTGTGCTGCACTATCTGAATCATCGCGTTGAAGCCGAAATCTTTGTCCCGCGTGAAGCATGCAATGATCTTCAACCCCTTGCCCGCATTGAACATCGGCTAGCAAGCTGCTTGGATCACGACCCCTATTTCAGCGCCGTTTCATTGAATTGCCGCGTTGCACCAAAACAATGCGATAACTCATAACGATGCACCAATAGGGTGCGTAGATGTCTGGTTAGTCGCATTGCTGCGCTGATTTGCTCTCGTCTTGTCGATGCGCCATGCCATGGCACGGAACATGCTAGGATAGTCTCAGCAATGTACTTCGCTACCCATTAACGATCATGGAACCCTCTCCACCCGCAGAGGATGAAATAATCGTTACCCGATACGCCCACCCCACCCATCCGCCCCTCAAGGGGCGGCTACTGATTGGCTCGCTACGCTCGAAACTTCAACCCGACTCTGATTTTTGTATTTCACGCTAACCCCTAGGAGTTCTTTCATGACCCCCCAAGACGTTGTCAAAATGATCCAGGAACAGGATGTCAAATTCGTTGACTTCCGCTTTACCGATATGCGCGGCAAGGAGCACCATGTGGGTGTGCCGGCACGCGTTGTCGATACCGATAAGTTTGAAGAGGGTCACGCTTTTGACGGCTCCTCGCTGCACGGCTGGAAAGGTATTCAAGCTTCGGATATGCAATTGATGCCGGATGCGTCTTCGGCGTACATCGATCCTTTCATGGACGAAACTACGCTGGTCATGACCTGTGACGTCGTGGAACCTTCCGATGGCAAGGGTTATGATCGCGATCCACGCTCGATCGCCAAGCGTGCCGAGGCCTATCTCAAGAGCAGCGGCATTGGTGACACAGCTTACTTTGGTCCGGAACCCGAATTCTTCATTTTCGACTCTGTCGAATGGAAGGTCGACATGTCCGGCTCCTATTGCAAGATTTTCTCGGAAGAGGCTGCTTGGGCGACCGCCGAGAAGTTTGATGGCGGCAATACCGGCCATCGTCCGACCGTCAAGGGCGGTTATTTCCCCGTGCCCCCCGTCGACAGTCTCAACGACATCCGCGCCGCCATGTGTCTGGCACTAGAAGC
This sequence comes from uncultured Sterolibacterium sp., assembly GCA_964437515.1. Classification (GTDB taxonomy): domain Bacteria; phylum Pseudomonadota; class Gammaproteobacteria; order Burkholderiales; family Rhodocyclaceae; genus Sterolibacterium. The sequence goes on from CAYTHB010000013.1 coordinate 37,503, forward strand.
CTGCGGCGTCCCGGTGGAAGTGCATCACCATGAAGTCGCCAACGCCGGCCAGTGCGAAATCGGTACGGTATTCAATACCTTGGTACGCCGTGCCGACCAGACCCAGATTCTCAAGTACATCGTGCAGAATGTCGCGCACAACTACGGCAAGACCGCAACCTTCATGCCCAAGCCCATCGTCGGCGACAACGGCTCAGGGATGCATGTGCATCAATCGATCTGGAAGGACGGCAAGAATCTGTTTGCCGGTAACGGCTATGCCGGTCTGTCCGAATTCGCGCTGTACTACATTGGCGGCATCATCAAGCACGCCCGTGCACTCAACGCCATCACCAATCCGGGTACCAATTCCTACAAGCGTCTGGTGCCTGGTTTTGAAGCACCGGTCAAGCTGGCCTATTCGGCACGCAACCGTTCGGCTTCGATTCGCATCCCGCACGTTCAGTCGGACAAGGCGCGGCGTATCGAAACCCGCTTCCCTGATCCGACCGCCAATCCCTACCTGTGCTTCACTGCACTGATGATGGCCGGTCTGGATGGCGTGCAGAACAAGATTCACCCGGGCGATCCGGCCGACAAGAACCTCTACGACCTGCCGCCGGAAGAGGATGCAAAGATCCCGACCGTTTGCTCCAGTCTCGATCAGGCACTGGAATATCTCGATCGCGACCGTGAGTTCCTCACCCGTGGTGGCGTATTCAGCAATGACTTCATCGATGCCTTCATCGACCTGAAAATGGAAGAAGTCACCCGTTTCCGCATGACCACGCATCCGGTTGAATTCGACATGTACTACAGCCTGTAATCAAGATTGTCCTGATTCATTGCAGGAACGCTACACCTCGACGGGAAGCACAGGCTTCCCGTCTTTTTTTTCCTGTGACTTTGGCATAGACTTGAAAACCTTATTTATTTTCATTGATGCAACTGCCACGATGACACGACGCTTCTTTTCGCCGCTTTTCATCGGCTCACATTTCACCGATGTGTTTTTGGCACTGGGGGGAGTGTTGATGGGTGTGGCGATTGCCACACCGGGACATGCCGATACCCTCTATAAATGTACAGAAAGTTCCGGGGTCGTTCTTTACACCAATCAGAAGAGCAGCGCAAAAAACTGCACCATTTTGTCGCGTGATTTGCCGATTACGTCGCTGGCGGCTCCGCCGCGTTCGGCGTCTCGCTACTCATCAACTTCAACACCCACGCCGGGTAATTTTCCGCGTATCGATAACGACACACAACGCAGCCGTGATACCGATCGTCGAAAAATTCTCGAACAGGAATATGCCACCGAGCAGCAGAATCTCGAAAAGGCCAAACAGGCCTTGACCGAAGGTGAGGTTCCCCGTGCGCCAGGTGAAAAGAACACTCCAAAATATCTCGATCGGGTAAAGTATCTTCGGGATGGCGTTGCCCTTCATGAACGCAATCTCGACGCATTGAAACGCGAGCTGGCCAATCTCAAATAATCTGCCACGCAATCTTCGACCATTCGACCATTCGGTCTTGAGTCATTCAGTTCGGGGTGATCAAGCTGGCTTGCTTCTTGCTTGTTCTCTTGCATGAAGAATTTGCGCCACCTTTCTGCCATCGTCGCTCCACGCTATGCAGGCTTGGGTTTACTCTCCACGGCTGTCATTTTGCTGGATGAACGTTTGTGTATCCGGCATCTGAATCCTGCAGCGGAAAATCTTTTTGCGGTCAGCCAGCGAACACTGCTGGAGCAGCCCATCACCGAGTTGCTAGGACATCCCGCTCAGATGAATACGGCCTTTGCCGAAGCACTGGATAATTGCTGGAGTCATACCGGTCACAATCTCGTTGTGACACGTCCGGATATTTCGGGTAACACGTTCGTGCTGCATCTGGATTGCACGGTAACACCGCTGGAGACCGATACGGAGGATGCAAACGATACGGATGTGTGTCTGTTGCTGGAGTTTCGTCCAATCGATCAGCAACTCAAGGTCGCTCGTGAAGAACGGCTCGCCGAACAGCAGCAGGTCAGTCGTGAGTTGATCCGGAATTTGGCACATGAAATCAAAAACCCCTTGGGAGGCATTCGGGGGTCGGCGCAATTGCTTGAGCGTGAATTACAAACGCTGGATAACGCAGCTGAACTGCGTGAATACACACAGGTCATCATTCATGAGGCTGATCGGCTGCAAGACCTGATGCAGCGTCTGTTGTCATCACATCGTGTGATGCAACCGGCATCCATCAATTTGCACGAAATTCTGGAGCGTGTGCGTCGCCTGATATTGGCTGAATTCACTCATCTGAATGTCCGGTGTGATTACGACACATCCTTACCCGACATCACGGGAGATCGTGAACAGCTTATACAGGCCATACTCAATGTCGCGCGTAATGCGGCGCAAGCCATGAGTGAGTCGAGTGATCGACAGAATGCCGGAAATGAACTTATCTTGCGAACACGAGCAAAACGCCAAGCGACGTTAGCCAAACGACGTCATCGACTGGTGGCAGAAATCTGCATCATTGATAACGGGCCGGGTATACCCGAGTCCCTGCGGGAAACGATTTTTTATCCCCTGGTTTCTGGGCGGAGCAATGGGAGCGGTCTGGGACTGACGCTGGCGCAGAATTTCATACACCAGCACCATGGCAGCATCGATGTGGTCAGCCGTCCGGGACATACCTGCTTTACCTTGCTGCTGCCTCTTCACGCTGAATCCGCACGTTAGGAGCCTGATCATGAATCCTGTCTGGATCGTCGACGACGATCGTTCTATCCGCTGGGTTTTTGAAAAAACTCTGGCACGCGAGCAAATTCCGTACAAGAGCTTTGATTCGGCGCATGAAGCCTTGATTGCACTCGATCAAGGTGAGCAGCCGCGTGTCTTGGTGTCGGATATCCGGATGCCAGGAGGGTCATCCATGCAATCAGGGCTGGATTTGTTGCGCCACGTCAAACAGCGGCATCCTGATTTACCGGTCATCATCATGACGGCTTATTCAGATCTTGATTCCGCTGTGGCGGCATTTCAAGGGGGGGCGTTCGAGTATTTGCCCAAGCCTTTTGATATCGATCAGGCGGTGACGCTTGTGCGTCGAGCCATCGAACATGCACCGCGCATGGATAGCCGTACAGAGCCTGCCCGCATGGCACCGGAAATTCTTGGGCAGGCACCTGCCATGCAGGAATTGTTTCGTGCCATTGGGCGTTTGGCCTTGTCACATGCCACCGTGCTCATCAATGGTGCATCCGGTAGCGGTAAGGAACTGGTTGCCCATGCGCTGCATCGTCATGGCCCTCGCGCCAAGAATCCCTTTATTGCCATCAATACGGCGGCTATTCCGCGTGATCTTCTGGAGTCGGAACTCTTTGGCCATGAACGGGGTGCGTTCACGGGAGCACAAAACCAGCGCCGTGGTCGTTTTGAACAGGCGGAAGGGGGCACACTCTTTCTCGATGAAATTGGTGACATGCCGGCTGAATTGCAAACACGTCTTTTGAGAGTTTTGTCAGACGGACATTTTTATCGTGTTGGGGGGCAGCAACCCATCAAGGCCGATGTGCGTGTCATTGCAGCCACACATCAGAATCTCGAAGAACATGTCAGAGCCGGACTGTTTCGGGAAGACTTGTTTCATCGTCTTAATGTCATACGGTTACGCTTACCAAGCTTGCGTGAACGACGGGAGGATATCCCTTTGCTGACGCGTCACTTCCTGCAAAAAAGTGCGCACGAGTTGGCAGTGGATGCCAAACACATGACGGATGAGGCCTTGCAGTATTTGTGTGGTCTGGATTTTCCGGGCAATGTCCGACAACTTGAAAATCTGTGTCACTGGCTGACCGTCATGGCACCAGCGCAGACCATCGAATGGGTGGATTTACCCAGTGATCTACGAGAACAGGGTGCATCGGTCACGCAGTTCAACTGGCTCGATGGATTGTCGAATGAAACGGATCGCATGATAGCCATTCACCCAGGGCAGGTGCATGAACGGCTGAGTCGCGATTTTGAACGCATGCTGATCCAGCGCGCATTGGCAGCAACAGGTGGCCGGAGGATCGAAGCGGCGCAGTTACTGGGAATTGGACGTAATACCTTGACACGCAAGATACAGGAGCTGGAACCCTTGCAAGGGTCGATGATGGATTCTGAAGGGGATGAAGGGTGATCTCTTGAGAATCATGACAAAGGTGCGGTCTCCCGGATTCCTTCTTCATGTAAACCAAACTGTAATTGAGCGAGTCGCTGATATAAGCCTTCTTCGCGTATCAGGTCGTCGTGGGAGCCGCAGGCAACGATACGTCCCTGATCGAACACGATGATACGATCTGCCTTGCGCACGGTGGCCAGACGATGAGCGATGATGAGTGTGGTGCGATTGAGTACCAGATGTTCCAGTGCGGTTTGCACCAATTGTTCACTTTCTGCATCCAGCGCACTGGTCGCTTCATCCAGCAACAGTAAGGGTGGATTCTTGAGGATGGCGCGAGCAATCGTAATACGCTGACGCTGGCCTCCCGATAGGCGCACGCCGCGCTCTCCCAAAAAGCTGTTCCAAGCTTCGGGAAGTCGTTCGATGAATTCATCGGCTACGGCTGCACGCGCGGCTTCCTTGACTTCGTCATCGCTGGCATCTGGACGTCCATAACGAATGTTTTCGAGTGCGCTGGCCGAGAAAATCACCGTATCTTGCGGCACGATGCCGATACGCGTGCGTATCGCGCCAGGATGAGCCTGAGTGATGTCGATTCCATCAAACAGGATGCGACCTTTCTGAGGATCGTAGTAGCGTAGCAGCAGTTGAAATAAGGTGCTTTTCCCGGCTCCGGAAGGCCCCACTAATGCGACGGTTTCACCCGCTTGTATCGTCAGGTTGATGTCAGTCAATGCGGCATGGTTGGGTCTTGAGGGGTAATGGAAACAGAGTTGCTCGATTCGAAGCTCCCCGTGTGGCGGCGGTAGTATCGAGGGCGTGTCGGGTATGCGAATGAGAGGCTGTGCTGCCAGTAATTCCATGAGGCGTTCGGTGGCTCCTGCGGCACGCTGCACGTCCCCCCACACCTCGGACAGTGCCCCGATGCTAGTGGCGACCATGACGGTGTACAGGATGAATTGCCCCAGTTGCCCGGCTGTCATCCGGCCATTCAGTACATCGTGTGCGCCCAGCCAGAGCACGAGTACGACTGCACCAAATGCCATGACGATGATCAACGCGGTCAGCGCCGTTCGCGCCCGAATGCGACGGAGCGCGGTTTCAAAGGCACTCTCTACAATGCTGTCGAAATGTTTGCTTTCGCGAGATTCTTGGGTATAGGCCTGAACGATGCTGATTGCATTGAGCTTCTCGCCGGCCATTGCACTGGAATCGGCGACACGATCCTGGCTTGCCCGCGAAAGCCGTCGTACCGCGCGACCAAAAATGATGATTGGCAAGATCACCGCCAGCAGCATGATCAAGGTATAAGCTGTCAATCGCGGACTACTGAACCCCATCATCACCAGCGCACCCGCGAGCATCAGCGCATTGCGTAAGGCCATCGAAATGCTGGTCCCTACGACGACTTGTATGAGCGTTGTGTCGGTAGTCAGACGCGAGAGCACTTCTCCTGTGCGGGTGGTTTCAAAGAACTCAGGACTCATGCCAAGAATGTGGCGATAGACGGCGCTACGAATGTCGGCAACCACGCGTTCCCCCAGCCATGACACCAGATAAAAACGCAATGCTGTAAATATCCCTAATATGAATGCCACACCAAAAAGCCACAGAAAATAGCGATCGATGGATGCTGCGCTGTCACGCGAAAATCCCATGTCGATCACCTGGCGTACTGCCAAGGGCAAAACCAGTGCAGCGGCTGAAGCGACAAGCAGCACCATCATGGCAAAGATGAGATGCATCCGGTAAGGCGCGAGGAAACGCCCCAGCTGCCGCAATGTGGCCAGTTTTTCTGATTGAAAAAGTCGGGTCATGATGTATTCGATGGGTGTGTCAGACGCATCGGCTGTATCGTATTGATCCGATGAGTCTCAGGTGCGGGATCAGTGGCGCAATCCGTACATCATGCGACGTGCTACAAATCCCCGCAGTGGAGGCGTCAGATCCAGTGCCATCAATGCCAGCCCTCGTGCTTCGCGCAGCAAGGGTGTGTCGTTGCTGAACAGGCGCACGACGCTATCGGTAAAGCCGATTACGCCCGCCCGATCCAGACGACGGGTGGCAGCGTAGCGTTGCAGCGTGTCTGCCGATCCGGGGTCGCTGCTGTGGGCGAGGATGCGCGCCAGATCGCGGATATCGCGCAGAGCCAGATTGAAGCCCTGTCCGGCCACCGGATGCAGGGTCTGCGCGGCGTTGCCCAGCCAGACGCAGCGTGTCCCCACGGGCGAGGTGCGATAGCGCAAGCCGAGCGGAAAGACATGACGTGAGGTGGCGGCAACGAAACGCAAACGGCTGCCGAAGTGAGCTTGCAGGTGGGTGAGAAAATCGCCGTCATTCAATGCGAGCAGGCGTTGCGCGGTGTCCGGTGCGCAGGTGTAGACCAGTGCATAAGTATTGGGTTGGCCGTCGCTGCTGGCACATGGCAGGAGGGCGAGGGGGCCTTGGGGGGTGAAGCGTTCGTAGGCCGTGCCCTGGTGCGGGGTGCTGGCCGTGGCGTGGCAGATCAGCGCGTGCTGTTGGTAATCGCGCGCGACCGTTGTTGTGCTATCGGTGGCGGCAATACCGCCTTCGGCATACACCGCGAGTCGCGCCGGATAGCTGTCTGTCGCGTTGGCTGTGGCGGTGTGCAAGGTGATCTGCTGCGTCTCTGCATGCACCGCGTCTATGCGCGTCAGTTCACGGTACTCGATGCCCGCCGCACGGATCGCGTCATCGAGCACGCCGGCGATGTGTCCGGCAGCGACGACCTGCCCAAGCGCGGGAACGCCTTGTTCTTGTGCGGTGATGCGGGTGCGACCGAAGCCGCCCTGTTGCGAAATATGGATGGTGGTGATGGGCGTGGCTGTGCGTGTGTCGCGGGCGATCTGCGGCCAGATGCCGAGCCATGCAAAGGTTTGCTGTGAGCCATGCGACAAGGCGAGCACGCGCGGGTCGTGGCGCGCCGCACCGCGTGCCCGCGCATCGTGGATGACCGCAGGGATGCCATGACGATGCAGTGCCAATGCCAATGCCATGCCCGCCAAACCGCCGCCGATGATAGCGATCTTGTGGTCGCCCCCTTCCCGTGGCAGGAGGCGACTAGCCGGACTCGCGTTGCTCGCGAGATGGATACCGAAGTACGTCGGCTCAGCCATGGTCTGCCTCGGCCATCAAAGCTTCAATCGCGGCGATGGTTTTGGGCACCTCGTCTGTGAGAACATCGCAGCCCGTCGCCGTCACTAGCACATCATCTTCGATACGCACGCCGATGTCATGAAAGGCGACCGGGATGTCATCCGCAGCGCGAATGTAGCAGCCCGGCTCGATGGTCAGTAGCATGCCGGGTTCGAGGCTGCGCCATTGTTCGCCGTGTTTGTAATCTCCCGCATCATGCACGTCGCGCCCTAGCCAGTGACTGGTGCGGTGCATGTAGAAACGCTTGTAGGTTGCGTTTTCGATGACACTCTCCAGCGAGCCGTGCAGCAACTTGAGATCGAGCATGCCTTGCGCCAGTACTTTGACAGCAGCATCATGCGGCGTGATGAAGGTCGCGCCCGGGCGTACCGCTTCGATGGCGGCAGTTTGTGCATCGAGCACCAGTTGATAGACATCCGCCTGCGCGCCGCTGAACTGGCCACTCACCGGAAAGGTGCGGGTGATGTCGGCAGCATAGCCATCGAGCTCGCCGGCGGCATCAATCAATAGTAGCTCACCAGCTTTGAGCGGCTGCTTGTTGTCGATGTAATGCAGGATGCAGGCATTCGCGCCACCCGCCACGATGCTGCTGTAGGCCGGAGCCTGGCAGCCATGGCGGCGGAATTCATGGAGCAGCTCGGCCTCGATTTCATATTCGAACAAGCCTGGGCGCGTGGCTTGCATGGCGCGACAATGCGCGCTGGCGGCAATGCGGCCGGCACGGCGCAGCAGTTCGATTTCGGCTGCATCCTTGATGAGGCGCATGGCATCCAGCGGCACGCGCACGTCATGGATTTGCGTGGGCACGTGTTTGCCATTGCGTGCCTGAGCGCGCACGGCATTGAGTGCCTGGGTGATGCGCGCATCCCATGCGCTATCGTGTCCCAGCGAGAACCATAGCGCGGCTTGATCGCACAATAATTCGGCCAGCAGGGTATCGAATTGCGCGATGGGGTGGCTGGCATCAAAGCCAAATTGTTCACGCGCGGCGGCAGGCCCCCAGCGAAAGCCGTCCCAGATTTCACGCTCGGCATCTTTCTCGCGGCAGAACAGGAGGCTTTGGTTTGTTGTGCCCGCAATCAGTACCAGCACGGCCTCGGGTTCATCGAAGCCGGTCAGGTAGTGAAAATAACTGTCGGGACGATAGGGGTAGTGCGTGTCGCGGTTGCGTAGCTGTTCGGCGGCGGTGGGGATGACTGCCAGGCCGCCGCCTTGCGCTTGCATCCGTTCGAGCAGGCGCGTGCGCCGGGTGATGAAGGGTTGGATGTCCATGGGTATGTGGTATGTGCCACGTCAGAGAGACAGGGAGGAGCGTAGCCGCGCATCCAGTTCGGCGAGTTGCGCGGGGGTGCCGAGATTTTCCCACAAGGCATCGAGCGGCGCGCCCTGGATGCGTCCAGCGGGAATCGCCACATCCAGCAGCGGGCGCAAGGCTAGCTTGCTGCCGGAGGGAATTTCGGCAAACATTTGCGGGCGAAACAGGCCAAAGTTGGCATAGGTCAGGCGTGGTTCGCCATCCAGATGCAGCTTGCCCGCGCGCAAGGCAAAGTCGCCACGCGGATGCCAAGGCGGGTTGGCGATCATCCATAAGCACGCCAGAGAAGAGTCGGCGAGCTGCACGACATCGAGTAGTTGGCGGTAGTCGCAGTCGCAATAAATGTCGGCACTGACCACCAGAAAAGGCGCGTCACCTAGTAAATGCAGAGCCTGACGAATGCCACCTGCAGTTTCCAGTGCTTCTCTTTCCGGCGAGTAGGTGATGCGCACGCCCCAAGCTGAGCCATCGCCCAGCGTGTGTTCGATTTGCGCGCCTAGATGGGCGTGATTGATGACGATGTCTTGAATACCGGCCTGCGCTAGTCGTTCGATCTGCCAGACGATCAGTGGTTTGCCACCGACGGGCAACAAGGGTTTGGGCGTGGTGTCGCTCAGGGGACGCATGCGTTCACCGCGTCCAGCGGCGAGGATCATGGCTTTCATGATGTCGGGGGCGATGGAAGGTATTGTTGGAAATGGTCGGGTAGCGGCGCATTTTCCAGGCTGCGCTGGGTGAACAAAAACCGTCCATCGCAGACAAAGCCGCTTTGATCCCAAGCCACGTCATTCATGGCAGCACAAAACGCGTGCAGGTCGATGTGCGGATCATGCGGAAAAATGGCCAGCACCGCGCCGTCGAAATGTGGGCAGTCGTGTACAAAGAAAGGCTGCGCTTGCCGCGTCTTGCCGTTGACATAAATGCGCGGTGCGTCGGTGATCGGGTAGCCGCGCCCCCATTGCCACCAGTTGCTTTCGTCGTAAGGCCGGATGGCGCGTGAAATGAGACGTTCCTTGTGCGGCAGCAATGCCACAGGGGGTGGATCGTCCTTGCCCGCCCAGATCATGCGCCGTGTCTTGCCAGTTTTGGCCGTGCTGGAGCAAACAAAATCACGGTTACCGAGGGCTTCATCGGCGTAAATCGCATCTGCTCCCGAGACCGCGCCGACCTTGACGCTGGCAATATCTTTGAGTTGCAGGCGGTGCTGTTCCTTGGCGAACATCAGTTGCCCGGCGGACTCAACGAACTGACGCGTCTCCCATGAGGGCGCAGCGAGTGTGGCTGTGAGCGGGTCGCGGTTGCCGATTTCCGCATATTGCATGCTGCGCTCGAAGCAGTCTTTTTCGAAACGCCAGATCAGGCAGTTGGGTACGGCGGTGGAAAACACCCGCGCATCACCGAGTTCGATGGCGTGGGTAATCGTGCCATGACGGTAGAGCCATTGATTCATGCGCACGCTGGATGTGGTCTTGAGAAAATCGCGTGGTGTAATGAAGATCAGCTCACCGCCGGGGGCGAGGTGGCGCACGGTTTTTTCGATGAAGAATAGATACAGGTTGGAACGCAGGTCAAACAACCGCGAGCGGATGAGTGCTTTGGTTGCAGGGTGAATGTCCTGATAGCGTACATAGGGTGGATTGCCGATGATGGTGGCAAACGTGTGTTTTTCCGGGTAGGCGAAGAAGTCGATATTCAGGCTGCCCGCGGGCGCATGTTGAGCATCCAGTTCGATGGCGACACAGCCTGGCAATTGGCGTGAAAATGCCCCGTCGCCGCAGGAGGGTTCCAGCACCCGCCCCGTATTGCGCCGCAACGCCAACATTGCTTGCACGACGCTGGTGGGGGTGAATACCTGACCGAGGGTGGCGATGTCATGCTTGGCGGGCGGAATGAAGAAGTCTTGCATTACAGTCGCTCTATGGCTGAGGTTGGCAGCCAGAGTGTCAGCGGGCTGTCAGGTAAATGTTCAAATTCGTAACGTTCATACCATTGTTTCGCCTGTTGATCCTTGGCATCGACAATGACCCCGATCATGCCGATCGATAGAGAGAGTGACAGGCAACGTTGCAGAGCATCGGCAAGGAGCAGTTCGCCTATGCCTTGTTTCTGGTGACGTTGATCGACGGCCAGCCGTGCGAGACGTGCCACCGGGAGTGGAAAATTGGGGAATTTTTTGGCGTGACGATCGGGAAGATGGGCGCGGTGGATGGCGGCCATGGTGAGACTGTAATAGCCACGAATCGTTGAGCTATCTCCGTCAACGGCGACATAGCTGCGGCTGACGTTCGTGCTGGCATGTTGCCGGGCATAGCGGCGCAGATAATCGTCGAGTGCTGCTTTGCCACATGAGAAACTGCGCCGATCATTGCCGACATGCAGTGCTTCGATACGCAGATGATGCAAGGTTGTAGAAACAGGCTTTTTCAACCTAGAAACCGTAGTTGGACGCCTTCGAGTGTGCATTTTACGGGTTGTCTGACAAGGCGCGATGAGGCGCATGGCCACTCCCTGCAACGAAGAGCAACGCGGACAGGCGACCCGTAAAATGTGCAATCGACGGCGTAGCGGTCTCACCCGCAAGGTGAAGGTGATAGGTAATGAAAAACATGCAGTATGCGCAGAGTTTGTGATGATGATAAGCGGTCAACTGCGGTTTCTAGGTTCAATGTTGTGCTTTTTGCCAATCACGATGGCGTTGCATGGCGGCAGCGAGTTTGGGGCGCGGTTTTTCGCTGTGATCCAGTGCTTGGGCAAAAGCCTGCCAGTCGCGTGCGGTGAGGGTGAGCGTTTCCTGTTCGGCGAGCACCTGACGCGCCCGCTCTTGAGCAGCATCGAGTAAAAACGCGCTGACCGACAGGCCGACGGTGGAGGCTGCGCGAACGATCAGTTCCTTGATTTCGGCAGAGGTGCGTAAATCAAGCCGTTCATTGGCGGGAGTTGAGAGAGTCGCGACCATGGTTTTTCCGAATAGGGACGATGGGGAAGACAGCATACCTTGCGATTTTATGGAATGCAACGGTTCCGTACATTTGCCGGTTTTGTTGGTCGGTCGATTGACAAGTCATCGTTGCTCAGAACGTATAAGCCACTTCCTCTTTCCGTCCTTCCAGTTCGTCGAGCAGTTTGAGGAAGGGGCCGAGTTCGCGGTAGCGGTCGCAGGCGGCGCGCAGGTATTTCATCACCAGCGGCATGTCCTTGAGATAGCCGTCCTTGCCGTCGCGATGGTAGAGGCGGGCGAAGATGCCCAGCACCTTGATGTGCCGTTGCACGCCCATCCATTCGTAGTCACGGTGAAATTCGCCGAAGTCGGCGCGCACCGGTAGATTGGCTTTGCGCGCTTTTTCCCAGTAGCGGACGAGGATGTCGAGCGTCTGCTCTTCCTCCCATTCGATGTAGGCATCCTTGAGCAGCGAAACCAGGTCGTAGCTGATCGGGCCGTACACCGCATCCTGAAAATCAATGATGCCGGGGTTGTTGTCATTGTCATTCATCAGCATCAGGTTGCGCGAATGGTAGTCACGATGCACATAGACTTGCGGCTCCGCCAGATTGGCAGCGAGGATGCGCGTGAACGTCTGTTCGATGACTTGACGTTGCGCGGCGTTCAATTCGATGCCCAGATGCTTTGCGATATACCAGTCAGGGAACAGCATCAGCTCGCGCTGGAGCAGAGCGTGATCGTAGGCGGGTAGCGCGCTGGGCTGGCTGGCGGACTGGATACGGGTCAGCGCGCTAGTCGCGTCATCGTAGAGTGCGCGCATGCGCGTGGGGTCGGCCTGCAATGCACTGAGATAGGTGGTGTTGCCCAGATCGGAGAGGAGCAGAAAGCCGCGCTCGAGATCTTGTGCCAGCACTTGCGGGACATGCGCGCCACTTGTGGCAAAGAGCTGCTGGACGTGCAGCCAAGGGCGGCAATCTTCGTGGCTGGGCGGTGCGTCCATGACGATGCATGTTGAGCCGTCCGCCCGGCTGACACGAAAGTAGCGGCGAAAACTGGCATCGGCAGAAGCGGGGGCGAGGCTGAATTCTTGGCTGGGGTACTGCTGCTGCAACCAATGGGTGATGAGTTGCTGACGTTCCATGATCGAAGGTATGGCTGCTGGCGAGAGCCGCAAGCCGATGGGAGCAATGATAGAATGAGCGATTTTAGCATTGGCGGTCGTTTTGGCCTGTGTTGGTATGGGCGTTGGCTTGTTTCAGGCTTGTGCAATTCATGCAAAACGTACATGGTAGCCGTCTCCACCCACAGAGGATGAAACAAGCGTTACCATAAACGCCCACCCCACCCATCCGCCCCTCAAGGGGCGGCTACTGATTGGCTCGCTATGCTCGAAGCTTCAACCCGACTCTGATTTTTGTATTTCACTCTAAACGTACAACACGCAGCGATAGATGGCGATACGCAACGATGTGATAACCCTAAAAGCGAACGATCTTCTTTTCATGCCTTTCTTGCGGCGAAATAATTATTATTGGTCTCACTTCTCTTTCAGCTTTGCTGTCGCTGTTCTTGTGACGGGGCGTGTGCTGGCAGCGGATACGTCCTCACTGAATAAAGAGGAGCCGCCTACCCTGGTGGATGCAGATCAGGTCACTGGACTCAATGATGTCGAAACTGTGGCCGTGGGGAGTGTCGTCCTCCGCAAGGCCGAAAACATGTTGACGGCCGATCGCGTGGTTTATCGTCAGCAGGAAGATGAAGTGGATGCCACGGGAAATGTACGGCTATCGCAAAATGATGACGTAATGACCGGGCCACGTCTGCATCTGAAGATTTCGGACAATATCGGTTTCTTTGAGTCGCCGCAGTACACCATCAAGCGGGTGCCTCCCGGTACACCTCCCGAACAAGCAACAGTGGGCAGTGGTGAAGCGCAGCGCCTCAATTTTGAAGGCAAGAATCACTATCGTTTAATCGGTGCAACCTATAGTACATGCGGCCCGAATGATCCTGCCTGGTTTGCCCGTGCGGGTGACATGTCACTGGATTACGATCGTGAAGTGGGGAATGCTCACGATGCCACGTTGGTGTTTCAGGGTGTGCCGCTGTTGTATTCACCCTGGCTGACGTTTTCATTGAACAATAAACGCAAGAGTGGTTTGCTTGCACCGACCCTGGGGACGACCAGTAAAAGCGGCCTTGAGCTGACGATTCCCTATTATTGGGCGATTGCACCCAATATGGATGCCACGATTGCACCGCGAGTGATGAGCAAACGTGGGGTGGCTCTGGATGGCGAATTCCGTTATCTCGAACCCAATTACAACGGAATACTTCGGAGTGAATTCCTGCAAAAGGACACAGTCACGCATACACGACGTAGCAGTTATGCGTACACCCACAATCAGAATTTCGGAATGGGCTTCTCTGGCGCACTGAACCTCAATGGCGTTTCTGATGACACTTATTTCACCGATTTGTCGCCACGCATGACCAACACAGCGCAAACCAATCTGCTGCGTCAGGGTGTGTTGAGTTACGCCAGCACCTGGTGGAATGCGACGCTGATGGCGCAAAGCTTTCAGACCTTGCAAGACCCGGCTTTGCCGTCTGTCGCTGTTCCTTATCGCCGCTTGCCGCAACTCACGGTCAATGCGACCCGTGCCGACATGCCGATGGGGGGCTTGTTCGTGTTACGCAGTGAGTTTGTCAGTTTTGCGCATCCCAGCTTGGTCGAGGGCGCACGCACGACGATCAATCCGCAATTTTCTTTCCCTTTTCAGACGGCGGCTTTTTCGCTGACACCCAAGCTAGCTTTCAATTCGACGACGTATCATCTCGAGAATCAGCCAGCGGGATTTTCCGATCGGATGACGCGTAATGTGCCGCTATTCAGCCTGGATGCTGGGGCGGTACTCGAGCGGCCTTTCGAGGTTTATGGTCGCGATTTGACACAAACACTGGAACCCCGTCTTTACTATTTGCGTGTTCCGACACGCAATCAGGATCAGATTCCCGTGTTTGACAGCGGCCTGTCGGATTTCAATTTTGCCCAGATTTTTTCTGAAAACCGATACAGCGGAGGGGATCGCATTGGTGATGCCAATCAATTAACCGCTGCCGTGACCTCACGACTGCTCGATCCTGCCAATGGGGCTGAGTTGTTGCGGGGTGCTCTTGGGCAGCGTTTTTACTTCAAGCAACAAGATGTGACCTTGCCTGGCGAAACCCCTCGAACATCGAACATGGCCGATTTTCTGGCCACCCTGACAGGCGAGATCGGTTCAGGCGTGAGTGTTGATTCAGGTCTGCAATACAACGCGCACGATCATCAGCTTCGCCGTTTCACGTTGAGTGGACGTTATCGTCCTGAGGCCGGGCGTTCTGTATCGGCAAGCTATCGCTATAACCGGGATCTGAGCAACATCAGCGTGATTGGCAACAATATCCGTCAGATTGATCTGGCGGCTCAATGGCCACTGGGGGGCGGATGGTCGGGTGTCGGACGATACAATTATTCACTGATTGACCGCCGCATCATCGAGGCAGTGGGTGGGTTTGAATACAATGCGGGTTGTTGGGGCTTGCGCGTCGTTCTGCAACGGCTGGCAACGGCAACCAGCAACTCCAGTACGGCGTTCTTCATCCAGCTGGAGTTGAACGGATTCTCAAGTATGGGTTCCAATCCGCTGGATCTGCTCAAGCGCAGCATTCCCGGCTATAGCCAGACCTTGCCCCCCACGGCTGATCCCCATCTCGCATTGCACTGATCCTTGTTCATTTTCTTCAATAATCCTGCGCCGGAATTTGTCATGAAATCACCGTTTTATGCCGCATTATTTGCCTTGCTGCTCCTGGGCTTGGGGATGCCTGCTGCTTCAGTCTCTGCAGCTACACCTGTCATGGCAGACCGTATCGTTGCTGTGGTTAACGATGAGGCCATTACATTGAATGAACTGAATGTTCAGATGGCGACGGTCGAGCGGCAATTGCGCAGTCAAGGTACGCCCTTGCCCATTCGCTCCATACTGGAGAAGCAAGTGCTGGAACGCATGATTACCGATCGTATCCAGTTGCAGATGGCCAAGGAAAGTGCCATGCATGTGGATGATGGTCAGCTTGATGCTTATTTGCGTCGCATTGCCGACTCCAACAAAATGAGTCTCGTGGAATTTCGTCACGCCCTAGAGCAGGATGGGGTCAGCTGGAATAAATTTCGGAGCGATATTCGCGATGAAATGACTATCAGCCGCTTGCGCGAACGTGAGGTGGATAGTCGTATCAATATTTCCGATGCAGAAGTCGACAATTATCTGGCAACACCGGTGGCCACTTCCGAAGGCGGCGAGGAATATAACGTTGCTCATATCCTGTTGCGAGTTTCCGAGCAATCCAGCCCGGAACAGTTGATGCGCGTTCGGGCGCGTGCCGAACAGGCGTTATCGCAACTGAAGCAGGGTGATGATTTTGCGCAAGTGGCCGCGAGCTTTTCGGATGCGCCCGATGCCATGAATGGAGGCCTTCTTGGGCCTCGTCCCCTGGATCGCTTGCCGTCCCTGTATGCAGAAGCTGTACAGAAAATGAAGGCAGGTGGCATCAGTGCCGTTCTCCATAGCCCGGCGGGGTATCACATCATCAAGCTGATCGATCGCAGCGCTGCGGGCAAATCCATCAAGCCCATGCGCCAAACGCTGGCGCGGCACATCCTCATCAAGGTGAATGAACTGGTTCCCGATGCCGAGGCCAAACGCAAAGCACTATTGCTCAAGGAACGCCTCGACAATGCTGGAGATTTTGCGCAGTTGGCACGAGCCAATTCCAATGACCTTTCTGCTGCCAAAGGGGGCGATCTGGGCTGGCTTTATGAGGGTGATACGGTACCCGAGTTCGAACGGGCAATGAATGCGTTGAAAATCAATGAAATCAGCAATCCGATCAAATCGCCGTTCGGCTGGCACATCATTCAGGTGCTTGATCGACGCATCGAGACGACCTCGATCGAACGTCAGCGTATGGCGGCGCGTCAGGCCATCCGCGAGAGCAAGCTCGATGAAGCCTATCAGGACTGGATACGCCAGATCCGTGATCGCGCTTATGTTGATATGCGTCTGATCGAAAAATGATCCTTCATCATCCGCCCACAATCGCCATCACCAGCGGCGAACCGGCGGGGATCGGCCCTGAGCTGTGTCTGTCGCTGGTGCAGCAAGACTTTCCAGCGCGCTTGGTCGTAATTGCTGATCGCGATTTACTGGCAGCGCGTGCCCAACGGATCGGCCTGGATTTTTCCGCGATCATGGCGACGGCACGCATGGATATCCTGCATGTACCGCTACGCGCAGCCAGTCTGCCGGGACAATTGAATCCTGCCAATGCAGCGTATGTCATTG
The DNA here is from genome assembly GCA_964437515.1 of uncultured Sterolibacterium sp. Taxonomy (GTDB): domain Bacteria; phylum Pseudomonadota; class Gammaproteobacteria; order Burkholderiales; family Rhodocyclaceae; genus Sterolibacterium. The sequence continues at coordinate 54,466 of CAYTHB010000013.1, forward strand.
AAATTCTCGATCGTGCGATTGAGGGTTGTCGCAAGGGTGAATTTGCGGCGATGGTGACCGCGCCTTTGCACAAAGGGGTCATCAACGATGCAGGGCTGCCCTTTACCGGACATACGGAATATCTCGCCGAAAAGACCGGCACGCCGCGGGTGGTCATGATGCTCGCCGGAGCCGGTTTGCGTGTGGCGCTGGCAACGACGCATCTGCCGCTCAAGGATGTGCCTGCGGCGATTACGCACAGTGAGCTGGAAACCACATTACGTATTCTGCATGTCGATTTGCTGCGCAAGTTTCGTATTCCGCAACCGCGTATCCTCGTGGCTGGCTTGAATCCCCATGCGGGCGAGGGCGGCCACATGGGGCGCGAGGAAATCGAGATCATCCAGCCAGTGCTGGAGAAACTGCGTGCCGAAGGCATGAATCTGATCGGTCCGCTGCCTGCCGATACCCTGTTTACCAAAAACGTATTGGCGGGAGCCGATGCACAACTGGCGATGTATCACGATCAGGGCTTGGCCGTTCTCAAATATGCCGCCTTTGAAGATGGCGTGAATATCACCCTGGGACTGCCGATCGTGCGCACCTCGGTTGATCACGGCACTGCGCTGGATCTGGCCGGAACCGGGCGCGCCGATCCACGTAGCCTGTATGCGGCGATCCATAGTGCATTAGCCATGTGCGCATGAAGATGTCGGAACACCATCAGGCGCGCAAGCGTTTCGGGCAGAATTTTCTTAATGACAAAGGCGTGATCGCCGACATCGTGGCTGCCATTGCCCCCAAAGCAGGTGACTTGATGGTGGAGATCGGCCCGGGGCTGGCGGCCATGACCCAGCCGCTGCTTGATGTGGTGCAGCCACTCCATGTCGTTGAGATTGACCGCGACCTGATTGCGCGACTGCGGCAGCGCTTTGCGCCGGAGCGTTTGTGCATCCACGAAGGCGATGCACTGGATTTTGATTTTGTTCAACTGGCACAAACCCAAGCTCGTCGCGATTTGCGCGTGGTGGGTAATCTGCCTTACAACATTTCGACACCGCTGCTATTTCATTTGAGCCTAGCCGCCGATCATGTGCGTGATATGCACTTCATGTTGCAGAAAGAAGTGGTCGAACGCATGGTGGCCGTACCAGGAACGTCTGAATACGGGCGACTTTCGGTGATGCTGCAATATCGTTATGCAATGGAGCTGCTGTTCATCGTACCACCCACTGCATTCACCCCCCCGCCCAAGATCGATTCTGCCATCGTGCGGATGCTGCCCTTACCCGCGACAGAACGTCAAGCAGCCAATGAAATTTTGTTTGCAGAAATTGTGACGGCTGCGTTTGGTCAGCGGCGCAAAATGCTGCGCAACACGCTGCGTGAGTGGGTCACTGAAGAGGCGTTGCAGCAATTAGGTATTGCGCCGACCGCGCGTGCCGAGGAACTGGCCGTGGCTGATTTCGTGCGCCTGGCGAATGCTTTACATACGACACGCACGCCACTCGCTTAGCGTGAAACAACGAAAACGGAGTCCGTTTGAAGCTTCGAGCGTAGCGAGCAAATTAGTAGCCGCCCCTCGAGGGGGCGTAGGCGGGGTTTCACGGAGCACTGCTCCGTGCCG
>CAYTHB010000014.1:0-55397 GCA_964437515.1 uncultured Sterolibacterium sp.
TCAGCCGCTTCGGGTTCTTCGGGGCACGGTTGCTGACGTTCATTGCTAATCAGGTCGGTTTATGGCTATCGTTCTATCCTTTCGATCAGGATCACTATCTGGTCATTTGCCAATACTGGGTGACAGAACTGGGGCAGGGCAAGACGCACTGGAATGACACCGTGCGTCAGGAGGCCTTGCAATGGTCACTGTCACGCGGCTCGCGTAATGGTCGCGTGGCTTGGCAATTCGCACGAGACTGGGTGGGGCGCAACGTGTAGCACGGCCTTATGAAGAAAGGGAATCCACCATGAAACCTGTCGTCGATGTCGCCGCAGCGGTCATTCAGCGGCCTGATGGTTGCTTTCTTCTGGGACGCCGCCCTGCGGGCAGTTTTTATGCGGGTTACTGGGAGTTTCCGGGCGGCAAGATAGAAGCCGGTGAAACACCCAGAGAAGCACTCATCCGGGAACTGCGAGAAGAATTGGACATACAGGTGGACATCGCTGACCCCTGGCTCGTTCGCGAGCATGTCTATGAGCATGCCCATGTTCGCCTGCATTTTTTCCGTGTCGTTCGTTGGCAAGGAACCTTGAGTGATCTGCAACATGACGCCTTGGCATGGCAACACCCGGAAGCCGTAGATGTCTCACCCTTGCTGCCCGCCAATGCCCCCATACTGGCCGCACTGAGCCTGCCTGATTTTTATGCCATCACTCAAGCTGGCGGCACGCAGGGACTCGGCCTTGCCGGTCAAATCACCGCCTTAAAATCTGCACTGGCGTGGGGAGTCCGTCTGGTGCAACTCCGCGAACCCGCGCTGGACATGACACAAATGGATACGCTGGTCTCGCAATGTGTCGCCTTGTGTCGTCAATACAATGCACGACTGCTCATCAATGGAAACGCAGCACTCGCACGGGAAAGCGGGGCTGACGGGCTGCACCTGCCGGCGCGTCAGCTCATGGCGTTGCCCCGCCGTCCGGATTTCCCACTAGTCGCCGCGTCCTGTCATAACGCGGCAGAGCTTGCGCAAGCTGCACGTCTGGGGCTGGATTTCGTCGTTCTAGGTGCCGTGAAAGAAACCGCCAGTCATCCTGGCCGTGCCGGAATGGGCTGGGAAAATTTCGCCCAGTTGCTCGACCGTTACCCCTTGCCCGTCTACGCGCTGGGCGGGCTCACGATCAATGACATGCAGATTGCCCGGGAACAGGGTGCTCATGGTATTGCTGCCTTGCGCGCTGCTTGGGTAGAAGGTGCGTAAGCTGCCTAGAAACGCGTTCGCCCCTCCTCTTCCCCCCTGTCCATCCGCCGCAATCTGTGAAAAAATAACGGAAATCCATTTGTAAGAATTGAACCTAGAAACCGTAGTTGGACGCCTTCGAGTGTGCGTTTTATGGGCTGTCTGGCAAGGCGCGATGAGGCGCATGGCCACTCCCTGCAACGAAGAGCAACGCGGACAGGCAGCCCATAAAATGTGCAATCGACGGCGTCCCCCAAGGGGATTTCCTGCGGGGCATAGCGTACTCACCCGCAAGGTGAAGGTAATAGATAATGAAAAACATACAGCATGAGTGGAATTTGTGATGATGATAAGCGGTCAACTGCGGTTTCTAGGTTGAAGGTACACCATGCTGGATCGTGAAGGCTACCGCCCGAACGTCGGCATCGTTTTGGTCAACAATCATAACGAAGTCTTCTGGGGCAAACGCATCCGCGAGCATTCCTGGCAATTCCCGCAAGGGGGCATCAACAAGGGCGAATCGCCCGAGCAGGCCATGTATCGCGAACTCTACGAGGAAATCGGGCTACGTCCCGAGCATGTCGCCATTCTGGGTCGAACGCGCGACTGGCTCCGTTATGACGTCCCCCGACACTGGATACGTCGTGAATGGCGTAACAGCTACAGGGGACAAAAACAGATCTGGTTTCTTCTGCGGCTGACAGGACGAGACACCGATGTCTGCCTGCGTGCCAGCGATCACCCCGAATTCGATGCCTGGCGCTGGCATGAATACTGGATTCCTCTCGATACCGTTATTGAATTCAAGCGAGGAGTCTATGAAGCCGCGCTCACAGAACTGGCGCGCCATCTGTTTTTACTCCCCGAAGATCGCGAACCGCGCTGGCCTGTCCCTTCACCCGAAGATCCGAACACATTGACACAGCCATGAAATTCGATGCGCTGATCGTCGAATTCGACAAGGCATTGCGTACTGTCTGCGTACCGGCATCAGTATCGACAACACGCCCTGTACCGGGCAGCGATCAGCCTGAAGCCGAGCTCGACGCGCGGCAGCGTGCGCATGTCGCCGCCCTGATGCGCGTCAATCATTGCGGCGAAATCTGTGCACAAGCCCTGTATCAAGGGCAATCCCTCACATCACGCGACCCCGCGATTACTCAGGCACTGGTGCAAGCAGGACGTGAAGAAACGGAGCATCTGGCCTGGACGGAACGGCGCATTGCCGACATGGGTGGCCGAAAGAGCCTGCTCAATCCATTCTGGTATGGCGGCGCACTGACGATGGGAATCATCGCGGGAAAATGGGGCGACGCTTGGAATCTGGGGTTTCTGGCCGAAACAGAACGTCAGGTGGAAGCCCATCTCGAAAGCCACAAAGCGCGGCTACCTGAGGAAGACCTGCGCTCCCGAGATATCCTCGAACAAATGCGTGTGGATGAAGCCGGGCACGCAGCCACCGCACTACATCTAGGTGCGAGGGAGCTTCCTGTTCCCATCAAATGGGGCATGCGTCTGGCCGCACGGGTGATGACGACGACGGCCTATTATTTCTGACGCTACCTGTTGTCATTGCTGAACACATCAACCCTCGACGATTTCCCAATCGTGCGTAATTTCAGCCGTTTTACTCAACATGATCGAAGCAGAACAATATTTTTCTGCTGACAACTTGATGGCGCGCTCCACCGCCTCAGGCTTCAATGCCTTGCCCGTCACGACGAAATGCATGTGGATTTTTGTAAAAACCTTGGGGTCGGTTTCAGCGCGCTCCGCCTTGATATCGACTTCACACCCCGTCACCTCCTGACGACCGCGCTTGAGAATCATCACCACATCAAACGACGTACATCCTCCTGTCCCCGCCAGCACCATTTCCATCGGACGCGGTGCCAAATTACGCCCACCGGCTTCAGGCGCACCATCCATCGCAATCAGATGTCCACTCCCGGTTTCCGCAATGAAGCTCATGCCTTCATGCCAACTGACCTTGCATTCCATCATTCTCATCCCTACACATTGAACAATCGCCCATTCTAACGATCATGGTCACCCTCTCCACACATCCCACCCACAGAGGATGAAATAATCGTTACTCGATACGCCGGGGGTATGAATAAGTGCCGGATGAGATTCAACGATTGATAGTGGCAAAACTCAGTAACGCGTTGGGCTCAATGACTCAATGGCTCAACATCACCCTATTTACTTTGTAATCTATTGTTATGTATAGATTTGCTCTGCATTTTATGATGTTAGCGCAAACACAGAACAACTCTCGTTGATACAGTACAATAGGATATCAATCACCAACCGCCCAAAGCATGGACATCCGGGACTTCGACGCCGAACAACTTCGCATCATTGCCAATATTGCGATGCAGTACGACTCGCTCATTGAAACGCAGCGTAGTCTCGAAGTTTTGCCCTATCACCTCAAGTGGCACACGTCCGCCGGCTACGAGTACCTTTACGAGATTCGCAATGCGCGGGGCGACGGTCGCTCACTGGGTCCGCGCTCGGCAGAGACCGAGGCGAAGAAAACCGCCTACGATGAACAGAAGGAACAACTCCGACAACGCCAAGCCGGCACGGAGGCCACGCTGGGAACCACCACTGCCATCTGGCGAACACTGAAGTTGCCGACCATCTCCCATGAAGCCGCCAAGATCTTGCAAGAACTCGATGTCAGGGGCATGCTCGGCACATCCTTGCTGGTTGTTGGCACCAACGCCTTCGCAGCCTACGAAATCGAGGCAGGTGGTCGCTTTCTCATGGGCTGGGACGCCACCGAGGACTTCGATCTCGCTTGGACGGGCAAGCTCGTCTTGAGCAAAGCACGGATACCCCAAACCCTCTTTGGCGTGCTGAAGAGAATGGACAGCACCTTTACCATCAATTCTGAACGAACATTTCAGGCTCGCAACGCAAAGGCATACGAAGTCGAACTGCTGTCGGCACCCTCGGTGCAGTCCTCCCTGCCCAGAGGCGAAATGAACCCCATCCCGCTCGAAGAGCAAGAGTGGCTACTGCTCGGAACACCGCTCGAACATGTGGTGGCCTCGCTGGCAGCAAAACCTCTCCCTGCGCGCATCGTGGCGCCTGATCCGCGCTGGATGGCGCTGCATAAAATGTGGCTTTCGCGCCAGCCTAAACGCGCTGCCGCCAAACGACCCAAAGACGCCCGCCAAGGCGCTTACCTCCTGACGGCCGTGAAAGAACGCATGCCACGGTTCGCCCTCGACGACGCATTTCAACAACAAATTCCTGCAGTACTGCAACCGATCTACGAAGAATGGTTGAACTTCGGCCTCAGCTTCAACCATGCCGCCTAATCCTGGACACGCGTGCTCTGCCCGCGTCCCAGTGGAAATCCGGAAATCCCGCCACATACACGAGCAGCAGCAACAAGCTCACTCACCCTTCAACCGAACTTCGTTCTTTCACGCTAACGAGAAACGAACAGACAAGAAATCGACATGACCCATTCAACCCATTCAACAGAACACGCTCTCAAACACATCACCGCCAACGGCATTCGTTTTGCTTATCACGAAGCAGGCGCAGCTGATGCGCCGCTGGTGTTGTGTCTGCATGGTTTTCCCGATACGGCACACAGCTTTGATTCCCTGCTGAAAACCTTGTCTGAGGCGGGCTATCGTGCGGTTGCCCCTTATATGCGTGGTTATGCGCCCACCGGACTTGCCCCGGATGGCGATTATTCAACCACAGCCTTGGGGCACGACGTGCTGGCACTCATTGAGGCATTGGGTGCGAAAACAGCGGCGGTCATCGGTCACGATTGGGGAGCTTACGCTGCCTATTGCGCCGCGAATATCGATGCCACCCGTATCCGGCAGCTCGTATTGATGAGTGTGCCGCATATTGGCGGGGCGGTGCAGTCACTCAAACAATTACGCCGTTCGTGGTACATCTGGTTTTTTCAATTATCAAACTGGCCGGAACGCAAGGTGGCACAGAACGACTATCAATTCATCGACCAGCTTTATCAGGTATGGTCGCCCACATGGCCTGTGACCGCTCAAGACTTGCAGCCGGTGAAAGCCGCTCTTTCTGCCCCCGGCGGGCTTGCTGCAGCGATAGGCTATTACCGCGCCATGTTTCGGGGTTCCAGCCGTGCCAGCTGGGCACTTCTTTCCGCTAAAACATCTCCGGCCACCCTGATGCTTTCGGGAGAAATCGACGGCGCCGTAGGGGCAGAAGTTTTTGGTCGAAGTGCGCAAGCCTTCAGCGGCTCTTTTGAATTTCACCTTCTACCGGGCATCGGACATTTTCCGCATCGCGAAGCCCCCACCGAAGTCGAACGTCGTATCATGAACTTTCTGGCGCACAGCCAATCAGCACCACCACGGTAATATTCCTCCTGCACACCCTACTTCATTTCTTCATCACGGAGACAGCCCATGGCCACTTCAAACAGTCCATCGATCTACGACATTCCCCTGCACACCCTGTCAGGCCAGGCAAGCACATTGGCCGCTTACAAAGGGCAGGTTCTGCTGATCGTCAATGTGGCATCCCAATGCGGACTGACACCACAGTATGCCGGGCTGGAAAAACTGCACGAAACCTTTCATGAACAAGGCCTGCGTGTACTGGGCTTTCCGTGCAATGACTTTCTCGGACAAGAACCGGGGAGTGAAGCCGAAATCCAGACATTCTGCGAAACACAGTATGGCGTGCGTTTTCCATTGTTTGAAAAAGTTCACATCAACAGTTCGCCACGCCACCCACTTTATGCGCATCTGATCGCAGCACAGCCCCATGCCCGTGGCGGTGCCGGGCTACGCGAACGTCTGGCTCAAAAAAACCTGCAACCGGCGCACGAAAGTGATGTCACCTGGAATTTCGAAAAGTTTCTGGTGGGTCGTCAAGGACAGGTGCTAGAACGCTTTGCGCCGGATGTCGCGCCAAATGATGAGCTGCTCATGACCGCCCTGAAAAACGCCCTGCGATAAGAGGGTATTTCTTCGAAAAATCATCTGCCAGCAATGAACACACCTCATTGAACATTGCTGGCAAATCCAGACATATGCACCCGTCGGCATCGGTGTTGAGAACGACGATGATCATGAGTGGGCTTCCATCTGGAGGATGGCCGACACCCAATCACGGGCAAATTGCCGGGCATCACACAGCGGAGATTGTCGCATTCGTTCTCGCAACGAGTCGCGCAAAGACTGAATCCGTCCGGGATCGCTGGCCAGCTCGACGACAATCCTGACATAGTCATCTGCATCCCGTGCAATCAGTTCCGGCAGACCGATCAAGTTCAAAAAGGCAAACGTCTGTCGACTCACAGGTCTGGATTGCGGCCAGGTAATCACCGGCACGCCCATCCACAACGCTTCGCAACTGGTTTGTCCACCGGTAAAGGGAAACGGGTCCAGGGCGATATCGATATCCGCGTATTCTTTCAACAGATCGACATGAACACTTGGAGCGCGCAGTTCGATACGTTCGGGCGCAAGCCCACGATCAACGAAGGCTTGAATCATCGTTTGCTGCTGCGACGCGACATTAAACGCATACGATTTGAGCACCAGCCGCGCGGTAGGCAAAGCATGGAGTAATCGCGCCCACAAATTCAACACGGTATCGTTCAGCTTGTCGCTGTTATTGAAACTACCGAAGGTAACATACCCCTTGATCAGGCAGGGCGGGGGCGATACTGCAGGAGCAAACGCAGGCGGCTGATAACAGAAACGACTATTCGGTAGTCGGATGACCCGCTCGGTGAATTGGGTTTCCGCCCCCTTGGGTAGATGCCAGTCATCCATCAGCACGTAATCCATCGCCGGCACACCGGTCGTTGCGAAATAGCCCAGCCAGGACACCTGCAAGGCCGCTGCACGCTGGGCAAAAATGGGCAAACGATGACCCGCGGTATGACCGGAAAGATCCATCAGCACATCCAACTGACGATGACGTAACAGATGCAGCAAAGAGGAATCATCCAGGTGCGCAACATTGTTCCATGCACCCTGAAATTTCAGTGCACGACGCGTCTCGTCATCACGCCCTCCAGTGCTGAAAAACACCGGCTGGATGGATTGCCGATCGATATGTTCCAGTAAGGGCAACAGGAAAAAGCCGACCGGATGATCGCACAGATCGGGGGATAAAAAACCAACCCGCAGCGGCTCACCGGATGGTCGAATGCGACGCGACAGCGCTTCTGCATCAGGACAAATCTCTCCGTAGTCCTGAGCAAGCTGGATGAACAGTTTTTCGTCGGCTACTGACGAGTACTGCATCCGCATCAAACGCGTGGAAAGAAGTCTCGCCAGATTGATACGCACAAGCTTGTTCCCAGGCTCCAGATAGCGTGCTTGGCGCAGTGCTACTTCCGCCCCCGCATGATCGCCCACATCGATCAATGCCACCCCCAGATTGCAATGCGCCATGGCCCATTCTGGTTTTTGGTCGCTGGCCTGCCGATAGGCCACGATGGATTCCTGATGTCGACCTGCCGCCCGAAGCGCATTGCCGAGATTGTAGGCTGCGTGCTCATTGGTGTCCGGCAAGGCCGCCGCCCGTTGCAGCAAGACAATGGCTTCATCCAGATCTCCTGCTTGCCGCAGGATGCTACCCAGATTGGTCAATGCTGCTAACGCGTCCGGAGCATCATCGAGGATTTGCCGGTACAACTGTGCCGCCCGTATCAACTCACCCTGTTGATGCAAGGCAATGGCTTGACTCAGCCGGATCTTGAGGGAATCAGACACGATTTTCAGGCTCGATTTTCCGGCTTTCCCGGTCGCTCCACGCCTTTTGACACCGCGCACCATTGCGACAGTGCCTCACGAAAAAACTCATGTGTTTGACCCGATACAGACAATTTGATGCCACAGAACATTTAACCTAGAAACCGCAGTTGACCGCTTATCTTGATAAAAGGCTCCATTATTTCTGTGTATTTCGAACAATTTTATAAGCATCACCTTGCAGGTGAGACCGCTACGCCATTGATTGCACGCTTTTGGGCTCGCTTGGCTGCGTTGCTCTTCGTTGCAGGGAGCGGCCATGCGCCTCATCGCGCCTTGCCAAGCGAGCCCAAAAACGCACACTCAAAGGCGTCCAACTACGGTTTCTAGGTTTAAGCGTCATACCCCCACCCGAAGGGCTCAGTATGAGCAGATTCAAGTACATCTCAACCGATTCAACAGTATAACCACGCCCCCACTCAAGCTTAAACTTTTAACCAGCAAATCTCTTCGGTTTTTCTCTCGGTTTTTCGGTAAAAAGCCCGGAAAATGCGGCACACTGCTAACGATCATGGTGACCCTCTCGACCCGCAGAGGATAAAATAATCGTTACCCGATACGCCCACCCCACCCATCCGCCCCCTCAAGGGGCGGCTACTGATTGGTTCGCTACGCTCAAAGCTTCAACCCGACTCTGATTTTTGTATTTCACGTTAAAATTTTCGATTCTTGTCATTGATATTGAATCCCGTACCTCTTATGTCTTCTCCCCAACGCATCGTCATTGCTACCCGCGAATCCCGCTTGGCACTTTGGCAGGCCGAGCATGTGCGCGATCGCTTGCAGCAGATTTATCCTGATTGCAAAGTCGAATTGTTAGGCATGACGACACGGGGTGATCAGATTCTCGATCGACCGCTCGCCAAGGTGGGGGGTAAGGGATTATTCATCAAGGAATTGGAAACAGCCTTGCTGGATGGAAGTGCCGATATCGCCGTCCATTCGATGAAAGATGTCCCGATGCAGATGGAACCCGAGTTTGCTCTGGTGGCCATCGGTCAGCGCGAAGTGCCCTTTGATGCGTTTGTTTCAAACAAATACGCCAGTCTGGATGATCTGCCTCCCGGCGCAGTCGTCGGGACATCCAGTTTGCGTCGTGAAGCGCAGATTCATGCAAACTTTCCCTATCTTTCAGTCAGCAGTCTGCGAGGCAATCTGGATACGCGGCTGCGCAAGCTGGATGAGGGTGAATACGATGCCATCATTCTTGCTGCGGCGGGACTCAAACGTCTGGGGTTGGCAACACGGATTCGCGCCATCTTGCCTGCCGAGCTTTCTTTACCGGCAGCAGGGCAAGGGGCGATTGGGATTGAAGCGCTGACGACGCGACCGGACGTTGCGGCCTGGATGTCCGCTTTGAATGACACGCCCACTGCCTTATGCGTGCGTGCCGAGCGCGCTGTGTCGCGTGCCCTGGCGGGGAGCTGTGAAGTGCCACTGGGTGCGTATGGCGAAATCCACGACCATCAACTTTGGTTGCGGGGCTTTGTGGCCAGCCCGGATGGTCAGCGTTTTGCGCGTGCCGAGCTACGCGGAAACACCACTGATCCGGAGCGCATGGGTGAAGAGTTGGCGGCTGAATTACGGGTGCAGGGTGCTACCGATATTCTTGCTGCATTGGAATGATCGCTGAAACCCGCCAGGCATTGGCCGGTCGCCATGTCGTCGTCACACGGCCACAGCAACAGTCGAACTCGCTTAGTGCCGCTATTCATGCTGCAGGCGGTATCCCCGTTCTTTTTCCATTATTGCTGATTCATTCGGTGAATGAAGAGGAACGTCATGCCTTACGTGATGTACTCAGGCAACTGGTCGCGGGCATGTTTGGTTGGGCGGTTTTCGTGAGTCCAAATGCTATCGAAAAAACCTTTGATGAATTGCACACACTGGGCTTGCCTTGGCCGGATCAGGTGCGTGTGGCAGTGGTAGGAAAAGGCAGCGAACATGCGCTCATGGAACGCAATGTCAGTTCGCAAAAAGTCATTTCTCCTACGGAGCGTTACGATTCTGAAGGTTTGCTGGCGTTGCCTGAATTGCAGATGGCGCAGATGCAAGGGCAGCGTGTCATGATCTTCAGAGGCGATGGGGGACGCGAGCTGATCGCCCAGACCCTGCGTGAACGGGGAGCCTCTGTGGACTACATCACTTGCTATCGGCGCAGCGCCCCCTCTGGAGCCGCCGCCGATACCACGGTGTTGCAATATCTGTGGCAACAAGGGCAGCTCGATGCCATCACAATAACCAGTAGCGAGGGACTACGCCATCTTCATGCCTTGTTGGGCGAAACAAAAACCGGGCATTCGTCACTTTCATTGCTGGAAACGACCCCCCTGTTCGTTCCTCATGCCCGCATTGCAGAGGAGGCACAACGTCTGGGGCTGTCTCGTGTGGTGGCAACCGCTGCGGGAGATGTCGGTTTGCTTGCAGGTCTGATAGAGTACTTCGATTTACCGCACCATTGATTATTGGATTATTGGATTATTGGATTCGCATCACATGAACATGGAAACCGATCCTCAGCTTCCCTCGACTGTCGCCGAGGTTCAGCCTCAGCCCCACTCCTCCATCTCTTTGTGGCAACGGGTACTGAATGCCTTGCGTCGTCCGCCGGTGCTCATTGCGACGCTGGCCTTGTTGTTATTGAGTTGGCAATGGCTGGAAACACGCACTCGTCTGAGCAATTTGCAAGAAGAACTGGCACGTCGACTGGCGACGAGCGATGCGGGTAGTCACGAAGCGCGTGCGCTGGCAAAACAGAATCAGGAAGCACTGCAAGCCCTCTCGACCAAAACCACTGCCATCGAAACCCGCCTGGCCGAAACCCGGACGCAACAGATGGCACTGGAAAACATGTATCAAGAACTCTTGCACAGCCGTGATGAGCGTCTGCTAGCCGAGGTCGAACAAACCGTATCGACAGCCGCACAGCAACTACAGCTGGCGGGTAATGTTTCAGCCGCCTTGATTGCCTTGCAAGGTGCCGATGCACGATTGGCGCGGGCAGCACTCCCGCAGCTCGTTCCCTTACGCAAGCTCATCAATCGGGATATCGAACGCCTCAACGCGGTGCCGCTGGCGGATATTCAGGGTATTTCATTGAAACTGGAAAGTGTCATCAGTGTCGTGGATGACTTGCCGCTGGCATTCGAACAACGAGCGCGAGCAGAGCCGCTCGTCAAACAAAATTTGGGGATGCCGCCAGCCAGTTACTGGGACGCGCTGGGGCGTGAGCTGTGGGCTGAACTCAAGCAACTCATTCGTGTTGAAAAAGTAGAGCAATCGGCCCATGGTGAAACGGCCTTGTTGTCACCCAGTCAGGTTTTTTTCCTGCGTGAAAACCTCAAGCTGCGATTGATTACCGCACGATTGGCCTTGCTGCAACGGGACGGCAAGGTATATCGCGATGATTTGCAACAAGCACAACACTGGCTGAACCGTTATTTTGATATCCGTGACAAATCAGTCACCCACGCGATGACGACGCTCAAAAATCTTTCGGGCGCAGACCTGAATCTGGAACTGCCCACGCTCAACGAGACCCTGAGCAGTTTGCGCAGCTTCAAGCTGTCCAAGGAAAAGGGGAAATAAACGCCATGCGTACCCTGCTCTGGCTGCTAACGCTGGCTGCACTGGCCGTGGGCCTTGCGCTGGCAGCGCGTTACAACGATGGCTATGTCCTGTTTGTGTTTGCTCCGTGGCGCATCGAGCTGTCATTGAATCTGCTGATTCTGTTGCAACTAATCAGCTTTATCGCACTTTATCTGCTGGTTCGTCTTGTTGCGCACACCTTGAAACTCCCACAGCGGGTTCGAGAATATCGCGCCCGCAGGCAACGTGAAAAAGCCGAACATGCCTTGGGCGATGCTGTGCGCCTGAGTTTTGAAGGCCGCTATAGCCATGCCCTGAAAAGCGCGGCACTAGCGCATCAGTTCAGCCATGCGCCGGGAACGGCGGCTCTATTGGCGGCACGCGCAGCACATGCCATGCGTGATGACGAACGACAAGATGAATGGCTTCAACGTGCAACAACCCATGATGCCGAAACTCGTGAAGCACGCTTGATGACCGAAGCCGAGCTGCATCTGGGCAATCATCGTTACGCCGATGCGCAAGGTGTCGTGGATGTACTGGAATCCAGCGGTCAACGCCATATTGCTGCACTGCGTCTGTCTTTACGTGCGCATCAGGCTTTAGGTAACTGGCGCGATGTCGTGCGCATCGTGCGCCAGCTCGAACGCCATCGCGCCCTGAGTCCCGAACAGGCCACCCCGATCCGCTTGCGCGCCCATCTTGAAGTGCTGCGCTCACTGGCACTGGACGCGGGGGCATTGCAGGCCTATTGGCGTGAGCTGGCCAGTGCGGATCGGCGTAATGTGCGGCTGGCCGCAGAGACCGCCCGCCTGTTGATTGCAGTGGATGACAGCTTCAATGCCCAGCGTCTACTGGAAGATGTTCTCGATAATGACTGGGATTCCAGCCTCGCCACCCTTTACGGCGAATGTCGTGGGGGTGACGTGTTGGGACGTCTTGCACGTTGCGAAAGCTGGCTCAAGCAGCATCCACGCGATGCCCATTTACTGCTGGTATTGGGGCGGCTTTGCCAGCAGCAGCAGCTCTGGGGCAAGGCGCAAAGCTATTTCGAAGCTTCTTTGTCGCAACAACCCAGTCACGCCGCTCATGTCGAGCTGGCACGCTTGTTTGACCAGCTGGATCGCAGCAATGACGCCAATCGCCATTACCGGGCAGCGGCAGATCTGGGGTAAGACAAGAGCAAGAGCCAGAATCAACCCCCGGAAGCCCCCTTGCCCTCTTCTCCCGAAAAGAAATAGGTCAACCGTTTACGCGGGCAGAGATAAGCGGCCACTTCGGGAATGAGCTGGGCGGGGTTCAGGGATTTGACGATGGAAATTTCGGGCGACGCTTCCAAGTCGAGTATCAACGCGTCTTTTTTGGGCTTTCCTGCTTCATAAACCAACACCCAGGGGCGCAAGGGCTTCTTGGGGTTGATTGAAGTGACGGCGGCAATGGCATCGTTGGAAAGCTGAACGATGGAGCCAGGTGGATAGACCCCGAGATTGCGGATCATGACCTGCAAGGCATGTTTTTCAAACTTTGCGCTGGCCTTGGAGAACATGTAAGACAAGGCTTCATGAGGTGTCATGGCCTTGTGGATGTCCGTGGGATTACATAGATTGTCATAGAAATTAACCATGGCAACCAGCCGCCCGGCCGGTGACAGTGCTGCTTCCGTCAGTCCATTGGGATAACCACTGCCATCACAATATTCATGGTGCTGACCGATGATCTGGAGTACGGCGGACGACATGCCCAGTTTTTTGATCAGATCGACACCATAGTCGACATGCAGCCGATAGAGCGACCACTCGGCCTTGTTGTACTCGGAACGGCTTTTTTTCAGTATCTGATTCGGCATGTCTGTTTTTCCAATGTCATGCAGCATGGCGGCGATACCAAGAGCATGCGCCGTCTGTGGAGTGAACCCGAGTTCCTTGGCCAGCATCATGCAGAGGATGCAGACGTTGAGATTATGGTGATACGCCTCTTCTCCTCCCACTTTTTCACCCATGACATGCAGGGTTGCCTCCGGGCTTTCGATGAAGGCATCGATCATGAGATGAACGAGTTGAACCATGTCTTCGAGCGTTTCCTTCGGGCGCGAAAACAGGTTGCGGTTGAGATTCTGCATGACGGTGGCCGCCTTGAGAAAGGCCTGCTCCGTTTGCACAATTTTTTGGCGATGCTGCTCGATTTTGTCGGGTGGCTGCTCCGGTTCCTGTCCCGATGCACTCGCATCTTTTTCATCGGAGGCATCCGCCGCGGAATCCTCTGATTCAGCGGCTGCTTCGGGAAGATTTTCACCGTCCAGATCGGAAGCCGGAAAAGTGCTGCGCGCAGGATCGTAACGATACTGCTTCATCTTCATGGCACGCAACGCACGAAGCTGCTCGTTATCCTTGACGAGAAACTGGTTCAAAGGGAAAGGATGCGAAATCCAGGATTGCTCCAGGATGACATAAACACCGATACGCAATTGTTCGGGGCGCAGGTAATGGGCTTTGTCTGTACTCACATCAAATCCACTTTATGTTCCAAAGAGTCATCGGTATTTGTATTTGTGATTTCGAAGATAACACACCCTCATTGAGCAGAGTCGACGTGATTGACAGAATGTCAATCCAAAGCTGAAATGTCCGCTGCCCGGTATGGTGTCAAAGAGAAGAGGCTCGGTACGTTTGAACCCAGAAAATCCATTAGCCATTTTGCCACCTATAAATAATGGGTGGATCAGAAGCATTCGCCCACAAGCCTGTGAACCAAGCGTGTTTTTTCGGGGCACGGACAGCATCAGCTTATTCTGACTGTCATCTCCATACCAAGACCCTCCGATAGCCAGCACCAAACCATGCAAGGTAGAAAGCGTATGCTGGATTTTGGATCGCAGCACGACCTGACAGAACAAGCTCATCAAGTTGTAAGCCAGCATGGCAAAGCGGTGAAAATGGATCGTCAATCGCAGCATCGAGTGTCCGAGAATGAGAGAGTCTTGGTAAATTGGGGTGAACAACACTAATCGTGAGCGAGTTGGTTTTTGGAATTTTGGTGGCGGACGGTTGACCAGTTCAATTCCGTCTCGGTAGCTTGAATGGTAATGCAGCGTGTGTGAGCGGCAATGGCGGGGTACCTGTCGAATCTAGGGCGAACGGTCATCGGTGTGCGTCGCCAGCCACCGCAGCCCGCTGGCCGTCAGGCGATACCGTTGATTGCGGCTGTTGGGCTTGTCGGGCAAGGTCATTTCGATCATCCCCTGTTCCAGCGCCGGTGCCAAATAGGCTCGGCGAAAGTGCTCCCGGTTGGTCAGCCCCAGTGCGTCCTGAATGGCTTGCCGGGTCATTTCCCCTTCTACCCGTGACAACAACAGCTCGACTTGCGTGGTGACTTGCGTGGTGACTTGCGTGGTGACTGCCTCCGTGCCTGCGGTTGGCACGAGGGCCAAGGGGTGCCTCGGCAACCGGATCACGAACGCCAGCCGGTCGTCGTCCGTCTCGAACAGCGATGCGGGCGAGCCGTTGGCTGCCATTTCCTTGAGGATCTTCGGGATGCCGGTGGAGCGGCCTTCGGTCATCTCCAGCTCTTTCAGAAACTCGCCAATGCGCCGGTTGCGATAGCGGCGGCTGACCGCACGCCCGGTCTGAAAATCCTCCAACCGAATCGAGCGATCCGGGCCAGGAAAGCTCAGGATAACCAGTTCTTCATTGCTGATGCGCACCTCGATGGGCTCACGCTCCTCGTAGGAACGGTGATAGACCGCGTTGACCAAGGCCTCCTCGATGGCGGCGTAGGGGAAGTTCCAGACCCGCGTGGCCTCGGCCCGGTCGGGGTGCTTGATGACAGTCTCGCGCAGGAAGTTGCGCTGGATGTAGCTCAAGGCCTCGCGCGTCATCCGCGCCAGCGGGCCTTTGAAAATCTTTTCCTCAAAGCGATCGCCGCCCGCGCCCTCGGGAAACCAGACCACGTCGATCTGCACGCCGGGGAAGAAGCGCTCCGGTGTTTCGTTGAAGAACAGCAGGCCCACGTTCTTGGGCCACGGCGATTCCGTGGGGCCGCCCGCCACATTCATCTGCCGCGCCAGGGCTTCGACCGACAACCCCGGCACATCGGCCGCCAGTGCGCTGCCCACCTCCTGCAAGAACGCCTGCATCAGCGGTTTGGACAGATCTGCTACCTGCGCGAACTGGTTATAACGGTCATCGAACGGCACCTTGGCCGTCAGGCTCAACAACTCCTGTTCGGTGTCGCCCTTGGCCTCGACCGTGCTGCTGTAGCGGCGGATGTAGTAGCGCCAGGTTTTCTTGTGGGCCGTGACCGCTTCCGGTGCCTTGTAGGGCCGGGTCTGACCGCCCGGTGCCCACAGCACGATCAGCTTGCGGCCTTCAACCTCTTCGATGCTCAACACCGGAAAATACGGCGGCTGGATCAACTGACAGTGCGCCAACAGTTCACGCTGGATTTTGTCGAGCTGGTTGTCGGCCAGGCCGACCGGCGGAAAGATGGGCTGGCCGTTGGCGTCGCAGTCTTGTCCGATCACCACGTAGCCGCCGCCCAGATTCTCGAAGTCGTTGGCAAAGGCGCACACCGTGCGGATGATTGCATCCGGGTTCCAGCCGGTCTTGTATTCGATGCGCTCGCCCTCGACCGTGCGCTGGCGCAGCAGGTCGTTGAGGTTGATGGGGAGTTTGCTGTTCGTGATCGTCATCGTCTGTCTTCCGATTTCAAATCCCAAATCTCCGCGCAAATTCATCCAGTCTCATGAATCTGCCGTCTTGCTGCAGTGTTGGGGTTGCCTGCGCGATAGCATCCAAGCATTGGCGCAGCTCGCTCGCCATCCCAGAAGATTGATCATTCAGGATGGCATTCAAAAAAATCAGAGCAGTTTCAGGAAATCGGCCTGAAAGACCTGATCCGTGCAATCGGTGAATCGCGTAATGAGGCCACTGAATTGGCCTCAGCCAATTACCAACCGTCTTCATCGCCGATGGGAACTCACTGCCTGCGGCTATGCATAGACGAGCCAGCGATTCGGCGTTGGCGCTTGATGCCTGATCGTTGGACTTCGGCCAGATCTTGTCCCAAAACGGCAAGACCCGGTTTTTCCAATAATCCTCGCGCTGGTCACCCGCACCTTCCAGGGCACGCACAAGGGCCCGTACCGATTCACGCAGGCCATCAGCAGGAAGTGCGCGGAAGGCAGCAGCCAGTTGCGCTCTCGTGAAGGTATCACCGGGATCAAGTGCCGCGAATGTCAGGAACGCCGCGTACTGCTCGTTGTGCTTACCCAACCGCCCGTAGTGATTGACCGTATCAAGGAAGGCGGGCTTGATCGCTTCCATCAAGGGGCGATACAGCCGTGGCGACCAGAGGAAACCCTCCCAGGCTGCCCGCGCTTCAAGTTCGGAGCGGTTCCAGTCGAGCAGTGACAGAAGGTGCTGTTCCGACCAAGCCTTGTCCACCCGGAACAACGAGAGTGCATGGGCTGCCAGCAATACGCGGCCATGCCTGAACTTTGCGATCCGCGTATCGCAAAGATCCATAAAGATGGGTTTGATGGACTCCGGCAGCCCTTGCCCGTCGTTTGGCTTTTGGCGATACCACCAGTCCAGCAGCGCTTGCGTCACATGGCCGATGGGGTGATTGATGGCACGGAATACGGGATCATCTGCGTCGTCGTCATCTTCGAAACTTAGCTGCAAGATGCGCTGTGCCAGCGTCAGGAAGTGATCCTCGTGACCCTCGAAGGTTTTCGCCACGGCCTGTAACCACCAACTGATGCCGTGGGACAAGTCTTGTACCAAGTCAGCTGGAGCACCGGCGACGACTGAAGCCATGAAGCGCCAGGAACAGTCACGCAGCTTTTCCTCTCCCCACGCTTGCAATGCATCGCGCCAGCGTTCGACAGGCCAAATGCCTTCTCTTGCCAGCCTGCACAGTGGAATCGCAGTTGTGCGGAAACTTTGCGAACACTGTGTTCGCCAATCATCCTGCTCGTTTTCAGAAAGTATTGAATGCTCACGCAGATAATTTAGAACTTCGCGGCTCGTGCGTGGCACCACAAGTGTTTTTTTCCACGGATCGTGATCACCGACCCAGCCCCCGCCCATCCAGACTGGAAATTCGTCACTCTCGTCCGCAGCAAGCTGCCACGGGTACTGTGCCGAGAGTGCATCGAGCCGCTCTTGCCCTTCTTCGCTGAGTGTCACACCCGCATGAGCCACCTTCGTCAGGCGCAGCCAGACGCCGTGATCCACGATCCTGTTCCAGGCCTCAGGCTCGATATCGGCGCGGTACAACTCGCGGGGTGGCCCGACAAGAATGGCCTGCTCCAGTTCCGCCAGCATCGTTGCGTTCAGCTGCGGGGCCAACGAAACCAGCAGTCGCATGGTTTCGCGTCTGGTTTCTTCCGACCAGAGCCATCGCCGCTCATCTGCCAACAGCCAGTCGAGTGCCTGCCGAAGCGGAATCACACGCCCCTGCGCGGCAGCGAACAGCGCGAGGCGTCGGAATACCGGATATGGCCCGTGCGTCCACGCCTCGGCCACGACTCGCGCCCGTTCCGGCAATTTCGCGGCGGTGGCCAGCCACGCATCGCGGGCCAGTTCGATCAACGCTGTCCAGTCGTGAAAGTCCTTGTTCTGCGAATGATCAGAAATTGAGGGTTGGTGAACGTAGGAGCGATCGTGATGGCTATCCACGCCGCCGAGTTCACGCATCAGGTCAAGCGCATCGCGCAGCAAGGCACTGAAATCATCCAGTAGTTCCGGCAATGCCGCCGTCCACTGCTCATTCTTGGGCAGGTCGCGCAGGCCGGAATGGACGTGATCCGATGCCAACACGACCTCCCATTCAACAATGTTCTTGATGCGATCCTGTGCTTCATCGTCATCACCATCACCGCCGCCGCCAGACCAGCGGAATGGCTCGCGCAATGACAGGCAAGGCTTCAAGGTTTCCCGCAGGGCGAAGCGCACACTGGCGGTCAGCCCATCGTGCTTGAACGGCTCGCGCCAGCTATAGAGGCTCCGATCGCGCAGTCTGGACTTCACATGCCCATCGAGGAGCAAGCGCCAGAGCGTTCGCATCGCGGGACGGGGAATGGCACGGGGCGCATTCGCCCGGATGCGATCCAATTCAGTGGTGTTGCCGTTGCTTGCAAACTTGTCGAGTTCATCGAGACGGCGCTCGATCAACCAGACAAACTGGTCATAAAGTTGGCCGCCACGCTTGATTGCCCAGAGCAATAGCTTCGGGTCATCGAGGTGGCGGATCAGCCAGCGGGCCAGCTCGGACATCACAGAGTCCCATTGGCTGCGGCGCTGCCCTGCATCGACTATCGCCATCCACGGCGCAAGCGGATACGGCGCTGGCCTGCCGGTCAGGCTGTAGGCGAGCTTGTCGTCCACGGCAGCCTGGGGCTGCACGCCAAACCGCCCCAAGTCAGCGTGCCGATAGAGTTCCTGGCTCAACGGATCCAGCCAGTCCAGTGAAGGAACAGGGTCGAGTTCCGCGAATCGCCTTGCAGGCAAGCCGCCCGGATCGCTCAATGCCCACAGCATCCGTCCGACGAAATCGTCCTGCTTCGTGCTTGCCAGCGGGCGAGCAATCGCGCATTCGACAACGATGCGTTCTTTGCCGCGCACGCCATCGCGGTAGGTTTCTGCCCACGCACGCAGGGTCTTGTGCAGATAGGCGTGGTGCTGATACTCGCGGTAGAGAATGGGCGTGACGTTCTTCGCCTTCCATTCGCTGGCGCAATCCACTTCCTTGCCTTTGGAATAGCTGCCGAAGGCGAACATCTCCGGCGACGATTCGCCCAGCAGACGGTCGGCGGCCAGCGCATCCATCATGTAGCGCAACACCGGGTCGTTGATGCTGTAGCCGACGAAGCAGACGGTGTAGTTGCGGAACAGTTCGCTGACAAAGCGTGCAGCCCAGCGTTCGGTCAAGTAGGCCAGCCCGAAATCGCCGCAGGAAACCACCAGCCGATCCAAGTCAGTTGCTGTGGGGGTGGCGGGCAACAGCCCGTGCAAATACACCAAGCCCTCCCATCGGGTTTTCGGCACAGGGAGCAGCGGGGCCTTGAAGTCCGAAAACGCCAGCGATTTCGCTGTCTTCACTTCCTCGAACAGACGGTCGAAGTTGGTGGTGATGAGCCGGACATGACCTTTGCGGTTCTGCGCCAGCGTCAGCAAGGCTTCGTGCGTGGCCATTGCATTCGGAGCCGTGAGGTCGGGCGTGAGGATCGTTGCCAAAGCACGGCGCACGCCTTCCCGGCCCCTTTTGTCATCGGCTTCCAGCAAGCCAATGGCAGTGTCAAACTGGCCCACCTTGATGGCGGACTGCTGCACCGGATTGGGTGTGACCGAAAGGGCTTGGTAGAGTTTGTCCACCAAGCCGGAAAAGCCGGGCAACCGTGCTGGGTAGGAGATGCCCGCACCGCAAAAAAACACCACGCGCCCGTCCTCGTGCAGTTGCAAGAGGCGCTCAGGAATATCGGGGCCGTGGCGGACGAACTGCATTCAGTTGCCTCCGTTGGGTGCTTGCTCTGGCAGCGCAGCCAGCAACCCCTGCAGCCGCCCCAGCGCCTGCGCAACGATCTGCCCCTGCACTTCGATGCTCTCGATGATCTGCGCCGGAGTGCGCTCGTCCACCGTGGCAACGATATTCGGGTTGACCGCCTTCAGGTCGAACACGGCCGCATCAATGGCAGCGGCTTCGGCTTCTAGGTCGCGGGCGGCCTTTTCCTGCTCGCGGATTACTGCTTCTTGAGAATCAACCTGCGCGTCAGCGGCTTTTTCCTTCTTCAACCGCTTCAGATCTTCCTTCATGTCAACTACGGCAGCCTTGATGGCAGCCGCCTTGTCATGCAAAGGCTGCATTTCTTCGCGCGCCTTGGCGCGACGCGCGGCGAAGTCCACCGTCCACGAGTAGCGGCTGTCCCCCTGCGGCGTGGCGCGCGAGGCCAGCAGCCGGGCGTAGCTGGGAAAGGGCTGACCCGCGTTGGACTCAATGGCCTGCCATTCCACCAGCAACGCGGCGGGCAAGGCATCGTCGCCCAGCACCGCACCATCTTTGCCGAAGCCGAAATGCGCCAGCGTCAGCGGCGTTTTCTTGCCCACCTTCACCCACGACAGGTCGTAGTACCAAATGCGCTCGGTTTTCCTGCCCTTGGTGAAGAACAACAGATTGGTTTTGACGCCCGCACCCGCCGTGGAAAACACCCCGCCTGGCAGGCTGACAATAGCCCACAGCTCGCATTCGTCCAGCAGCTTGCGCTTGGTTTCCACAAAGGCGCTTTCGTTGGTGCGAAACAGCAGGCCCTCATCCAGCACGATGGCGCAGGTGCCTGCCGGTGCAAGCTCGGAAAGGATGTCCTGCACGAACAGCACCTGAGTGGCACTGGTCTCAAAGGGGAAGTTCTTTTGCGCGTCCTTGCCTTCCTTGCCACCAAAAGGTGGGTTGGTCAGGATCACGTCGAACTGCATTGGTGCGTGCTGAAACAGCGCGCCGTAGGTGGCGCGGCGCGTCAGCGAATTGCCGTGCCACAGGTTGGGCTGGTCGATGCCGTGCAGCACCAGATTTGCCAGCGCAATGGGGAACACCAGGTTCTCCTTCTCGCGCCCGAAGAAGGTGTGGTGCTTGAGCTTCTCGATGTCGGTGCTGGCCGCCGCGCTGCCCAGCGTGCGCGCCATGTGCTCGTAGGCCACGGCCAGAAAGCCGCCCGTGCCGCAGCAGGGGTCATAGACGCTCTGGCCCAGCACAGGATTGACCGTATGCACCATGGCGCGGATCACTTCGCGCGGGGTGAAGAACTGGCCGCCGTCGGAGTTCTTCTCGCCCATCTTCAGCAGCAGGTCTTCGTACACCTGTGAGAGCGTGAAGAAGTGCGTGTCGTCGATGTGCTCGATGCTGATCTCGTGCACGCGGTCGAGAATGTCGCGCAGATTGGCCTCATCGTCCACGCGCACGCGCTCCACCGCCGTCATGATGCGGCCGATGATGCGTTGCTTCGGCGTAGCCGCCGGGTTCGGCAGATTTGTGCGCGGGTCCACGTCCAGCGCGTGCAGATGCGGCAACAGCTCCTGGTTGATGAAGTCAAACAGCCGGCCATCGCCAGCGGCAAACAGCTCCTGCCGCTTCCAGCCTTGCACCTTGCCGTCCGAAGTCTTTGGATGGCCGGGCTTGTCTGACCAGGGCGCGGCCCAGTCCTGCCAACGGTAGGGGCTGCGCAGCGCGGGCGAAAAATTCGCGCCCAGCACCTCGGCCTGTTCTGCGTCGCGCGCTTCCTGCGCGTCGAGGATGCGCAGAAACAGAATCCACGTCAGTTCCGGCACGTACTGCAGCGCGCTGGCGCAGTTGGAACGGCGCATCACATCGCAGATGCTCTTGACGAAGGCCGACAGCGATTGGGTGGAGGCAATGGCCTTGGGTTGTTTTTCTGTTTTCTTCTGGCGGGCCATATTCAATTCTCAAAGGCTTGGGCAAGGATGCGCTGTGGCAGGCATTCGATTTCGGCCAGTTGCGCGGCGGCAGCCTGGGCGATGGCGTCGGCTTCGGCGAGTTGGGATTTCAGGTGGCTAACGATGCGGCGTTGTTCGGCGATCGGTGGGGCTGGTATTTCCAGGGCATTCAACAGCGCACCGTTCAAAGCCGACTGACTCCCACCGCGCGAGGCGGAGAGTTCACGCAGTTCTGCATACGAGGCCACCAGCCAGTGATGCAGAAACTCCGCATCCCAAGTGTCATTCGGCAGGATGGCGAAGCAATTCTGATTGGTGGTTGCTTCGATTTTGAGGATGGCGGACTGTCCGCGCGTCTTGCCTTGCCCGATCATTGCGATAAGTACGCTCATGGGCGGCAGCAGCGTCAGCGAGCACTCAGCCAGCGCCTGCTGTGAAATTGCTTCTTCAGTCCGGGTGATGGGAGCAAAGGCCACTTCGCCAGTTTTCACCCAAGGGATGTCGGCGGACGCCCAATAGCGTTTGTCGCCGCGCGACGGCGTAGAGCCGCTGGTGGTTTTTGCCCATTCGCCCAGCACCTTGACGGGCGCTTCGTGCAGTGCGATGAAGGTTTGGCACAGCAGGCAGTTTCGCAACAGATCAGCCTCCCGCACCTGCGCCTGCGCCGCCTGCCGCGCGGTTTCTACTTCGGCCAGTTGGGCTTTCAGGCGGGCGGCGATTTGGCGTTGTCTCGTGATACTCGGAAATGAAATTTCGAATCCCTCAAGCGCCGATTTGGAGACCTCCATGAAAGTTGAACCACTGCCGAGAGCTTGAACTTCGCCCATCCTGTGACGAAGGGTGAAGAATAAGAATTCGGAATCCAAGTCTTTACCGCAAACGAAGCTCTTGCACCCCTGATTCGTGTAGAGGTCACAGCCCGCAATCGCCAGGTGGCCAATCGGCGCACGTGATGACATCACTACTGCGTTTGTTGGAATCAGAGGCAACGAGCGTTCTTGGAGCGCTTTGTCCGAAATTCGGCGCGCCGATTCACTGATGGTTATTCCATTGTGCTTGCCCAAGTCGGTCGGCGTCACCCAAACATGCGTTCCACCCCAGAGTTCCGCATTTCCAGAATCCGGTGTTGTTCCACTAAGAACTCGTGTCACTTCGCCAAGCGGCGCAACCGTCCAAGTCATACCCCAAACAACCTCATCTTCGCGTCCTGCATCACTTCCACCGGCTTGCCCAGCGCACGCAACGCCTTGATGCCGCCAGCGCGGGCGATCTCCGGCACATCGAACAGGCTTTCCGATTCCAGCGCCTCGGTGCCGCCCTGCGCAAACTGCGTGCCCAGGCCGCGCAGCACGATGGCGGATTTCTCATCCATGCCCGCAAACCATGCGGCGTTGGCGCTGACGTAGGCCGCGCCGCGCTCCGGCCGGCGCAGGGCGCGGGCGTGGTAGCCGTGCTTGCCGAAAAAGTCGTACAGGTCGAACTCGCCCATCTGGTCGACCTCGCGGATCACCTCGGGGTGGAAGTTGTCGCCCAGCAGATGGTCGATCAGGGCACGGCGTTTCTTTGCTTCGACCCACAGCGCGCGGAAGTCAGCAAGGTTCCCCGCCTCGGCCAGCACG
Organism: uncultured Sterolibacterium sp.; assembly: GCA_964437515.1. Taxonomy (GTDB): domain Bacteria; phylum Pseudomonadota; class Gammaproteobacteria; order Burkholderiales; family Rhodocyclaceae; genus Sterolibacterium. Next base: position 23,663 of record CAYTHB010000014.1, read on the forward strand.
CGGGCGATGACTTCGCGGCGGTATTCGTCCACCGGGATCGGCGTGGCCTTGCCATCACGATTGGCAAGGATGAAGCGCCCCTGCGCGTTGATGATGACGCTCTGCCCACCCATGACGGGCACGGCGGGGCCGTCGTCACCGCCGCCTTCGCCACCCTCATCGCCCCCTTCGCCGCTGCCACCGCCGCCGCCACCGGGGCGCGGCGGGTTGGTGATGAAGTCCGCACCGAACAAATCGGTGACGCCGGTGTAGTCGTAGAGCCAGAATTTGTATTTCTGCGTTTCCTCGTGGATACGCGTGCCGCGCCCGACCATCTGGTAGAACTTGATGGCCGATTGCAGGTAGCGAAAGAACACCACGGCGTTCAGGCGCTCGATGTCCACGCCGGCTTCCAGCAAATCCACAGTGCAGGCGATAAAGGCGCGGGAGCCTGAGCCGCGCATGATTTCGATCTTGTCCGCGCCGCCTGCCGCCGTGCATTTGAAGGCGTAGTCGTCCTTGCGGGCTTGGTTGTTCTCTTTGCACCAGCGGGCATAGAGGTTGTTCATCTGCATGGCCACACGGTCGGCGTGCAGGTCGCGGGTGCAGAAGATGATGACTTTCTGCTCGGGCCCGCCGTTCTCGCACAGCAGCTTGAAAAGGTCTTCGCACATCCTGGGCGTGCGCAGGTCGATGAACAGTTCGTCGTCGAAGTCCTTGCCGGTGTACTCGGCTTTGGTCAGGTCTTCTTCGGTGAGCGGCAGGCCCGTGCGGATGTCCTTCACGCCCGCTTTCAGGATTTCATCGCGGGTGAAGATGCGCGCATCGATGTCGGCCTTGCGCTTGAGGATTTCGCAGGCAGCGAGGTAACCATCTTCCTGCGCCTGCGCCAGCGAATATTCGTAAACGGGTTCGCCAAAGTACTGGACGTTGTGCGCGGTGATGGCCTCGTCCTCGGCGGTGGCGGCCTCCACTTCCTTCGACTTCCTGTCGTGCTTCGGGGCTTTGAGCTTGCGCGGCGTGGCCGTGAGGCCGATGTGGATGGCGTTCGGGTTGCGCGTGAGCACCTGCGACCACTTGCCCCAGGCGCTGCGGTGGCACTCGTCGATGATGATGACGCTAAAAGCATCCTCGCCGTAGTGGTCGGTGAGAAAACTGCCGTCGCCGCTGCCCTTATCAGAATCATCGTCAATGCCCAGCGTCTGGTAGGTGGCGATATGGATGCGCGCATTGGCAGCAGCATTCTGGCCGCGCTCGGTTTGCACGATGCGTGCGTTGCCGCCGAACGCGGCCTTGAGCTTGGTGTAGGCCTGCTCGCGCAATTCATCGCGATCGCACAGAAACAGTGCGGGCTTGGGCAACAGGCCCGCCTGTGCCATGCGCCACAGCAGATTGGCGGCGATGATGGTCTTGCCCGCGCCTGTGGCGAGTGTGAGCAATACGCGCGGCGCGTTGCCTGCTTGCCGTTCGAGAATGATTTTCTCGAAAGCGGCGCGGATGGCGGCATCCTGGTAATAGCGCGAGGCTGACCATGCCGGGCTGTCGGCCTGGAACAATAGCGCGGCATCGGGTGAATTCAGATCAATGCCCTTGTCCTTGGCGTAGCGCGCGCACAGGTCGGTATGCGGCGGGAAGTCCTCCAGCGGATGCGGGCCGGTCTGGATGCCGCTGGGCTTGTCGTAATCGCCATACAGATGACCGTTGCTGGCGAAGACGTACTGCACGTCAAAGCGCGTGCAATCGGCATACCCCTTGGCTTGCTGCATGCCCTTGAGCGGGTCTTCGCTCTCGCGCTTGGCTTCCAGCACGGCCACCGGCATGGGTTTGGGCATGTCGCCAACTTGCACGCACAACAGGTAGTCGGTGCGGCCCGCGCCCTTGCGGCGGCGGCCCTTCGGCCCGGTCGGCTCCACCGGAGCGGGTGTTTCCAAGCGGATGCGCTGCGGGTCGTCGTACCCCTTGCTGCGCAACACGGGATCGATGAGGTGAAAGCGCGTTTCTTCTTCGTTGAATGCCACCGTCACTCCCCTTGCGTTTGATCTTTGTGTTCATCCGCGCCGCCCGCGCGCACCCAGTCGTCTACTTCGGAGACTTTGAACTTCCACAGCCGCCCCACGCGATGCGCGGGCAGGTGCTTGCGGTCGATCCAGCGGTAGATGGAATCGCGCTTGACGCCCAAGTGTTCGGCGATCTGTTCGACGGATACCCAAGGCTCGGTCACGGCAGGCTCCAGAGACAGGAAATTGGATGGCACAAAATCGCATCCAAAGGCAAAAACAGCAATCTAACAGGGAATCCCTGTGCCGGCCACGAAACGCTTGGCTTCCGCGCCGAATAGCGCGTTCATCGAGCTCCACAACGCCATCCTTGAAGGAGCACTCCATGACCGCAGCCTCATTGACCCCAACCAAGCACGCCATCGACCACGCCGATGGGCTCGTCGAATGGTGAACGGCTGGTGCCCAGTTATACGGTCAAGAAGGGCAAGACCTACCGCTACTACACGCCGCTCAAGCACCGGCGTTTGGGCGCGTGGGCCAGCCAGCACGGCCCATTGCCAGCCGTACCAATTGAAGAGTTGGTTACGCAGCAGATCGTGGCGGCACTCTCGGCTCCGCACATCGTGCAGTCGGTGTGGGGTCGGATGCAGAACCTGCGGCCTGACCTTGCTGGAGCCCGCCATCGTCCAGAGCATTCTGGCCGGGCAGCAGCCCCGGTGCATGAGCCTGCTGTGGTTCCAGCGCAATCCGCTGCCGACCGATTGGCTGGCGCAGCGGGAGGTGGTGACGGCGTTTAATGCCTGACCGATCGCCTTGGTTGATGATGAACAGACGCGCGTAAGTTGTTGATTTTGCAGGGGACAGAACTGCGCCTACCCGCAGGCCAAACGGAGAACAGAGACAGCCCTGGCCGAGAAAATGGCCGATTTCGGGCGTTTCGGCCGGTGGCCACCCGCAGCACAGGTAGGCAGAACCCCGCGTGGTGCGGGGATTTGGGGCAAAGAAAAGGGTCTGGAGAATATCCAGACCCTTGTGATTGATGATGGATGGTTGACCATGTGCCGACTCGACTCCCAAGTTTATGAGCACTGGTGCGAAATGCAGCGGGTAACAGGAATCTCCAGACTGTGCTCTGCGCAATGTCCGCACATGTCCGGTGGGATGCACGTCTTGAAACCAGGCTTCCGCTGGAGAGGTTTGTTTTACTTGTTGTGACAGTCGCTTAGGTCGACATCGAAGGCCCGACCGGTCACACGGCGATGTCCGCTTAATGTCCACTCAATGTCCGGTTCGAGTCCGATCATGTCTGAGCTGTCCGCTGGTAAATCGTCCCGGCGCCCTTGCCGATACGCAGCAAAAGACCTGCATCCGCAAGTTCAATCAGATCGCGTCGTGCCTGCCTGTCCGTGGCGTCGGCCACAAATCTCTGGTGGTACTCGCCTGGTCGAATCTGGTCTCCTACCCGTAGTTGCTCCATCAGCATATGCTGGCACGGTGCCCTTGTGCGACATCCATACCTCATAGCCGAAATTGGTCAGGATGGCGTAGATGCGCTCCAGCAACTCCTCAATACCGTACACCGTGGAGGAGACCATCACAACCAGTCGTTTCTTCTTTGCCATATCGTTTCCCTTGTCTGGTGGTGGTCATGGTCACTGCCGTTTTCGCATCACGTACTGCCGATCTACCCAGGCAAACTGAAAAAACTCCTTCATGTTCGGCACGTCAGTGACGCCTGAACTGCCACAGTGATTGAGGTAATTGACACAAAGCGGGTGTATCAATTTGTGCATTCATCGCAAGAACCACCCCATCCAGCTTCGCCGGCCACACCTCCACAGGAGAGGAATGATTTTCAGTGCAGACAAGGCGTGCTGTCTTCATCGACGAGCAATTCATCGAGCAACAAGGCATTGATGGATTCCATGGCGGGGTGCCGTCGCCAGAGCACCATCAGGGCAATGATCTTGAACCGGGATAGCGATAACGCATGGGTTCCTAACGCCAGTGCCTGTTCGACGATCATTTCGCGCAGCGATGCATCGATAGCACCGGCCTGCTCCAGAAAATGCAGAAAGCTGCGACATTCCACCGACAAGCGTGCCTGTTCGTGTTCGGCATAAAGCCGAATCGCCTGCGCATCCAGCGGAGGTGTCATGCCGTTGCCTTGTCGATCGCGATTTTCGAGTTCCGTTAGCCACTTCAGTGCGGCCGAGATGTCATCGGATTCGAAACCCACTGCCGTGAGCTTGCGTGCCAATACGGATATTGCCGGGAAGTGGGTGGACTGCGGAAAATTTTCAAAAAGATAAATCAGTACGTCAAACATGGTGGCAAAACGGGTGAGATTCGAGATGCTGAAACGACGAAAGGATGGATTGTTGGTTTTCTGGAAGGGTCATGCACGCAGTTGTTGATAGCGGCTACCCGGTAGACTCGCAATCCGTCCTTCCAGTTCCAAGGGCAGCAGAATGGCAAGAAGCCTGTCTGCCGTCAAGCCTGTGCGCTCGACGAGGGTGTCGATCGGACAGGCATCATGTCCGAGTGCTGCCAGCACATCACGAATGGCTTGGGTATCCGTTTCTTCAGTCTCAGTCAGCGCCTCGGGGGGCTGTGAGAGTGTGGAGAGGGTGCTTTGCCATTTGAGTTCTTCGAGTACATCCTGCGCAGACTCGACGAGCTTCGCGCCTTGCTTGATGAGCTGATGGCATCCTTTGGCGAGCGGTGAATGGATGGAGCCCGGAATGGCAAAGACGTCGCGCCCGGCTTCGGCGGCGAGTCGTGCGGTAATCAGTGAGCCACTGCGCGCCGCAGCTTCAATCACCAGACAGCCTTGTGCCAGCCCCGCGATGAGACGGTTCCGTCGCGGAAAGTTACTTGCCAGTGCGGGGGTACCCAGCGGAAATTCACTAATGATGATGCCTTCTTGGGCAATCTGTCGTGCCAGATTGCTATTGCGTGCCGGATAGATGCGATCGGCTCCCGTGCCGATAACCGCCAGCGTCGAGCCGCCCGCAGCTCCTGCCGCCAGCGCTCCACGATGCGCGCAGGTGTCGATGCCCAAGGCCAAACCACTCGCCACCCCCAACCCCACATTGGCAAAAACATGCGCGAAATCTTCTGCGTTGGATAGCCCTTGAGGTGTGGCATTGCGACTGCCCACGATGGCCAACGTGGGCCGGTTGAGCAATTCGATGCGACCTTTGGCGTAGAGTAGCACCGGTGGATCGGCAGTTTTCAGCAAGGCTTGCGGATAAGCGGCATCCGCCAGTGTCAGGATGTGATTGCCCGCTTCCTTTGCCCATTGCAAGGTTTCTTCGATACGACGGTCGATTTCCGGATCTGTCTTGGCGCGCAACAAACGCTCGGTTTGGGCGGCTCCCACGACACTGCGTAATGCCGTCGGGCTTGTCGTAAAGAGAGCATCGGGGAGTCCAAACGCTGCCAGCAACTGACGTTGTGTCTCACCCCCGATGCCTGAAATCAGCGTGAGCCGCAGCCAGGCAGCGAGTTCCTGTTCTGCATGATCTGCGGCCATGAAGCTGAACCGGAAATGAAATCAGGGCGTGGTCGCCGCGTCACCCACGATGACGGGACGACTGACATTCATCACCAGGGCATAGGAGACATGGTCAAAAACGCGGAAAACGAAAACCAGACCATAGCGTTCATCGGGAAGCTTCCAGGTTTCCTCTTTGTCTTCATGCCGGTTTTTAACCGTGACGCCCGCACGCGACAAGGCCAGTACATGGCCGACCTCCAAGCCATCAGTAGCACCGCGTGACAGCGTGATGATGGAATGGTTGGCACCTTCATCGACCGCACCATACACGGACATCACACGGCTTGCGATTTGTTTGTCGGGCGCATGGGGAACATAGTTGATGATATCGGGACGCGCGGCAGGAACGAGTCGGTCGCCTCGCTCGATTTCCTGTGTCGAGCGCAGGATTTCGAGTGTGGTGGGCTCGCCGTCACGCGTAACTTTGGCACTGCCCAGATAAAACGCTTCGTAGCCCAGCACTTCTCCGCTTTCGGGATCCACCAAAGATTTGCCCGGACGATAAATCTGCCAGAGGGGGAAGTCACCATAAAGACCGGTTGCGTAAGCCGTGTTGCCTGCACCTACAACCACCCGGTCTTCCTGTGCGGCGACGATGCGTGGTGCGTTATTGAGGGCATCGGCTTCAACGACCAACGGTTTGGAGAGGAAAGGCTCGATGATGCGAGGCGGAATACTGGAAATAGCCTGCCTGTTGTCTTCTACATACACCTTGGGTGAAATCTGTGCGGTGGTATGGCTGGTATCGATAGGATTGCCGATGCGCAAGCGAGGTTGCGCGCCACTACGATCGAGATAAACGATTTGTCCCGGATAAATCCAGTGCGGGTTGCGTATCTGCTCTTTATTGAGCTGCCAGATTTCAGGCCAACGCCAAGGCTGTTTGAGAAACAGACCCGAGATTCCCCACAACGTATCGCCTCGCACCACGACATGACGATCCGGCGCATTTTCAGCCAGGGTGAGCACATTGCCCTGTTCCCGTGCGGTTTCCACTGGTGCAGAAGGCGTGGGCTGTTCCTGCGCCCGTGCGTTCATTGTGCCTGTCCATAAAGTCAAACTTGAATATGCCATGAACAGCGCAGCTATAATCTTGGACTTGTTTCGGGTTTTTGTGGTCACACGCATGGTGTCCTCTTGGATAAACATAAACACATAAGCCTGCACGCAAACGCAAATGTCATGATGACAGATGATGCATCATATGTGATTTTGCATCTAGTGACTTCATTCAGCAACAAATTTTGTCTTTTCCTGGTTCCAATCGATCGCCATGGCGCACCTGTCCATACTTCAATATCCCGATCCCCGTCTGCACACGCGTGCAAAAAAAGTCGAAAAAGTCGATGAAGCACTGCGACAGCTCGCCGCCGATATGGCTGAAACCATGTATGCCGCCCCTGGCATCGGTTTGGCCGCCACGCAGGTGGATCGTCATGTCCAACTCATCGTGATCGATGTCAGCGAAGATAAATCTCAACTGCTGACCTTCATCAATCCCGAAATTCTCACCCACTCGGGTGAATGCGAAGGCGAAGAAGGTTGTCTATCGGTGCCGGGCATTTACGAAACCGTCACGCGCAGCGCCGAAGTGCGTGTGCGCGCTCTCGGGCTGGATGGTCAGCCGTTTGAAATGGACGCCGAAGGCTTGCTGGCTGTTTGCATCCAGCACGAAATCGATCACCTGAAAGGCAAGGTGTTCGTTGAATATCTCTCGCGCCTCAAGCAGGATCGCATCAAGACCAAACTCAACAAACGGGTCAAACATCACGATCGGGTCATTGCCTGATGAAGCTCATTTTTGCGGGCACTCCGGAATTTGCCGCCGAAGCACTGCAAGCACTCATTGCCGCTGGGCATGAAGTTTTGTTAGTGCTCACTCAGCCAGATAGACAAGCAGGGCGCGGACTTCAACTCATGCCCAGCGCCGTCAAACAAGTGGCGTTGCAACATAGCCTACCCCTGCATCAACCGGAAAAACTGAAAGATCCGGCCACCCACGCCCCCATTCGTGATGCGGTTGCCGCCGGTGCCGAAGTGATGGTGGTCGCTGCCTATGGTCTGATCCTGCCCCAAGCCGTGCTCGACCTGCCGCCACGCGGCTGTCTCAACATTCATGCCTCCTTGCTGCCGCGCTGGCGGGGTGCAGCACCCATCCATCGCGCCATTGAAGCGGGCGACACGGAAACAGGCATTACCCTCATGCAAATGGATGCCGGGCTCGATACGGGCGCCATGCTGCTCAAGGCATCGCTCCCTATCGCATCGACCGATACCACCGGACAGTTACACGACAAACTGGCAGCGCAGGGTGCGCGACTCATCGTGGAGGCACTGCCCCGTCTCGATACACTCACCTCCATCCCTCAACCCAATGAGGGCGTGAGTTATGCGGCAAAAATCAGCAAAAGTGAAGCCCTGCTGGACTGGAATTTACCCGCGACCGTGCTGGATCGTCGCATCCGCGCCTTCAATCCTTTTCCCGTTGCGCAGACGATCCTCGGTCAAGCACCAGATGTCATGACCCTCAAGATTTGGGGCTGTGCGCCGACCGAAGGGCAAGGACAACCGGGAACCGTGCTGGTGGCCGATGCGGATCGTCTGGTCGTCGCCTGTGGTCAGGGTGCTTTGCAGATCACCGAACTTCAAAAACCCGGTGGCAAACGTCTGCCTATACGCGAGTTTCTAGCAGGCTTTCCGTTGGCTCCAGGAGTGCAGTTAGGGGGCTGAATGCTTCAGGCTGCTTGGGTTTGATACAACCACACACCATCTTCCTGTACCTGACAGCGAACTTCACCCCGCTGGCACAGATGATTTAGATGGGCGAGGCATTCGCCCAGCGCCATCATGTCATCCATTTTGCTGCGACGATGCGGGAACAGTTGCTGGGTGGCATCAAAAGCCGTGATGGGGATGGCGCAGATGCGTCGCAAGGTGGCGAATTGTGTTTCGTGGTGCGCACGAAGCTGGGCTATCCGGGTGTGCAAGCCGGTATAGGGCAATTCGTGGGAAGGCAGGATCAAGGTGTTTTCCGGCAGAGGCGTCAGTCGATCCAGCGAGGCAAACCAGTCCGACAACAAATCGGCTTCCGGTTCAACGGGGAGCACGCCGACGTTGGAGGTGATGTGAGGCAAAATCTGGTCACCCGCGATGAGAATCTGATCGTCCGGACTGTAGAGCAGAATATGCTCTGCCACATGTCCTTCACCCAAAAGCAGTTGCCAGCGACGCTTGCCGATCTGCAAGGTTTGACTAGGACGCAGACGACGAAAGGCGGCGGGCGGCGGGGTAATCAGGCGATTGGACACATGAATAACGCTGAGGATGTCATCCAGCCGATCGGCCGGCGTGCCACACCGATGAAAGTATTCGACATGCTGCCAGGGAAGCTCGCCTTCGTAGGTCATCGCCATGGTGCGCAGCGTGTAGTACTCGCCATAGCTCATGTATAAGGGCACACGCAGCCGTTCAGTCAGCCATCCTGCCAGCCCCGCATGGTCAAAATGATAGTGTGTGCACACAATGCCAATAATGCGCGTCCCTATTAGATTTTCTGAAATAATCTTTTCCCATAACGCCCGGGTGACAGCGTCGCCGATGCCGGTATCCACGATCATCCAACCATCACGATCATCATCGTGCAGCAGATAAAGATTGATGTGATCGAGCGCCAAGGGCAGCGGCATCCGCAACCAGAGGATGCCAGGAGCGATTTCCCGCAATTCACCATTCGGCTGCGGCGCGTTTGCCCAGGGGAAAGTCAGTGGAGTGTCGATGTTCATGTTTCTTCCGTGTTGCTTGTTCAGCGTGAAACAACGACAACGAAGTTCGGCTGAAGTTTCGAGCGCAGCGAATCAATCAGTCGCAGCCCTCACCTACGGACGAAGAAGTGCCTCCAAGTCTTTCTGAATCGAGGTCACGTTGAAATTGGGAGCAGAGACCTTACGAACGAGATTGCGCAGCGTTTCCTCTGATGCGTTTGGAAGCACTGCGCGCAGTAGGTCTATCTGACCGTGCATTAGGTCTGGATTGGCTTGCAACTGCGAGGCAATGGCATTGATGGCTTGTTTGATTTGCTCGGGATTCATGACTTCTCCTTTGTAAAGACTCCGCCGACGACGGTTCTCGGTCTTTTTCATGATACGCAGTTCTTCGGAGGATTGAAATGCATAATCAAGGGCGTTCTTCCTTACAAGAAAATGCTGCAATGCCTCCATGAGGTGACAAGGCCATCGCAATCAAACCCTAATTACCGGGTGAATAGGTGTAAATGGGTATCAATTTGGAAAATTGAGAACGGTCTTTTATTTCCCGATCAGGAAATAAAGGATCGGATCATACCCTAAACACACCGAATATTCCCGATCGGGAAATGTCGCTTGCACATAGTCCAGTTGTAATTGATAATTTCCCGAACGGGAAACTAAACAAGCCATGACATCCATTCGATCGCCTCAACAACTCGGGCGTGCACTGCGTGCCGCTCGCAAGCAGCTCGGGCTGACCCAGCCCCAGTTGGCGTTGGCGGCTGGGGTAGGTGTGCGCTTCATTGTCGACCTTGAAGCAGGTAAGCCCACCTTGCGGCTGGAAAACGTGCTGCGGGTCATTGATGCCCTGGGGGGTGAAGTCCAGTTGAGTGGATTGCCATCTGCTGCTTCCGACGATCAACGCGAGGATGCCGACCATGGTGCATGAGCTGGACGTCTGGCTTTTCGACTATCGTGTCGGCACGTTGGCCCTGATCGATGGGCGACTAAATTTTCACTACGCACCCGGTTGGCTGTCACACAAAGACGCCGTTGCTTTGTCCAGCTCGCTGCCCCTGCAAGCAGAGCCATTTGATGATCGAAAAACGCGTCCATTCTTTGCGGGGCTACTGCCCGAAGGGCAGATGCGCCGCCTGATTGCGCAGCAGTTTCAGGTGTCTGGCCAGAACGACTTTGCGCTGCTAAACCACATCGGTGGCGAATGCGCTGGGGCTGTGACCTTTCTTGAGCCGGGGCAGACCTTGCCTATGCCGAGCCGCAGCGATGACGTTCAATGGCTGAGCGACGAGGAAGTCGTTGCCATCCTGGATGAATTGCCGCATCGCCCCATGTTGGCAGGCAAAGACGGCTTGCGGCTTTCCTTGGCTGGCGCCCAAGACAAGTTACCCGTGGTTTTTGATGGTGCGCGTATCGGACTGCCCCGGAGCGGCACGCCTAGCTCCCACATCCTGAAACCGGCCATCCACGCCGCCCCCGACAGCGTGATTAACGAAGGGTTTTGCATGGCACTGGCTGATGCCATGCGGCTAAAGCCAGCAAAATCAAAAGTTCACTGGGTGTTGGATCGTTCGTTTCTGCTGGTTGAGCGCTACGACCGACTGATCGATGCGCAGGGGCACCGGCAACGCCTGCATCAAGAGGACTTTTGCCAGGCTCTGGGCGTAGTACCCGAAATGAAGTATCAAAATGAAGGGGGGCCGGATTTGGCTCAGTGTTTTGAGCTGGTGCGCAGTGCGACGCGCCCTAGTGCGCCGCAGGTTCTGCGACTGCTCGATTACGTGATCTTCAATGCGCTAATCGGGAATCATGATGCGCACGCCAAGAACTTCTCTCTGCTGTACTCAGGTAAGCCCCCCGTTCTGGCACCGTTTTACGATACGCTATCGACGGCGGTGTATCCAACACTGACACCAAAGATGGCGATGAAAATCGGCAGCAAGTACAAGTTCAGCGAAGTACAGGCTCGTCACTGGGAGCAGTTCGCTGAAGGCGTAGGCTTTACCAAGGCGCAGACCAAACGGCGCATTCTGGAGTTGACAAAGTTACTGCCAGCGACGGCACGCAAACTTCAATCTGACCCCAGACACAATTTTGCAGGCAATGCCGTGGTTGAGCAAATCAATACCTTGATTGAACAACGCTGCGCCTTGACGATTCGGCGGCTCACCGATCCCGCCACCGAAAATGACGCAGCCGCCGAGCCCTCCGTTTGACCCACTAGGTTCAAGAAATAGATTCAAGAAAATGCTGCAATGTCTTCATGAAATGATAATGTGACGTTTGAACCACATTGCGGCCGAATATTCGCTTATGTCGTCCCATACTCTGTGTGGACGATGCGATAATCAAAGGTCACGTCGTAAATTCCAAAAAATTTGCCATAAAAACGGAGGAGAGCATATGTGCCATTGTCTCGATAGCTGGCTGGAGGAGCGCACATGCGATTGTTAATTGGCTTGGCCATGTCGCTGATTGTTGCCATCGGCGCGTATATTTCCTTCACGTCGCGACCACTTCCTGTGTTTGCGGCAACATCCACCCCCGCCGATCGTTTTTCAGCCACCGGGCTTGCGCTGGCCGGCAATCGTCTGGTTGCCGTGGGCGAACTGGGGCATATTCTGGTGAGTGAAGATCAGGGTAAAACCTGGAAGAATGCTCAGATCAAGGACAATCGGGGCTCGGCGCTAACGCAGGTCACGTTCTTCAATGACAAAGAGGGTGTGGCCGTTGGGCACGATGCTTGGGCGTTGATGACCGAGGATGGCGGCTTGAACTGGCATGAAACGCTGTTCGACAAGACGGTTTCCGAGCCTTTGCTGGGAGTGTGGGGGCTGGCAGAAGGCCCCGTTTTTGCTTACGGCAGCTTTGGTCGTTTCTTTGTTTCCAACGACCACGGCCGTACTTGGGAAAAACGTGAGTCGGGTTCGGGTGATACCCATATCTACGCCATTGCGGGTGCCAAGGATGGCCATCTGATGATGGTCGGCGAACGTGGGCTGGCGATGAAATCGACGGACTACGGCACGACCTGGCAGAAAATGCCCGAGTTTTATCGCGGCACCATGTTTGGCGTGATTCGTCTCAGCGCAGAGGAATGGGTCGCCTATGGTTTGCGCGGAAACGTGTTTCTGACCAAGGATTTCGGCGCGACATGGAAGCAGATTCAGACGAATATTTCCGTCGGTCTGTTCGGCCACACAGTGCTTGAGGACGGCACTATCCTGATTTATGGTCAGGGCGGTGTGGTCATCGCGTCCAACGATCAGGGGGATAACTTCCGCATCGTTCAGGAAAACAAGGGGAACAACCTGACCGCTGTCGTTGCACTGCCAGGAGGCCGTCTGGTATCGGCTGCACTGGGAGGCATACACGAACTTAATCTGGACGCTGGCAAGCATGATAAGAACGATAAGCAGGGGGCGGGACAATGAGCACGAATACAGCAGCAGGCACGATCAAGAATCGTCGCACCACACCGTCGGCTTTTCGCAAGTTCGTTGATCGCTGCGCCGATTTTCTGATTAGCTACCGGCGCATCCTGTTCACCATCTTTGTGGCGATGACACTGGGTTTTGGTTATTCGGCCACCAAGATCCAGCTCGATCCGGGATTCCTGAAAATGATCCCGATGACGCATCCGTACATGAAGACCTTCGAGAAGTACATGTTCACCTTCCCGGGAGCCAATCAGTTGCTCATCAATGTCCAGTGGAAGGGGGAAGGCGACATTTACAACAAGGAGTTTCTGGATACCTTGCGCAAAGTGACCGATGCAGTCTTCTTTACGCCCGGCGTTCAGCGCAACAAGCTCGCCTCGTTGTTCACGCCCAATGTGAAGTACGTCGAAGTGACCGAAGACGGCTTCAAGGGCGATGTGGTGGTACCCGCCCAGTTTTCTTCGGATAACGCAGACGACTTGGCACAGGTTCGCGTGAATGTGACACGTTCCGGCGTGATTGGTCGTCTGGTGTCCACCGATCTCAAATCGGCGATGGTTTCTGCCGAACTCCAGGAAAAAGATCCGAATAATCCGGAACAACACCTGAATCTGTATGAAGTCTCCAAGCAGATGGAGGAAATCCGCCAGAAATATCAATCCCCCAATGTCGAAATCGGGGTCATGGGTTTCACCATGCTGGTGGGTGAAGTCGTATCGGGGCTGATTGGCGTGTTCACCTTCTTCGCCATTGCTTTCGTCATTACCGCAGTGCTGCTCTTCCTTTACTGCCGTTCGCTCAAGCTGACGGTCGTCGCGCTGATCGTGGCACTATTGCCGGTGGTCTGGTTGTTGGGTTTGTTGCCGCTGGTAGGGCTGGGTATCGACCCGATTTCCATGCTCGTACCTTTCCTGATTTTCTCCATCGGGGTTTCACACGCGGTACAGATGACCAATGCCTGGAAACTGGAAATGCTCAAGGGTGCGACATCGGAGCAGGCCGCTCATGCCGCCATTCGCAAGCTCTTCATTCCGGGCACCGTGGCCTTGCTCACTAACGCCTTGGGTTTCATGGTCATCATGCAGATCAAGATTCCCATCGTGCATGAGTTGGGTATCACGGCCTGTCTGGGTGTGTTGTTGATGATTGTGACCAACAAGATGATGCTGCCCATCATTCTGTCGCATCTCAAGCTGGAATCGCGCGCCATGAAAGCCAATGAAATGGATGGGGTCGGCAAACATCCGCTCTGGTGGCGCCTTTCCGTATTCACCCAGCCCAAGCCGGCACTGGCCATCTTCGCGCTGACCACGATTTTGACCGTGGTGGGTACGATCGAAGCACGCAAACTGCAAATTGGCGATATTGGCGTGGGCTTCCCCGAATTGCGTCAATCGTCTCGCTTGAACAAGGATACCAAACAGATTGCTGACAGTTACGAAATCGGGACGGACGTGCTGACCATCATTGCCGAAGCGCAAAATCTCAAGGAAGGCTGTCTGGATTATCCGCTCATGAATACACTGGAGCGCCTCGAATACTACATGCGTGGCGTGGATGGTGTTCAGTCCGTCATCAGTGCGCCCACCATCGGCAAGGTCGTAGTCGCCGCGCAAAATGAAGGCAGCCCGCGTTGGGGTGCCATCGGACGCAGTTATGAAGCCTTGCGTCAGGGCGGTCGTGCTTATGATCCGGAATACGGGATCAATACCGAAGCCTGTCAGGCGATACAGGTCATGGTCTTCCTCAAGGATCACAAGGGAGCAACGCTGCATCATGTCGTTGCCGAAGCCAAGAAATTCATTGCCGCTGAAGACAAAAACAAAAACCATGTCGAGCTGAAACTGGCCGGCGGTAATGCGGGCGTGATGGCTGCCACCAATGAGGCCGTGGAAGAAGCTGAAATCACCATGCTGATGGCTATCTTCGGCGCCATCACCGTGCTGTGTCTCATCACCTTCCGCTCATGGCGCGCCGCCGTCTGCATCATCGTGCCGCTGATTCTGGTATCCGTCCTCTGTAACGCCCTGATGCCTGCTCTGGGAATCGGCCTCAAGGTCGCCACCTTGCCGGTCATCGCGCTAGGTGTGGGGGTCGGCGTCGATTACGGTATCTACCTGTTCGAGCGCATCCAGCATCAGATGGAGCATCTGGGACAGGATCTGCGCACCGCCTTCTACGAAGCCATGTGCCAGCGCGGGACAGCCGCCGTGTTTACCGCGATTACCATGTCGATTGGTGTGGGTACCTGGGCGTTCTCCACGCTCAAGTATCAGTCCGACATGGGGCTACTGCTGGCCTTCATGTTCCTCGTCAATGTGCTGGGGGCGATTTTCTTCCTGCCTGCACTCGCGGCCTGGCTCAACATGCCTTCCGGACAGTCGGATGAAACTGATCTGGATACACCGCCAATCGAAGCGCAGGGGAACTGAAACACTGTTGCTTTTGTGGGGAGATGCGGTTGTAGTCAATCCTCTCCCTGATGTTCAAACACGAAGCCCCGACCTCACTTTTGTGGGTTGGGGCTTCGTGTTTTGATGTGCTGAAAACAAAGAACCCGAGGCGGAATTTTCTGTCGGGGTAGTGTCGGAAAGCAGGTCAACAAAAACACCCCGAAGCGCATCGTGGCTTCGGGGTGAAGGGTAGAGGATATGATCCGGCTGTTAATCGCGGATGCTTACTGCTTGAGCAGACTCAGCACATTCTGCGGCAGCGAGTTGGCCTGTGCCAACATGGCGGTACCGGCTTGTTGCAGAATCTGGTTACGGGTCATGTTCGCGGTTTCCAGCGCGAAGTCCGTATCTTGAATCCGGCTACGTGCAGCAGTGATACTTTCCACCGATGCAGCCAGGTTGGAGATGGTGGTTACCAGACGATTCTGGATCGCACCCATGGTCGAGCGCTGGGTATTGACGTAGTTGATGGCACGATCAATCTGGGTGATGGCCGCCTGCGCCTGCTGCGCCGTACCGACCGTCAGCTTGCCCCCGACCACGGCCGTAGCCCCGCCCTGCTCGGTCAAACCCAGCTTGTTGATGCTGGCAGCCGCGCCGGAAATGTTGACCGATGCCCCGTTTTCTCCCTTGAGGTTGAGTTCTCCCCGGACGGCAAGATACTGGGCAGCAGGAAGTGCGGTCGCCGTCACATTAGTATCCGAGGTCACGTTGGTTATGGGGGAGCCCCCTGCATTACCCAGCACCAAGTCGTTCCCTGAAGCAGAAACCAGTTTCAATTTACCCGTCACCGTATCAGTTGAGGCCACAACCCCTGAAATGCCCGCCGCATTGATTTTGGAAACCACGGCGGCGGTATCATCTGTAGTAACCGTGGCGACAGTGGTTCCGTTGATGGAAATGGTTCCCGCAGCACTGAAGTTGAGCGTTATATACGCCGTGGTGGAGGCTGTGGCACTGACGCCCGTCTGATCCTTGAGCGCATTGATGGTCGCGGCTTTTTCTGCCGCACTCGTGCCCGTGACACCCACCGAGATGCCGTTGATTTTGACATCATCCGACACCAGCAAGGCACCCTGACGGGTGGTGGCATTCAGCAGCGCCGAGGCAGCAGTGGCACTGGCTGCCGCACCCGAAACCATATAGCGGCTCGTGACATTCGAGGCGGTGGCACTGAGGTTGAAGCCAAATTTATTCAGCGCATTACCTGCGGTGGAGGTCGAGGTCAATTTGATCTCGGAGCCATCACCGGAAGTGAGCGACAGATAGCCCCGATAGGTGCCTGCGGTCAGACCTGAGTTATTGACCGTACCGCCAACGGTGATGTTTTCGCCGGTGTCATTGCTGAGCAGCAGCTCGCCCTTGCCCCCCAGAGAGGCAGTCACGCCCCCCGCTTCCTTGTTGATACGCTCCACGAGATCCGTCATGCTGGAGGAGTTGCTGATTGTGACCGCCGTGGCAGCACCAATCTGGATGGTCAGGCCGCTGGTGATGCCGCTGGAGCCCACCGTACCACTGACGGAGTTGTAAGCCGTAGCCGAAACCCCGGTGATGCCGGTCGCGGCATTGATGTCGGCTGCTTGCAGCTTGGCCGATGTCGAAGCCGCCAGCATCGGAACACCCTTGCCATTGAAAATCAGTTCATTACTACCGGCCACAGGTGCTGCCCCGCTGATACGGCCACTATTCAATTGCCCCGGCGCCACAGCACCATTGAGCGACATGGCCTTGGTCGAGACTTCGTTAATGGAAAAGGCGATGGTCTGGTTTGCATTGGCACCGACCTGGAAGGCGTTGTTGGCACTGTTGCCGTTGAGCAGCTTGATGCCGTTGAATTCGGCAGTGCCCGAAATACGGTCGATTTCAGCGTAGAGCTGATCGACTTCATTCTGGATGGAGGCGCGATCGGAGACGCTGTTGGTACCGTTGGCGGACTGCACGGACAGATCGCGCATCCGCTGGAGAATGTCGCCAATCGATGCCATCGAACCTTCGGCCGTCTGTGCAAGCGAGATGCCGTCGTTGGCATTCCGGCTCGCCTGTTGCAGGCCACTGACCTGGGCGGACATGCGTGAGGCAATCGCCATCCCGGCAGAGTCGTCTTTGGCACTGTTGATCCGCAGACCAGAAGACAGACGTTGCAGGGAAATCTGCAGCGCATTCTGTGAACTGGTCAGATTGCGCTGGGCATTGATCGATGCCATGTTGGTGTTGATGATCGAGGCCATTTTGATTCTCCTTTACATGTTTCTGCGGGGTGGCGTCATTGCGGCGTCGCGCAGTCGAAGTGCTTCAACATTTCAAAAATATCCAGGGTAAAAACTCTTCATACTTCTCAAATTCAGTCGCCCATCAGGTATTGCAGCGATTGAACAGGTGTCAGCAAGAGGCGTGCCAGGATATTGAAACCATGGTTTTTGACGTGGCTATCTCTGACGTTTTGCCGCATGGCTGTGTGAACAGGGCAACATCAGGCAGTTTTTGCCGCTGCGATGGCAAATTGTTCCAACCCATGACGCTGGAACAATCCAGACGACGCGCCATGGAAAACGGGCTACGCAATACATCGCGTAGCCCGTTGTCAATTAAAGGTCTTCGTGTTTGATACGAAGCCTTGGATGGGGGATTACTTTTCCACGAATGCCCGTTCGATGACATAGTCTCCAGCGACACCGATGCGCGGAGACACTTTGAAACCGCGTGCATCGAGGCGTTCGCAGGTGTCCTTGAGCATGTGTGGGCTGCCGCAGAGCATGGCGCGATCGTGTGCCGGATCGAGAGGGGGCAGGCCGATGTCTTCAAACAATTTACCGGAGTCGATCAGGTCGGTCAGACGACCACGATTGCGGAAAGGCTCGCGCGTTACCGTCGGATAATAGATCAGCTTTTCGCGCGCATCTTCGCCAAGAAATTCATGATCGAGCAATTCGCGGCTGATGAAGTCGGAGTAGGCTAATTCGTTGATTTGACGCACGCCATGCACCAGCACGACTTTTTCGAAACGCTCATAAGTCTCCGGATCCTGAATCAGACTAAGGAAAGGAGCCAGTCCTGTTCCCGTGCCAAATAGATACAAATTCTTGCCGGGTAGCAGATCGGTCACCACCAGCGTGCCGGTGGGTTTTTTGCTGACCATGATGTCCTGGCCTTCTTGCAGATGCTGCAAGCGCGAGGTGAGCGGGCCGTCTTGCACCTTGATGCTGAAGAATTCCAGATGATCGGCATGATTGGCACTGGCGATGCTGTAAGCGCGCATCAATGGCTTGCCATCGACCTCCAGTCCAATCATGACGAACTGGCCATTCTCGAAACGCAGACCGGGATCACGCGTGGTGCGGAAGCTGAACAGGGTGTCGTTCCAGTGATGGACGCTGAGTACACGTTCGGTGTTGAGATTGCTCACGACAGGCTCCAGTACGAAAAATAATGAGCGAATTTTAGAGAATGCTGATTTATCTGTAAAATTGATTTTTTAGAGATAATCATTCGGTTTTTTGAATATGAAGTTCAGCCTACGTCAGATTGGCGTGTTTGTCGCCGTCGCCCGCTTGGGCAGCGTGTCGCGTGCGGCCGATGCGGTGGCCTTGTCGCAATCGGCGGCGAGTACAGCACTTAGCGAGCTTGAAAGCCAATTCAACTGCCGTTTGTTCGAGCGGGTGGGCAAGCGTTTGCAGATCAATACATTAGGCGAGCAGTTGTTGCCCAAGGCGGTGGAGTTGCTTGATCGCACCGCAGAAATCGAGGCGCTGCTGGAAGGACGCACGGGCTTGGGGGTCTTGCGCATTGGAGCGACGCTGACCATTGGTAATTATCTGGCGACGCTGATCGTTGCTGATTTTTTGCAGCAGCATCCGGAAGCCAAGGTGCAACTGAAAGTGCATAACACGGCCACCATTGTCGAGCAGGTGGCCGGCTACGAGCTGGATCTGGGACTGATCGAGGGTTCCTGCCGCCATCCGGATCTAGTCACCCTACCCTGGGTGCATGATGAACTGGTGGTATTTGCCGCGCCGGATCATCCCTTGGTACGGCAGCAGAATGTGCCGATCGAGACACTGATGGAGGAACGCTGGATTTTGCGCGAGCAGGGCTCAGGGACGCGTGAAGTGTTCGAGCAGGCATTGCGTCCATTTCATGTCGAGCCTGCGATGCGGCTGCGGCTGGAACTGGAGCATACCGAAGCCATCAAGCGCGCCGTGGAATCCGGGCTGGGGATTGGCTGTATTTCACGGTTGGCACTGCGCGATGCCTTCCGTCGTGGCAGTCTGGCACCCATCAATACGCCGATGCTGGATCTGACCCGACGCTTCCAGTTTCTCTGGCATCGCGACAAATACCATACGGCGGTCTTGCGCGAATTTCTGACGGCCTGTCAGACCATGTCGGCGGGTGCAGCGCGCAGCGACCTGATCGCACTGCCGGAAATTCCCTGAGCCCGCGTCAGCGAACGAGTAAACTGTACGCCGTTCATTGCTGTTGAAATTTTCATGTCCAAGCTCAATCCCCCGCAGCACGAAGCCATCCGTCATCTCGATACGCCCCTGCTGGTGCTCGCCGGGGCGGGCTCCGGCAAGACCCGTGTCATCACGCACAAGATCGCCTATTTGATTGAAGAGTGTGGCATGCAGCCGCAACATGTCGCGGCCATCACCTTTACCAACAAGGCGGCACGAGAAATGCAAGAACGCATCGGCAAGCTGATGCCAGGACGTTCATTGACCGGGCTGACCGTCAGCACCTTTCATGCGCTGGGTGCGCGCATCGTCCGGCAAGAGGCGAAAGCCTGCGGCTTGAAGCCGGGGTTTTCCATACTCGATGCCAGTGATTGCGCGAGCCTGATCGCCGAGTTGCTGGCGAATGCGGACAAGGCGCGCATCCGCGCCGTGCAAAGTCGCATCTCGATGTGGAAGAACCAGATGGTCGAGCCCGATGCCGCCATCGCTGCCGCAGAGGAACCACTGGAGCTGGCGGCTGCACGGCTCTATGCGGAGTATGAGCGTACCCTGCAGGCGTATCAGGCAACCGATTTTGATGATCTCATCCGTCTGCCAGTGCGCCTGTTCGAGCGTGATACCGAGGTACTGGCACGCTGGCAGGGGCGGCTACGCTATCTGCTGGTGGATGAATATCAGGACACCAATAAATGCCAGTACCGGATGCTGAAACTGCTGGCGGGGCCGCGCGCGGCGTTTACGGCGGTGGGCGACGATGACCAGTCGATCTACGCCTGGCGCGGGGCGGATGTAGAAAACCTGCATTTGCTGCGCGAGGATTTTCCGCTACTGCGCCTAGTCAAACTGGAACAGAACTATCGTTCGACCGTGCGCATCCTGACCGCTGCCAATAATCTGATTGCTCACAATCCCAAGGTATTCGAGAAAAAACTCTGGTCAGAGCATGGCCATGGTGAGGCCATCCAGATTCATGCCTGTCGCGATGGCGAACACGAGGCCGAGCTGGTAGTGATGAAGATTCAGGCGCATAAATTCCAGCAACGTACACGGTTCAGCGATTACGCCATCCTCTATCGCGGCAATCATCAGGCACGAGCATTCGAGCAGCAATTGCGCGATAACCGCATTCCTTACGTCATGTCGGGTGGCCAGTCATTTTTTGATCGTGCCGAGATCAAGGACATGACCTGCTATCTGCGGCTGATTGCCAATAACGATGACGATCCGGCGTTCATTCGTGCCATCACCACCCCAAAACGCGGCGTGGGCGCTACGACACTCGAAGCCTTGGGGCGTTATGCCGGACAACGTCGAATCGGTCTATTGGCTGCCGCGCTGGAAGTCGGTGCGGAGAGTCATGTCCCTGCGAAACAGCTAGGCGTGGTGCGCGAGTTCTGTCATTTCATCCAGCGCATCGAATTTCGCGCCACCCGCGAACCGGCGGGCGCACTGCTCGAAGAATTGTTGCAAGCCATCGGCTATGAAAGCTGGCTTTTTGAATCCTGCGAAGTGCGTGAAGCCGAAAGCAAATGGGGCAATGTGCGCGATTTTGTGGAATGGCTGTCGAAGAAGGGTGAGGAAGACAATAAGACGCTGCTGGAATTGACGCAGACCGTGGCCTTGATTTCCATGCTCGACAAGCATGATGAAAACCACGATGCCGTACAACTTGCCACACTCCATGCCGCAAAAGGGCTGGAGTTCGGTCATGTGTTTCTGGTGGGTATCGAGGAAGGGCTGTTGCCGCATCGTGATGCCGAGGCTGAAGGACGCATCGCCGAGGAGCGACGACTCATGTATGTCGGCATCACCCGCGCCGAACGCAGCCTGCATCTAAGCTGGTGCGCACGGCGCAAACAGGGACGGGAATGGCACAACTGCGAGCCCTCACGCTTTATTGCGGAAATGGGCGACGATTTGAAGTTTTCCGGCGGAAAACAGGAAAACGCGCCGCAAGACAAAGCCGCTGGACGCGCCAAGCTGGCGCAGTTCAAGGCTTTGCTGGACGGCGGTACAGCAGGATAGCGGGAGATTATTTCGTCTCGACCGGCTCTTTGAAACTCGCGCCGGATTGATTCGCCATATACACAATGGCGCGTGACAACTCAAAGTCGCTGGCATTCGAGCCCCCCTTGGGCGGCATCGCATTTTTGCCGTTGATGGCGGATTTCAACAAACCTTCCAGACCTTGAGCCAGACGCGGTGCCCAAGCCGCCTTGTCACCCATTTTCGGCGCTCCGGCAGCTCCTGTCGCATGACAGGCGCTACACGCTGATTTGAAAAGTTCCTCCCCCGTGCGAGGCGCGCTACTGCCAGCGGCGACAGCCGCGAATACGACACGACCGACAGGCTGAATACGCGTAGCAATCGCCTCGTCATCGACATGCTGGGGACGCGACCCCATCGCCTGTGCATGACCCGCAAAGAGTGCGGCTGTCAGTAGCGTCGCTACAGAGAAAGAACGAAAAAGGGCTGACATGTCAAATTCCTTATTAACGTGAAGTACAAAAATCAGAGTCGGGTTGAAGATGTGAGCGTAGCGAGCCAATTAGTAGCCGCCCCTTGAGGGGCGGATGGGTGGGGTGGGTGTATCGGGTAACGATTATTTCATCCTCTGTGGGTGGAGATGGCTACCATGATCGTTAACGTGAAATACAAAAATCAGAGTCCGTTTGAAGCACGCAAACCCGTCGCTGCTCCTTGAGGGGCGGCAGAGTTACATGGTGCATAACTGCGCTACCCCGTTCATGTGCGTGCATGTGCGCTGATGGAATCCATTGTTTTATATTTTAACAATGTCAGACTCGATTTCAGACAGACACGATCGAGAAAATCACCCCGAAATGCAGTGGTCGCTGTCGTCCCTTTCGATGCGCTGGTTACGCACGCGGTTCAGCGCGAACAAAGGAAGTAGGCAAGGTGAATGCGCGACGGGGCTGTTCATAGAGGCTCGCCCCCGCTTTGCATCGCAGCCACCATGGCATACTGCTCTTCGGTCAGCGTGATGAAAACGCCGCGAGCCTCAGCCAGCAAGATCGTACCCGCATAAATTCGACCCACCGTATGAATTTTGCGTCCTTCTGTTCCTTCGAGATTACCTTCCAGCGTCAATTCGGTCAGCAGCGGCGTGGGGGCGCGGTAAGTAATCGTAAGAGTTCCGGTCATGCCAGGCTGCTTGGCAAACCCCTGAACGAAGCCCAACAACTCATCAAAGATGGCAGCGACATAACCGCCATGCACCACCCCGGGGGCACCTTCAAAACGTCGGCCAAAATATACCCGTCCGCGTGCCATTCCGTTTTCGACCCAGATTTCCAGCGGAGGCGCGATGGGATTCGCGTGGCCCACCAGCGGGCTGAACTCAAGAAAATCACGCACGTCTTCGGGCTTCATGCGATGGCCGAAACTCGTGCGCGCCGGCTTATCCGGCATCGCTTCAAGTTGTGTTGCCAATGCTTCGAGTTGCTCCGCACACATCGCAATCGCTTCTGGTGTCGGTCGCTTCATGATGAGCCCATCGATGATGCGTCGCAAAGCCTGTCCGGCACGTCGTTTTTCGTGCTGAAGCGCCGTGCTGTCCGTGGGCTCGGGAAAGGCCACCGTCACACTGGCATCCGAATTGCGGTAGGCATCGGGCTGGGGAGGTTTGTTTTTGGTCGACGTCATATTCTGTGTGTCTGTGTGTCTGGCTAATGTACCGTTTCAATATTTGAACCTAGAAACCGTAGTTGGACGCCTTCGAGTGTGCAATCGACGGCGTCCCCCAAGGGGATTTCCTGCGGGGCATAGCGTGCTCACCCGCAAGGTGAAGTTGATAGATAATGAAAAACAGGCAGCATGACTGGAGTTTGTGATGATGATAAGCGGTCAACTGCGGTTTCTAGGTTGAAGTCATAATCATTGATGCGGATTTTATCTGAGAGCCTCTATCGGATGACCCAAATAAGAAAGGACTGCAAATGAATGACGCTCTTTCCCTCAGCACGCCGAATGCTGCACGCGTCGCCATCGTCACCGGTGGCGGGACGGGCATTGGGCGTGCCATCAGTCTGCGTCTGGCACGGGACGGTTTGCGTGTCGTCGTGGTCTGGTCGCGTTCGGCCGAGGGTGCTCGCCAGACGGTTGCCGACATCGAGGCGCAGGGTGGAACGGCTTTTGCCCATCAGGCGGATATTGCGCGTGAAGACGATGTGCTCGCCCTTTTCGCCGCAGCAAAAGACCGCTATGGACGCATCGATGTCGTCATCAACAATGCGGGCATTGGCCACATGAAGCCCTTTCGCGATATTCGCATGGAAGCCTATGACCATATTTTTTCCGTGAATGCACGAGGCACTTTCATGATGTGTCGTGAAGCCGCGCGCTGCATCGAAGACGGCGGGCGCATCGTGAATATTTCCAGTGGTATCACCGTTTCCAACAGTGAAGGCATGGCACTTTATGCCGGAAGCAAGGCCGCACTGGAAGCCTTTGCCAAGGTGCTGGCACGCGAATTGGCACCCCGTGGCATCACGGTCAATATCGTTTCTCCCGGCATGACGGATACGCCCATGCTCGAAGGCGGCGATGCTGCCATGCTGCGCAAGGTCGGTGCCAGCATGTCAGCCATGAAACGTCTGGGGCAAGCCGATGATGTCGCCGATGGTGTCGCCGCGCTGGTATCCCACGATGGCCGCTGGATTACCGGACAGAATATTCATGTGGATGGTGGAACCATCATCATCTGACGTGTACGTTGATAAAATCCACCGCTTATTCTCATCTGGATACTTGCCATGACTGAACCACTTTACATCGCCAAAGCTGTCGATGCCGACAGCTTTCCTGCACTTTTGCCTCAAATGGCCAATCGTCACGGCCTCATCACGGGTGCGACGGGTACGGGCAAAACAGTCACCCTGCAATCGATTGCTGAACGTCTGTCCTATGCCGGGGTACCGGTATTCATGGCAGATGTCAAAGGCGACCTGGCGGGGGTAGCCAGCGCAGGAACACTCACGCCCAAGCTGGAAAAACGGGTGGCCGAACTCGGACTGGAAGGCTTTGCGCCCTTTGCCAATCCCACCGTGTTCTGGGATGTCTTTGGTGAAAACGGCATTCCGGTACGCGCCACCATTTCCGATATGGGGCCACTATTACTGGCGCGTTTGCTGGGGCTGAACGAAACGCAGGCCGGTGTCTTGCAACTGGTATTCAAAATTGCCGATGATCGTCAATTATTGCTGCTCGACCTCAAGGATTTGCGGGCGATGGTGCAGCACGTCGGCGACAACGCAAAAGAATTCACCACCGAATACGGCAACGTCGCCTCAGCATCGATCGGTGCCATCCAGCGCGGCTTGCTGACTTTGGAAACACAAGGCGGCGACCTGTTCTTTGGCGAACCCATGCTCGACATTCACGATCTGATGCGCGTGGATGAAAATGGCCGTGGCTTCATCAATGTGCTGGCGGCGGAAAAACTCATCAACGCCCCCGCGCTGTATTCCACTTTCCTGCTCTGGCTCTTGGCCGAGCTCTTTGAACAACTCCCCGAAGCAGGCGATCTGGACAAGCCCAAACTGGTGTTCTTCTTCGATGAAGCCCACCTGCTGTTTTCCGATGCCCCACAAGCCCTCACCGACAAAGTGGAACAAGTCGTGCGACTAATCCGCTCCAAAGGCGTGGGCGTATATTTCGTGACCCAGAATCCCATGGATGTGCCTGAAAAAATTCTGGGGCAACTCGGCAACCGTGTTCAACACGCCTTGCGTGCTTATACACCACGCGACCAGAAAGCTGTGCAGGTAGCAGCAGAAACCTTGCGCGCCAATCCGAAATTCGATGCCGCCAGCGTCATCGGTGATTTAGGTGTGGGTGAGGCACTGATTTCCTTCCTCGACGAAAAAGGTCGCCCGAACATCGTGGAACGCGCGATGATTTTTCCACCGGCTTCTCGTCTGGGCCCATTGACGCCAGAAGAACGGCAAGCCGAAATCGATGCCAGTCCGCTCCTGGGAAAATATCACGATGGCATTGATCGGGTATCCGCTCACGAAGTGTTAAAGGAAGGTGCTGCACCAGAAAACGCTGCGATATCTCCGACAGCCGCACCCACATCGCGTCGTCCGGGTGCCATTCCTCCTCCGCCTCCATCATCTCCTCAGACACGCCCGGCACATTCATCCAGCGCCCCCCTATCCACCTCCGAAAACCCACCCCCTTCATCGACGGCAACATACGCCCCCCCTGTTGCATCCCCGCCCGCCACATCATCTGGTGGCATCCTGTCATCGTTGGGTGATTTGTTCGGCGGCAGCACCGGGCCACGCGGAGGACATCGTGAAGGCGTATTCGAAGCCGCCACCAAAAGCGCAGCACGCGGCGTGGCTAGCACCATCGGTCGTGAAGTCGGTCGTCAAATTCTGCGCGGTGTGCTGGGCTCCATCATGGGCGGTCGCCGTTAGTTTTTATCACCATAAGGTCATTCTGTATGAGCACCATTTTGCATTTTGCTTCCTGGGAACTGGGCATTGCTTTCTTTCTGCTGATGATGCTGTCTGGATGGGCGGGGGTCTATACCCAATCCCTCATATCATCCACCGGATCGCATGAATCCAAGGAAAACACCCGCATTGCCGATGCCAGCATTGCCTTGTTCGCCCTCTTGCTCGCCTTCTCCTTTTCGGGGGCGGCCGACCGCTATGAAAACCGCAAGGGCTTCCGCCTGGATGAAGCCATTGCCATCGGTGACTTTGCGGCAACCGCCTCCATGCTAAGCGGTTCCGAACGCGAGCAAATCCAGCAGGAACTGGTGGGCTACGTCAAGGAACGACTGGCCTTCGGCAGTGCGACAATCGATTCACCTGAAATGCAGGCCATCACGGCACGCAGCCGCAAAAGCCAGCAGCGCATCCAGAATGTGTTACGGCAAATCATCACCGAAAAAAAATCCACCACCTTGCACACACCGCTCATGAATGGATTCAATGGCATCACCATGGCACATGACAAGGCACTGTATGGCAGCCAGAATCAGATCTCCGACACCATCATCATCCTGCTGGTGCTCTTCGGTCTGGTGAGTGCCTTTGTGGCCGGTCGCTTTGGCAGCGGTGCCAACCATTCCACATCATTCATACAGGCCATGGCACCTGTGACACTCTACATCGCACTGGTCACCGCTGTTTTCTTCGTGGTCATGGATCTCGAACAACCCCACCGTGGCGTCATGCGCAGCTCGAAAGCACCCCTAATCGATCTACTGAACGCATTAGAGCAACCTGCTGAGCAGGCACCAACGAAAATCAAACCTTGATGCATCTCCCTGTGTGCTTGTCGCACAGGGAACTCACGCTCACACGCACTCCGCACGCAATCGCCGGATCGTTCTGATGTTCAGCAATGCGGCGACGCTCTCGGCCAGCAGTGCCGGCCATGCTTGCCAGATGATATCGTTGGCGATCCATGCCACGCTGGAGGCCAGCAGGACGACACGCATACGCTGGTTATCGAGATAAAACAGAGCCCAAGTCGTGTTGATGACGGCAAACGCAGGTAGCAATGAAACGTTGCCCTGCCATGAAGCCACCGTCAGCACGACAAACAGCCCGATGAAGGCGGATGCGGTGATATGACGATGGCGTCGGGACAGCACCCTGACGGACAGTAGGGTACGCAATGCCGTACTGCCCATGCTCACTGCGGCCGTCCATGCCCCCAGCGTTGCATACATTACGGCCCAGAGCACGGCACCCATCGCTGACCAGCGACGAAACGCCTGGCCACAGGACAGCATATAGGCGCGCCACTCCACCAGTACGCCCAACAGGCCGGCCAAATAGCCAAACCCTAGTAGCATCAGACGATTTGCAGTGCCTTCATGATGGGCAAGCGCTTTGCTGCAAAGCTCTCGGCCTGCCGCGTCAGTTCGGCGATGTTCTCTTCGGTCGTCTCCAGCGCTTTCCCTTCCTTGACCAGTTTCTGATTCTGGATGGCCAGCAATTGCCACACATGCAGTGCCCATTCCACCGGCTGTTTTCTGCCTTGCAGGATGGCTTGCATGAAGAGTTGCTCGAAGCGATTGACGGGAATCCCGCCTCCTGTCACCGGGCTGGACAGGAAATGGAGCTCGTTACTGGAACGGGATAAATTCATCAGATGGGCATTGAGACTGTCTGTACGCTTTTTCGCTTTTGCGATATGCGCATCATCCTGAACGCTGCCCAGATGATTGGAACCCGCCAGCAACAGCATCGCCTGCGTAATCTGCGCCATGGCAATGCCTTGGGGTGCCAACGCATTTTCAATCTGCCCCAAGGTCTTGGGTTTGTGATCGGCCAGCTGATCGAGGATGGGGTTATAAATATTTTCCAGCAAATTGACTTCCCCCAGACCCGCCTGAATCTTGAGCGGTACATCAGCTCGGTGAGTCAACAGCAGGACGCGCTCACGCCGTAACGCCTCACTGGCTTCCAGGGGGTTGGAATGACGTAATCCCTTAACCCAGAAGTCCTTTCGAAACTGTTGATTCACGATGAAATCCAGCACGCTCTGACGAAACATGACATCCGGAATCTCGTTCAACAACTGCTGCTGATCCACCGTCAGATTGATGGAATCCACATGATCATGGTAGTTCGCAGAGCAGGCATATTGCAGCTTGGCCGGTTCCAGCCATTCCGCCATGGTGGCGAAGTGCATGGGGTGCCAGTCCCGATTGAAGTATTCATGCGCCAGATAATGCCGGTTATGCCCCTTCAAATCTTCGAGCCGCTTGGCCACTTGCGGATTTGCAAGCGAAAACTTGGGGTTGGTTTGCATGAGCTTGTCAGCAAACTCAATGGCGCCGTCGATACGATTGACGATCCCGCGCCCTTCGGAACCCAGTACCTCCGCATGGCGTGTCATCAAATGGCGCATGGGTGCAAAGCTCGCCCATCCTGGCAGGGTGTTGTAGCTGATGTAAAGCACGCCACCGACCTTCAGTTTCCGTTTGATGAAATCCACCATGACGGCGCGGTTTTCATCCGAAATCCAGCTCCAGATGCCATGCACGCCGATGTAATCGAAATCAGGAAGATCGGGGCGCATGACGAAATCGGCGAAAGCATCATCATATAGTTGAGCTCCCGCACCACTTTTTGCCGCCAGCTCCTGCGCAAAAGCGGCCTGACTGGGATTGAAATCGGTGCCGCACCACTGCATCGTCGATGCAGCGGCATGGATGTTGGCTGACAGTCCCTGCCCAAAACCCAGCTCACAGGCATGCCCCATGACAGGCATGGCCAGACCCGCATTGCCAAAGGCCAGACGTACACGAAGTGGATTCAATTCGTAGTAGTAACCATAGGTATAGCCAATATCCGCTACATAACCCGCAGTCCAGTCAGACATGAAAATTCCTTGAAAAAGTCGATCAAAAATGGCAAAAGAAGGGTTCGATTTTTACCTGCCTTTTGCCATTTTGCATAGCAATGAAAATAGGGATGCCTATTTTGAAATGGTGTGCTTCAGTGTTCACAGCGTCCCGTTATTGTGTCCTACCAACGAAGACCGCTGTTCAGGTAAGGGCGCGGGTGCCGATTCTGCCTCCGCATCGTCTTCAAAATCCCATAAACGATGGGCATCCAACAACAGACGGTAGTATTGCTCTTGCGCATCGAGACGGCTGAGTTCCTCGGTGAGACGGGCTTCGTGGGCAAGGCGACGGGCATTGAGCAGGTCGCTCAAGTTTCCTTCACCCAGACGATAGGCGCGATCCAGCATCGTAGCGGCTTCTTCGAGACGCTGGGTAGCTGATCGGGTGGATTGCCAGATGGCATAGCCTGATTGGGCAGACTGATATTGCACATGCGCTTCGGCAGTTACTTTGCGCGTCATGGCCGTTTCGCGACGGGCACTGGCTTCGGCTTCTGCGTGCGCGACACGGCTGATGGCGCGACGGGTATCTCCCGTCAGGGGAATGCTCAGTGTCACACCAACAATCTGATCCTCACCGCCCTGTTCACGAGATATTTGTAGCCCGACCGTGGGATCGGCACTGCGCTCCTGCTCCTGTCGTTCGGCTTCGAGCTGCGCACGTCGCGTCGTGGCTTTGGCCAGCAGCAGCTCATGACTATTCGTTGTCATGGCTTCGATCCATTCACGTCGTTCACCCTCCAGTACGCGGGGTTCAACGTGTGAAACAGGCATCACGAGTGGCAAGCCGGGAAAGCTCACACGCAAATCCTCGACCGCATTGCGTTCGCGAAGCTGCGCCAGATGAAATTGGGCTTCGGCTTGTGCCAATGCCGCCTGTGCCTGAGCACTATCGATGCGTGCCGTATCACCGAGTGTCATCCGGCGTTTCACAGCGGCATCCTGTTGTTTCAGTAGCTCTACCTGCCGCCCCCACTGTACTACCGTTCGGGTTTCACGTTGCCATGAAAACCAGCTCTTGAGCAGGCCGCGTGCGGCTTCATGCAGAGCATCGCCATAAGCCATCTGCGCCTGTTGAACGCCGATGTCACCTAATGCGGCATCGGTGCGTGCCTTGCCCGGCAGGCGGAAGGTACGCTCTACACCCGCATTCCATTCGGTATAGCGTTCAACCCCCTGACCCGCCGGTGCGCTCCGCTTGCTCTGGGTTCCCAGGTTCAGGTTCCATTCATGCGGCCCACTGATTAAACGATCACGCTGGGCTTCTTCTGCCATGCGCTGACTCATGGCCGCCTGCACCTGCGGCAACTCAATCAAGACACGTTTCGCTACGGCAGCGGCAGGCAGATCGGGGGGCAGGATTTCAATCGAATGGGCATGGAGGGAAAAAGAGAGTCCCATTAACATCGATACAGCCAGCCAGCAGCGGCGTTTCCGTAAAAACAAAACAGACGACTTATTCATATATTTCCTCACGCCAAAATCGGGGTAACCCAATAGTATAAATGGGCATGAGTCAATTGATCCTTGAACAAGGACAGCAAATTTTCCACATCGGCTGCCGTCCCCGCCGTCACCCTCGGCGGCGACCACAAGCACGGGTTCAGAGCCAAGTTCTTTAACGTGAAACAACGAAAACGGAGTCCGGTTGAAGCTTCGAGCGTAGCGAGCCAATCAGTAGCCGCCCCTTGAGGGGGCGTAGGCGGGGTTTCACGGAGCACTGCTCCGTGCCGCCGAAGCCGGACGGCTGTGCAAAGCCGTCCGTGGGGGATGGGGTTGGGTTTGTGTTGCACCCTCGCTGCTCTGAGGGCTAGGGGCTGAACCGGAAAACCGTGTAGAGTAGAGAACAGATGCATAAGACATTAGGTTGAGCATAGCTGTTTCCGCCCCTTTCGTCTGGCGGTGCCTCAATAGGCATACCATCGTCCCACATACCTGCCCTCCCTCATTAAACCGTGCATGCGCTATTAACGCACACGGCTTTCCGGTGTTCTTCACATTGCGGCATGCGCCGATTTCCAGCGCGTCTTCACCGGAACCTTGAATAACCCATAGTCTGCATACAACTTCTGACGCGGGAAGCGCTTCAATGCTTCGTCCCTGTTTCGAATCTTGTGCCGTTTCATCAGATGGTTCCGCAGGCGGTTTTCTGCATGGGTTTTCACCTTGTCGAGTACCTTGCTGGAGTTCCAGTAGTGAAAGTACCCTAGCATGGCGCAATCCCCTTTTCCTTCACGCTTCGGTTGCTTGAACAAAGCAGGGTCCCTTCCCTCCTCTGGGGTTATGCTGTCCCTCAGACTCAAGCAGTACTACGAACCCCTCCGACTCCCGGTGCGGCCTGCTGCGATTTCGTTTCCTTATACGCTTCAGTCGGTGGCCTCCCCACCGCCGCAACGGGTCTCCCGTGCTGCACGATATATCCTCCACAACATGCCACCCTTGCTACCCCGGGAGTCGTTGTCGCCAATTCCGTTGTTCCAGCGACATCCAGCGGCCTTCCCCTTCAGACCAGAGGGTCGGCTTCTCCATTTGTGTTACGAGGCTACATCTAGGTTCACTTGCGTTGCGGCCTGTTGCTTTGCCCATAGGAAACTTACGACATCCAATTACTCAAACGCCGCTTCCCGGTGCTAACGATCATGGTAGCCATCTCCACCCACAGAGGATGAAATAATCGTTACCCG
>CAYTHB010000015.1:0-54006 GCA_964437515.1 uncultured Sterolibacterium sp.
ATGAGTAGCCGCCCCTCGAGGGGCGGATGGGTGGGGTGGGTGTGATTTGGTAACGCTTATTTCATCCTCTGTGGGTGGAGATGGCTACCATGTGCGTTAAGGTGAAAGAACAAAATCAGTGTCAGGTAAAACCTGGAGTCAAATAAATCACGAGCGTAGCGAGCAAACCAGTAACCGCCCCCCGGGGGCGGACAGGTGGGGCGTTTATCCCCCCCCCTCTCCCCCGGCCTCCCACGAGGGGAGAGGGGAGTGGATTATTTACCGGCTTTACGCTGGGCTTCGATTTCTTCGTATTCCTTGAGCAGTTGCGCGTGTGCTGCGGCTTCGCGGTTGCGAATTGCCCAGAATTCGGCCTTGCGCTTTTCGACAAACGCAGCACCGCCTTCCTTGCCTTCGGGGTCGTCGAACCAGTCGGGATACATGCCGGCGGAAATCACGCAGGGGTCTTTGTAGCCGTCCATTTCCTGATCGAATGCTGCCTTGAGAATTTCCAGACAGCCAGGGCTCTTTTCGAGCAGCTCCTCGCACCATTTGTCGACTTCAGCTTCGAGCTGGTCGAGCGGCACGACGGTGTTCACCAAGCCCATCGCCAGTGCTTCGGGAGCCTTGTACTTGCGGCACATCATCCACATTTCACGCGCTTTCTTAGTGCCAATGACCTTGGTCAGATACGGCACGAAGAAGCCGTCGGCGGGCGAGGAAACGCGCGGCCCGGCCTGACCGAACACGGCGTTGTCAGCAGCGATGGTGAAGTCACAGCAATACGCCATGTGATTATGCCCGGCAATGCAGTAGCCCTGCACCTGCGCAATGATGGGCTTTCTCGACATACGCATCAGACGGTTGTGCGGATAGCGGTTGTAGAAGGCTTCGCGCAGCCCCCAGCGTTCCCAATCCACGTCGCCGCCCGCACCGAAATGCTTGCCCTTGCCGGCGACGATAATCACGCCAATGGCGGGGTCGTGGTTGGCGTCGTAAAAGGCGCGGAACATTTCATCGACGGTGTTCAGCGTCAGCGTGTTCATGCGGTCGGGCTTGTTCAGCGAAATGCGCGCAATACCGCCGCCGAGCACTTGATGCTGCTTCTTTTCGTAAATGATTTCCTTGAAATTATCGAGTCCGTCGCCCTCGACAACGCTCCAGTCGTTCCAGCTCATGAATGCTTCCTTTGTCAGTTTCGTTTAACAATCAACAAACCGTTCGCCTTGAGCCTGAACGGTTATTGGGTTCCGCGGGCGTAATGCGTTACGGAATCGCGCCTTCAGCCTTCAACGCCTCGATTTCTTCCCATTCATAACCGAGCAGATCCATCATCAGTAGCTCGGTATCCTGCCCGAGTTGCGGGCCGAGGGTGTTGATCTCGCCGGGCGTTTTCGAAAGCGTGACGGGCAGGCCGCGCACGTCGACTTCGCGTTGCACTTCCTCGCAATACGCCTTCATGAAATAGTTGTTCTGCCATGCCTGCTCGTCGCGGATGACATCAGCCAGATTGTTGATCGGCTGGGCGACGATGCCTTGCGCCTTGAGTGCGGCGAGCAAGCCGCCATGATCGAAGCGCGAGGTATGGGTTTCGATCACTTCGATCAAGGCTTCATGATGTTCGCGACGCGCCTCGGCGGTCTTGAAGCGCGCATCCTGCATCAGTGCGTCATCGCACAGTGCGCGGCACAGGGCGGTGAAGCGCACGTCGTGATTCGGCTCGCAGATATAGACCCACTTGCCACGGGTCGGGTAAAGATTCCACAGCGGATTCTCGACCTGCTTGCGCGACTGTTGCAGCGCCGCGCTCTTGTCGCCAGCGAGGAAGGCTTGCAGTTGCGGCGCGGCCAGATAGAGCTGCGCGCCGTAGAGCGAGGCATCGAGTGCCTGCCCCTTGCCGGTGCGCTTGCGTTGGTAGATCGCCATCATGATGCCCAGTGCCGACATGATGCCGCCATAGGCATCGCCCGAGCCCATGCCGATGTAGATCGGCGGCTGGCCGGGCTCACCGAGGCGCGCCATCACGCCGGTGAGTGCCTGCACAGTCATGTCGAACGAGGGCTTGGACACGCCGCCCAAACGACCATAACCGGTGTTGGTGGCGTAGATTAGCTTGGGATTGATCGCCGCGAGTTGCTCGTAAGACAGGTTCCATGCGGCGAGCTGTTCCGGCGCGAGGTTGGAAAGAAACACATCGGCCTTTTCAATCATGCGGTAGAGAATCTTCTGCCCGCTGGGTTTTTTCAGGTCGATGGCGATGCTTTTCTTGTTGCGGTTGATGACGAGGAAATACTGGTTCCAATCGCCGATTTCCAGCGACTTGATGGAACGCACGCCGCGCGCCTGATCGCCGCCGTTGGGACGTTCAACCTTGATGACTTCCGCGCCAAAATCGGCGAGATACTGCGCTGCGACCGGCCCCTGAAACCAGACGGTGAGGTCGATGACGCGCAGGCCTTCGAGTGCTTTTGCCATGTTGATCTCTCCGCTTGCTTAAGCCACCACACCGGCAGCACTGAGTTGATAGAAAGTGTCTTCGTTCATGCCCAGCAGATCGCGCAACACGGCGCGGCTGTGCTGGCCGGTGCATGGCGCGAGCTTATCCAGCCGGGCGGTGCTCTCGCTCATGTAGATGGGGAAACCCAACGTCTGCACCTTGCCATGGCTCGGATGGTCAAGCGTCATGATGTAACGGTTGGCGGCGACTTGCGGATCGTTGGCGGGATAGTCGAACTGTTCGATGACATCGGCGGACAGCTGCTTTTCCTGAAACCCTTGCCGCCAGTGGCTGCCGGGCTGTTTCTGGAAGGCTTCTTCCAGCGCGTGAATGAGTGCGAGACGGTTATCCGCCGTGCGTTTTTCGTGCGTATCGAAACGCGGATCGTCGGTGGCGATGCCGACCAGTTGTGAGAAGGTCGGCCACCAGCGATCGGTGTCGGGCATGGTCAGCGTGACCCAGCGACCATCGGCACTCGGGTAGAGCGAGCCGGACATCGGGTTGGAGACATCGAGCCGCGAAATCGGGTTGAGCAGGCGGTCGCCCTTGCCGATGGCAAGGAAGGCCTGGATATCCAGTGCCGCACCGTACATATTGGCACCGAACAGCGAGACATCGACTTCCTGACCTTCGCCGGAATCGACGCGATGCACCAGCGCGGTGACCACGCCAAACGCCAGCATGACAGAAGCGTGCATCGCGCCCGAGCCGGTGTACACCGGCGGCTGGTCGGGTTGCGGCAGGATCGGCATCATGCCGGTGCGCGCCGCGGCGAGTTCGTCAATCGCAGGCAGATCGGCATCCGGGCCGACTGGGCCGAAACCTGAGAGACGGCCATAGATGATGTCGCCGCGCAGCGCACTGACCTGGGCGTAACCCAGCCCCAGCGTCGCCAGCTCGTCCTTCTGCCAGTCGGTGAGGATGACATCGGCCTTGGCGACGAGCTGCTTGAGCAACTCGGCTCCGCGCTCGCTGCGCGGGTCTAGGGCGATACTTTCCTTGTTGCGATGAATCAGATCGGCTTCATGATTCCATGTGCCGGTTGCTGGAGCTGCTGACGTGGGCAGAAAATCAACGCGGATCACGCGCGCGCCGAAGTCGGCGAGAAACGCGCCCGACAGCGCAGAGCAAAACTGCCGGGTCAGATCCAGTACGATGACGTCGTCAAGTGCGCGGCTCATCGGATGTCCTTATAGCTAGGGGTTAAGAAAATCAGGCAGAAGGGAGTTCAAGACGTTCCAGCGTCAGCTCGGCGACATCGAACACCTTGCGCTGTTCAGTGTGCTTCGCCGCGCTGGAAGTCAGCATCAGATTGCAGAACGGGCAGGCGGTGGCGATCTTGTCCGCGCCGGTATCGAAGGCTTCCTGTGCGCGCACGTCGTTGATGCGCGCCGTGCCGCCCTGCCCGCCCCAGTAGTTGCCACCACCCGCACCGCAGCAGAAGCTGTCCTTGCCGTGACGCGGCATTTCCACCAACTGGCCGAGCGAAGAAATCACGTTGCGGGTTTCATCAACGAGATCGTTATGGCGTGCGTGATAGCAGGGGTCGTGGAGGGTAATCTTCTCGTTGCTCGCCTTGACCTTGAGCTTACCGTCCTTGATGAGCCGGTCGATCAGCACACTATGCGGAATGGTCTGCCATTGCCCGCCCAGCTCGGGGTAATAACGGTCAAAACTGTTGAAGCAGTGGGCGCACATGGTGATGACCTTGTGGATCTGCATCTCCTGGAACTCTTCGATATTGCCTTGGGCGATTTCGACAAACTGCATTTCGTTGCCCATCATCTTCGCAGGATCGCCCGTGCAATGCGGGCCTTCCAGCACACCCCACGACAAGCCCGCCGCATTCAGCAGTTGCGCGGTGGCGCGGGCGATGTTCTGCGCGCGTTCCTCGTAGGTCACGGCACAGCCCAGCCAGAGCAGATATTCAGTTTCGCCCGGTTCATAGAGCGGCACTTCAAAGGGCAGCCCCTTCTTCCAGTCATCCACATTGGCAGACGTACCGACAAAAGGATGGCCGCGTTTTTCCAGATTGGCATTGGCCGCCGCCATGGTGTCGGGCATTTCCGAACGTTCCATGACGAAGTTGCGGCGGAACTCCAGCACCACTTCCGCCGGGCTATTGCTCACCGGACACTGTTCGATACAGGCACCGCAGGTGGTGCAGTTGAAGACGGCTTCCTGCCCGATGGCATCGAGCAACGATTCGTCGTCGAACTTTTCCTGCGCCATATATTCGGCACAGGTCGCCATGATGGACTTGGGCGAGAGTGCCTTGCCAGTCTGCGCCGCCGGGCAGACTTCATGACAACGACCGCACCACAGACAGGTGGAGAAATCCATCAGGTATTTCTGCGAGAGCTGCGAAATCTTGTTCGCGCCGAGCAGCAGTTCTTCGCCTTCCTTCTCATCGGCCTCGAAGTCGATGGGCGCGAGGGTAATGCCCGAACGCTTCTTCGCCAAACCGGAATTCGCCAGCCCCAGCACCATGTGCGACATCGGCGTGTGGCCGATCAGGGCGATGAAGGCCAGCCCGAACAGCATGTGCAGCCACCAGAACAGCAGGTTGCCGGTCGCCAGCATACGGATGTCGTAACCGGCTAGCAGGCTGGCGAAATATTTGCCGACGAATTCAAATTGGCTAGAGGCTTCGGGGTTGGTCAGACGGAAGGTTTCAGCAGTGAACCCGAGGATCACTGTCATCAGCAGCAAGGCTTCCAGCGGCGTGAATCCCTTGCGTGTATGCCCTCCGGCGGTCAGCCGATCCGGGGGCATCAGGCGGCGAATGATGAAAAACAGTAGCCCTGAAAAAATCATCAAACCGGCAATTTCGCGTCCCAGTTCCATGAAATAAAGACCAAAGGCACTGTGATACACATCGATGCCAATGAATGACAGGGCATACGCGCTATGCCCCAGAATTTCAATGATGGCACCAAAAAACAGCAGGTTATGCGCAATACCGGAGAACGGACGTTTTTTCAGGCGTTCCAGCAGCAGGCCACGACGAATGAATGTTGTCCAATTTACCTTGGAAAGCACGGCTTCCTTGGTAATTTCCTTGCCAAAATAAGCTTGTCCATGGGCAATGCGTTGCCAGTATTTGCGCAGGCCAAAGCCCAGACTGACCAGTGATGCGCTCAACAGCAGCGCGAGAAAAACATAATTGATAGCGGAAATGGAATACATCGGCGGCTCGAAGGGGTTAGTTTCAGGCAGAAGAAGTGTGGGTGGGATGGCAAGAGGGAGATGTATTGGCACAGAGTGCCACACCCCACGCTCCCAGTTTCACTCCGGTGCGAACCCGTCAAGATAGCGTTTTATGCCTTTACCTGCAAGCGTCCACTTGGAGTGTCAATGTGTTGACAACAACTACACGCCACGCAACAATTTGTGTATCTGTTGTATATGCGAAAATAGAAAAAGCCAATGCGTGACGCCGCCATTAATCTACGAGCCCTGCCCGAACAGCGTGATCTGATTGATCACGCTGCCAGCCTGCTCGGCAAGAATCGCTCAGACTTCATGCTCGAAGCAGCGTGCGATCGTGCCCAGTCCGTGGTGCTGGACCAAGTTTTTTTCAGTTTGGATGCTGACAAGTTCAGGCAGTTCACGGCCATGCTCGATGCGCCCCCCGACCCGAATCCTGGGCTTGAACGCCTCATGGCTGTCAAGGCTCCCTGGAGCACCGGCGCGGCATGAGCTTGCAACTTTGCGCGCCGTTTCCGCTCGCAGCCACCCATATCCTGGACGATTTTGCTTGTGGGGAAGCCAGTCTCGATGAATGGCTCAAGCGTCAGGCACTGGCCAAGCAATTGAGCGGTGCAAGCCGCACCTTCGTCGTCACTGATGAGGATGGGCGTGTCTACGGTTACTACGCGATGGCCGCAAGTGCGGTTTCACACCAAGCAGCAACCCGCAGTGTGCGGCGAAACATGCCCGACCCGGTGCCGGTGATGGTTCTGGCCCGGCTGGCCGTCGACCACCGAGTCCATGGCATCAAGCTCGGAGCCTCTTTGCTGCAGGACGCAGTCGGTCGCTCGGTGAACGTTTCGCAGAATACGGGTGTCCGGGCGCTGCTCGCCCACGCGCTTCACGACGACGCCAAACAGTTCTACGAGCACTACGGTTTCCAAGAGTCGCCGCAGCATCCGATGACGCTGATGCTGCGCTTGAATTCCGTTGAAACCTGATCAGACCTGCAGCAAGGAACTCTCTGAACAAGTCTACTGACCTAGGATGATATTGGGACTCTGCGTTTTCGAAGTAAGCTTTCGACAAGCGTAAAGCGAACAGAAGTAACTTATGATGGAATCACAATGGCCATGACCACACTCTTTGACCCCCTCACCCTCGGCGAGCTGTCCTTGCGTAATCGCATCGTCATGGCACCGATGACCCGTAGCCGGGCGGATGCACAGGATGCGCCTACTGCGCTGCATGTCGAGTATTACCGCCAGCGTGCCAGTGCCGGACTCATCGTTGCGGAGGGCACGCATCCCAGCCCGCAGGGCAAAGGCTATTGCCGCACGCCGGGCATTCATACGCCGACACAGATAGACGGCTGGCGCGCCGTAACGAATGCAGTGCATGCCGCAGGTGGCTGCATGGTGCTGCAGCTGATGCATGTCGGGCGCATTGCCCATCATCTCAACAAGGCCGAAGGTGTCGAAACCGTCGCTCCTTCGGCGGTGCAGGCGACCGGAAAAATGTATACCGAATCCGGCATGCAGCCCTTCGATATGCCGCGCGCTTTGCGCACGGAGGAGATCGCCACGGTGATCGCTGAATATCGGCAAGCCACACAGAACGCGCTGGCTGCCGGCTTTGATGGGGTGGAGCTGCATTGCGCGAGTGGTTATCTGCCGGCGCAGTTTTTGTCGACGGGCAGCAATCAGCGCACCGATGCTTATGGCGGTTCCGTGGAAAACCGTATTCGTTTCGTTGTGGAGACTTTGCAGGCGATGATCGAGGTGGCAGGGGCAGGACGCGTCGGTATCCGCATCTGCCCGGGTAACCCGTTCAATGATTTGCACGACGACGATCCGGCGGAGACTTTCGCGGCTTTATTGCAAGCGATCACGCCATTAAAGCTAGCCTATCTGCATCTGATCTACTTGCCCGCCCTGCCTTGCGACGGGCTGCAACTGGTGCAGAATCACTACCGTGGTTCCATCATCATCAATGATAGCTTGGACTTCGCCAGTGCCACGCGTTACATCAGCGAAGGCATCGCCGCCGCCGCGTCATTCGGACGTAACTATGTAAGCAATCCCGATCTGGTCGAGCGTTTCAGACAAGGTGCGCCGTTGGCAGCGTTCGATGTCGCCACGCTTTACACCGCAGGCGCGCGTGGCTACACCGATTACCCTGCACTCACTACACTGCCCTCAGCCTGAAGTGCCTGTGCGCGCTGGTGCAAGTTCGGTAAAAACACGGTGAGCAGGCCGATGAGTGGCAGGAAGGAACAGATTTTGTAGACTGTTTCGATGCCATGCTGATCGGCCAGCGCGCCGAGCACTGCCGCGCCCACCCCGCCCAGGCCAAAGCCCACGCCGAAGAACAGCCCCGACACCATGCCGACGCGCCCAGGCAGCAGTTCCTGGGCATAGACCACGATGGCAGGGAAGGCCGAAGCCAGCATGAAGCCAATGATGACCGTCAGCACCACCGATAGGTTCAGGCTGACATAAGGCAGTGCCAGCGTGAATGGCGCGATGCCGAGAATGGAGAACCAGATTACCCGCTTGCGTCCGACACGATCGCCAATCGGCCCGCCTAGCAAGGTTCCGGCGGCTACTGCAAAGAGGAAGTAGAACAGATGGTATTGCGCGGCTAGCGCGTCGATCTGGTAATGCTGCATCAGATAAAAAATCAGATAGCTGCTGATGCTGGTGAGATAAATAAACTTGGAAAACATGAGTGCCATCAAGACGGCAATGGTGCGGCGGATTACACCCGGCGGCAGATCAAGCGGGCGGGCGGCGTGGGCATGCTGGGGCTGGCGATGCTGATCGCGATACCAGTAGCCGACGCCGGTGAGCACAATCATCCCCAGCAGGGCGATGAGCGAAAACAGGGCGAGACTTTTTTGCCCGTGCGGCAGCACGATCCACGCGACCAGCAAGGGACCAAACGCCGAACCGGCATTGCCACCGACCTGAAAAATGGATTGCGCCAGCCCGTAACGTCCTCCCGCAGCCATGCGCGCCACCCGCGAAGCTTCGGGATGAAACACCGAGGAGCCGCTGCCGACCAGTGCTGCGGCAAGCAATAACACCGGGAAGTTACCGGCCATCGACAGCAGCAGCAAGCCACAGAGGGTGAAGCCCATGCCCACCACCAGCGAAAACGGCTGCGGATGACGGTCGGTATAGCTGCCCACCAGCGGTTGCAGCAACGAAGCGGAAAACTGATAGGCCAGGGTAATCAGGCCGATCTGCCCGAAACTCAGATTGAATTCGCTCTTGAACAGCGGGTAGGACGCCAGCAATAGGGATTGCATGGTGTCATTGAGGAAATGAGAAAAGCTGATCGCGCCGAGGATACGAAAGACGGTGTGGTTATTTGTTGTATTCGTTGAAGCATTCATGGAAATACAGACAGGTAAAGGATCAAGTAGCGATCAAGGGGCTGAATTTCAGACCAGCAGGGCTTTATCTGACCCGGATTTTTGGGATGGGTGCACCTCGACGCATGGTCGTCAAAAACTGGTCGAGCGGTGCGGGGGGGGCGACTTCGGGGGTGTCTTCAGGCAGATGTGCCCAAAATTCCTGCCACGACGGCCAGAGTTCATGCCATGCACCGTCATACGACTCACGCTCCGGCCAACGCATTTTCTTGTCACCGATTGGCGGCTTGTTGAGGTCACTGGCATACCAGTAGCAGGGCAGGCGACGACGAAAATACCAGCGGCCTTCGATGCGCTCGTATTCGTCCCAGTAGAGCATTTGCATGATGACCCACTCGGGGCCGGTTTCATGTTCGTTCTTTGAGTACACCACGCCGATGGCATGATCGGGGTCGCGAAACTCAATGATGTGGCCGCCGATGTGATGCGAAGTGCCGGTGAATTGCAGGCGCAGGGTGTCATCCAGCCAGCGTTTCATGTGGGCGCGGCCGACCTGCTCCTTGCTGATGCGGATATCTGGTGCGAACAGATTCACATGGGCATCAAGATCGCGCATATCCAGCGACAACGCGTATTTGGCGGGCAGCATACGGATTTCCTCGATGGATTCGAGGCGGTCGATGCGCGCGAGCAGATCGGGAGAGGAGGTCATCGCAGGCAGTCTTTATGCAGGATTGGCAGGGTCAGT
The DNA here is from genome assembly GCA_964437515.1 of uncultured Sterolibacterium sp. GTDB lineage: Bacteria > Pseudomonadota > Gammaproteobacteria > Burkholderiales > Rhodocyclaceae > Sterolibacterium. The sequence continues at coordinate 9,796 of CAYTHB010000015.1, forward strand.
CGGAGGAGCAAATGTAAACGAATCGGCAAAGAATTCTTCTTCCGGCAGCCCTTGCGCGACGAAATCGCGCCGCGCAGCATCGATCATGGCAGGTGCGCCACAGGCATACACTTGAAAGCCGGAAAGATCAGTGTGATCTTCGAGTACCGCGCGATGGGCAAAGCCGGTGCGCCCTGTCCACGCATCGGCCGCCGTGGGCTCAGAGAGTACCGGGGTGTAGCTGAAATTTGCCTGCGTCGCCGCCCATTGGAGCGGCAAGTCAGGCAGATACAGACCGGCGCGATCTTTCGAGCCCCAGTACAGATGTATGGGTCGCTCGATCTTGCTGTGGATGGCGTATTCAATCAGGCTCTTGATCGGTGCGAAGCCCGTGCCGCCTGCCAGCAGGATCATCGGCTTTTTTGAATCCTCACGCAGGAAGAAGCTGCCATGCGGGCCTTCAAAGCGCAGCATCTCGCGTTCTTTCATGCTGTTAAACACATGGCCGGTGTATGCGCCATCCGGCACTAGACGGATATGCAGTTGCAGCAGTTCATCGTCATGCGGCGTATTGGCGAGCGAGAAGGCGCGCCGCTGGCCGTCCTTGAGCAGAATCTCGATGTACTGTCCGGCGAGAAATTGCAGGCGTTCATTGGTGGGCAGCTTGAGTTGCAGTGCGATCACATCCGCTGCCAGACGTTCGAGTTTTTGCACGCGACAGGGCAGGGTCTTGATCGGGATATCTTGCGTCGCCGTTACTTCGCGCGCTTCGATGACCAGATCGGAAAGCGGCTTTGCACAGCAGAACAAGGCCATGCCTGCGTCGCGCTGATCTTGTGGCAGCGTGCCTTCGGGGGCTTCGCCATGATCGAATTCGCCGCTGACCACTTTGCCCTTGCACGCACCACACGCGCCGTTCTGGCAGCCGTAGGGCAATTTCACGCCCGCATCAATAGCGGCTTGCAGGACGGTCGCGCCTTCTTCGACGTTGTATTCGTGACCACTGGGTTGAACGGTGATGTGATGTGACATGAGATAATTCCGTAATGCAAAAATTACAAAAATTGCAAAGATTGTTGATCGTCGGCTGCGGTGACGTGGCCTTGCGCGCCCTGCCGCGACTGACACGCCGCTATCGCGTGTACGCCCTGCTGCGCGCGCCCGATACCGCACTGCTGGAGCAGTTGCGCCGACTCGGGGTCACGCCGCTGAGCGGTGATCTCGATCAGCCCCCCAGTCTGCGTCGCCTGGCCGGATTAGCCGATGCGGTGCTGCACTGCGCGCCGCCGCCGAATCAGGGAACGCAGGATACGCGCACTGCTCATCTGCTCGCGGCACTGCGCCGTCCACGCAAGGCTTCGAGTCTACCACGCAGACTGGTCTACATCAGCACCAGCGGGGTGTATGGCGATTGTGGCGGGGCGTACTTTGACGAGACGCGACCGGTGCATCCCGCCACGCCGCGCGCGCGTCGTCGGGTCGATGCGGAAACACGCTTGCGGCACTGGGGGCGCTCCGCAGAGGCTGCGCGGGTAAGCATTTTGCGCGTGCCGGGAATCTATGCCGCCGACCGCTTGCCACTGGAGCGCATCCGTCGTGGCGATCCGGTGCTGCGTGCGGAAGATGATGTCATTACTAATCATATTCATGCCGATGATCTGGCGACCATCATTCTCGCCGCTCTGCGTTATGGTCGCGCCCAGCGTGTGTATCATGCCAGCGACGACACGCTGGGTTTGGGCATGGCCGACTGGTTTGATGCGGTTGCCGACCAGGCGCGGCTGCCGCGCCCGCCACGCCTGAGCCGCAGCACCGCCGCGCAGCATCTTTCCGCACAGGTGCTCTCGTTCATGAATGAATCCCGCCGTCTCGACAACACGCGGCTGAAGCGCGAGTTGCATGTGCGACTGGCTTATCCCGATGTGCATGCCGGGTTGGCGGCAAGCGTAATCTCCCCTTCGTTCTCACAAGGAACCACCCCATGCTCTGGCTGAAAGCCTTTCACATCTTCTTCGTCATCAGCTGGTTTGCCGGGCTGTTTTATCTGCCGCGCATCTTCGTCAATCTCGCCATGGTGCCCGTGGAAAGTGCCGCCGAGCGCGAACGGCTGCTATTGATGGCGGGCAAGCTGTATCGCTTCATGACCCCGCTGGGTGTACTCGCGGTGATACTCGGTTTGTGGTTGTGGTTAGGCTTTGGTTTTACTGGTGGCTGGTTGCATGCCAAAACGACGCTGGTGCTGGTGTTGGTCGGCTATCACGGCTATTGTGGTCATCTGCTCAAAACTTTCGCTAGCGGCCGCAATGCCCGGACGCACGTCTGGTTCCGCTTTTTTAACGAATTGCCGGTGCTGATTTTGCTGGCAGTCATTTTGCTTGTAACACTGAAACCATTTTGAAAAATACGCACCCCCCCACCACGATCCGCACGTCCGCGCCGACACACGTTGCTGCGCCGCTGCAAAACTTTTTCGCGCCCTGCCCGCGCGGTCTGGAAGCCTTGCTGGCTGAGGATGTACGTGCTGCTGGCGCGCTGGGCACTTCGGTCAAGATCATTCCCGGTGGCGTGCAGTTTGCCGGTGATTGGCGTTGCGGCTACACGGTGAATCTCGAATCGCGCATCGCCAGCCGCGTGTTGTGGCGGGTGGCGAGCGGCGCGTACCAGAAGGAAGACGACATCTATCAACTGGCCATGAGTGTCGATTGGCCTGCGCTGTTCGCGCTGGAACGCACTTTGCGGGTGTATGTCACCGCTATCAAGTCGCCGTTGAAAAGTCTGGAGTTCATCACCCTGCGTGTCAAGGATGCGGTGTGCGACCGCTTTCGTACCGTCTGCGGCCAACGCCCCAGCGTGAACACCGCGCAGCCCGATGTACGGATTCACCTTTTCCTCACGGCAGATCGTGTCACGCTGTATATCGACACCTCCGGCGAGCCGCTCTGGCAGCGCGGCCACAAAATTGCCAAGGTGGAAGCCCCGGTGAAGGAAAATCTCGCTGCGGGCATCCTCCGCTTGATTGGCTGGCAGCCCGGCATCCCGCTGTACGACCCAATGTGTGGCAGTGGCACGTTTCTGCTGGAAGCCGCGCAGATGAGTCTTAATGATGCGCCGGGCTTGTCGCGCGAGGCGGGCGAATTCGGTTTTGAGAAGCTGAAAAACTTTAATGCCGCTTTGTGGCGCGAACTCAAACAAACCGCAGCCGCGCGCCGTGACATGGCACCGGCACGACTGGATATTTCAGGCGCGGATATCAGCCGCGATGCCGTCGCCCGTGCGCGGCAAAACCTCGATTACGCGGGCATCGGCGATCTGGTCAGCGTACAGCAGGGCGATATCCTGCAACTCACGCCTTCAGCAACGCCCGGCATCGTGATTGCCAATCCACCGTATGGCGAACGTCTCGGTGAAGTTGAATCGCTGGCGGCGTTTTACCCGCACCTGGGCGATGCGCTGAAAAAGAACTATGCCGGCTGGAACTGCTGGTTTTTGACCGCTGACCCCGCCTTGCCCAAAGGCATCGGCTTGTCCGTCAAACGCAAGATTCCGCTCTTCAACGGCCCGCTGGAATGCCGTCTGCTGCATTACCCGATGGTGGCGGGAGGGAATCGACCAGCGCGTAAATCACACGCACTCAATTCACCCGGCGCTCCTGTTTGAGAGCAGGAATGCGCTCAATGGTCTATGGCCCATGGCCTATTTTGAACCACGATGATCGAGACGATTGAACATCTCGATGCACTGTGCCAGACCTCCAGCAGGATCTCCGGCATTGATGTCGCATTGCCCGCCGATGGGCGGGGCATTTTTGTCACGGCCACGGCGCTTGCCGTCATTGCTGACACCTGACACGATTTGAAGCTGTGTTTGAAGTTGTGGGGCTTGGGCTTGTGTGGATTGGGGCTGAGATTGAGCCTGAGCCTGTATGCGCTCCAGCTCTTCTTTCTGTGTTTGCACGGTTGTCACGGCTTGCGAAAGATCGTGTTGGGAATCGTCCAGTTTTTTCTGTATTTCCGTCAGATGCGTTTGTTGCGTTGCGGCTTCATTCTTAGCGGTCGTTACTTCTTTTTCCAGCTTTTTCAGTTGCGTCTGTTTTTCGGTGATTTCCAGTGTTTGTTTGTCAATCGTTGTCGCAAACCGGCTGTAACCGTTCCATAAGCCCCCGATGACACCCAGGATGAGTGCCACAACCACGACGAGCATCACTTGTCCGACTGACAGGGCAAAAGGGGTGCGGGATTCATGTTTCGATGCTTCATCCGCATTGGCCGGTTCAGTCTCTGTCGTGTGTCCCGAGGGCTCCGAAGATTCCATGACCTCGCCTGAATCTTTGTTTCGCCATGACATCAGCAGACGGAGCACACCCTTCAGTCTGACCGTAAAGCGGGAAAGCAGCCCGGACAACATGGTTTCAGGTGCATCGTTTTCTGTTGCAAGCGGTTCTGCCGAAGGAGGGTGGGTCATGGGTTCATCCTTCCTGAAACATCATTCAAGAAACTCAACTACCTGCCAGCATACTCATCACGGCCATGCGCACGGCAATGCCGAAAGTGACCTGAGGCAGAATCACCGAATGCTCGCCATCCGCAACCGCTGAATCAATTTCCACGCCTCGGTTCATGGGCCCCGGATGCATGACGATGGCGTCGGGTTTTGCCAGCGTCAATTTAGCGGTCGTGAGGCCATAAGACTTGAAATATTCCTGCGCACTAGGCAGCAGCGCGCCATTCATGCGTTCGTTCTGCAATCGCAACATCATGACGACATCGACACCCCGCAAGCCTTCATTCATATCGTGAAAAACGCGCACACCCAGACGTTCGATATCCGTGGGCAGGAGGGTCTTGGGGGCAATCACACGCACTTCCGGCACGCCCAATGTCGTGAGGGCATGTATCTGCGAACGAGCGACACGCGAATGCAGCACATCGCCGACGATTGCTACTGTCAGACGCGTGAAATCCTGCTTGTAATGCCGGATGGTGTACATGTCGAGCAAGCCTTGCGTGGGATGGGCATGGCGACCATCACCGGCATTCACGACGTGGATATGATCGCGCCGGGTCGCGGCAAGATGCTCGGCAATCAGGAAAGGCGCACCGGAAGAAGCATGACGCACGACGAACATGTCGGCCTGCATGGCGGCGAGATTGTCGACGGTATCGAGCAGGGATTCCCCCTTCGATGCGCTGGAGGTGTTGATATTGAGATTGATGACATCCGCAGAAAGTCGTTTGGCGGCAATCTCGAAGGTGGTGCGTGTACGCGTCGAGTTTTCAAAAAACAGGTTGAATACACTCTTGCCACGCAACAGCGGCAGTTTTTTGACTTCGCGTTCGGCGACTTCGGTAAAAGGGGCGGCCGTATCGAGGATGGCGGTGAGGATGTCACGCGGCAAACCTTCGATGGTCAGTAAATGGCGCAGTTCGCCTTGATTATTCAGTTGCAGGTTACGCATCCGGCTTGTCCTTGAGCGTCAGGCTAAGAGGAGAGTGTGCCTCATTTCCATTGCGCGCCAGCACCAGCTCCTGATGCGCAGGTAACGGTATATCCAGTATGTGTGCACGATAGCGGGCGTACACCGGCAATTCGCGCCCCCCTCGATCCACGAGAACCGCCAGGTCGACACGGCTGGGGCGACCATGATCGAATAATTCATTCAATGCGGCACGAATGGTGCGGCCGGTATAGAGCACATCATCGACCAGCACGATGTGTGCTCCTTCAACCTCGAACGGCAACGAGGAGGCCTTGTGGCCACGCGGCAAATTACGATTACCGCGACTGCCGTAATCATCGCGATGATAAGACACATCGATGCAGCCTAGCGGATGGACGATTCCCAATGCGGCATGTAGACGTTCGGCCAGCCAGACACCGCCAGTATGAATTCCAACGAGGGTCATTTCCGGTGTGACATCAGCGCGCAATGTTTCGACAAGCGCGCCGCACAGCACCTCGGCATCAGGAATGGGGAGCAATGAGGGAGGAGACATGGGTATCAAAGAAATCCTGCAAAATGATTTGGGCGGCGACGGCATCGACCTGCTGCTTTCGTGCTCGCCAGTCGTGACCGTTTTGGCTCAGGCGGGCATCGGCTTCGACCGATGAAAAGCGTTCGTCGATCTGTGTCACCGGTAGGCTATAACGCGCTTCAAGTTGCGTAGAAAATCGCAGGCATCGATGTGTCAGGTCATGCTCGCTGCCATCGACGGCATAGGGAATACCTACGACCAGACGCACGGGTTGCCATTCCTGAATCAGTCGATCGATTGCGGAAAATCGCAGTGCTTTGCTTTCAGCTTCGATCACCGTCAGCGGCCGCGCCTGTCCCAGCAAGGTTTCTCCCAATGCCACACCCATACGCTTCAAACCAAAATCAAAGGCCAGCACCGCCCCCTGATTGATCCCGGATGCATCAGGATCAGGATCAGGCATGACCCGCAACATCCGACAGGCGGGAAAAATCAATCCCCAAGGATTGCATGGCTGCCGCCAGACGTTCTTCGGGAGGAAGGCTGAAAATGATACGAGGCTCCGCCGCCACGGTGAGCCACGCATTCTGGGCGATTTCCCATTCCAGTTGTCCGGCTGACCAGCCCGCATAGCCCAAGGTAATCAGGTGTTCGGCAGGCTCACCGTTGGCGCCGATACCCACGAGAATATCGCGCGTACTGGTCAGACCGACATCATCCTTGACGACCAGCGTCGATTGCCATTGCCCGACGGGGCGATGCAGCACAAAACCGCGTTCGGTTTGTACCGGCCCGCCAAAGTACACCGGCGCTCTTCCAACATCCGAATGCTGATGCGTCACATCGAATGGAATCTCGACGCGTTCATAGAGCGTTGCAATATTCATGTCCGAAGGGCGATTGATGATGACGCCCAGCGCACCTTGATCATTATGCTCACAGACATAAATGAGTGAGCGTGCGAAATTCGGATCGGCCATGGCAGGCATGGCAATCAGAAAATGGTGTGTCAGACAGATGGTAGCTTCGTTGATAGACATGCCTTGATTCTAACGCACATGGGCACATAGCGCCCCGGTATGCTCGTGTAAAATCGGACATTTACAAGAACAAGAACGCACATTGGTAGCCACCTCAACCTGCAGAGGATGAAACAAGCGTTACCCTATCACACCCATCCCCCCCTCAAGGGCGACTACTGATGTGCTCGCTACGCTCGAAGCTTCAACTCAACTTCGATCTTATTATTTCACACTGAATTTGGAGTCTTTTGTGCAACTCGTCTGTCTCGACCTCGAAGGCGTGCTGGTCCCGGAAATCTGGATCGAATTCGCCCAACGCACCGGCATTACCGAACTGCGCCGCACCACGCGCGATGAACCGGATTACGACAAACTGATGAAATTCCGCCTGAACCTGCTGGCTCAGCACAAGCTGGGGCTACCGGACATCCAGAAAGTCATCGCCGAAATGGGGCCGATGAGCGGAGCCAAGGATTTTCTCGACGCGCTGCGCCGCGATTATCAAGTCATCATCCTCTCCGATACCTTCTATGAATTCGCCATGCCGCTGATGGCACAACTGGGCATGCCCACGCTGTTCTGTCACAAGCTCGAAGCCGATGCCCAAGGCACGCTGGTGAATTACCATCTGCGCATGCCCGACCAGAAGCGCGAAGCCGTGAAACGCTTCAAGGAACTCAACTTCAAGGTGATGGCAGCAGGCGACTCCTACAACGACACCGCCATGCTCGGCGAAGCCCACGCTGGCATCCTCTTTCACCCGCCAGAAAACGTCATCCGCGAATTCCCGCAGTTCCCCGTCACCCTAAACTACGCCGAACTGCGCGCCGAAATCGACAAAGCCAGCGCGCGGATTTGACATCCCCATGCACGATCAACGCTACTACACCCTGAGCGCCTCCTGCCCTGACCGCGTGGGGATTATTGCGCGCGTATCGGGCTTCATTGCCGAACTGAACGGCTGGATCCTGGAGTCCAGCTATCACTCTGACTCAGACTCTGACTCCGGCAGCGATAAAAACCGCTATTTCATGCGCATGGAAATCCGCGCGGCTTCGCTCTCTTGCGACATAGACACTTTCCGGCAGAAGTTTGCGCCGCTGGCGCGTGAGCTGGAGATGGACTGGCAACTCACCGACAGCGCGGTGAAAAAACGCGTGGTCATTATGGTCTCGAAGCAGGAGCACTGCCTCTACGACCTGCTGGCGCGCTGGCAGGCGAAGGAATTGGATATCGAGATTCCCTGCGTGATCTCCAACCACGAAACCTTCCGGGGTTTCGTCGAATGGCACGGCATTCCCTTCCATCATGTGCCGGTCACAGCCGACAACAAACCCGCCGCCTACACCGAAGTCACCCGCCTGTTTCAGGAAGCGCAAGGCGACTGCATGGTTCTGGCGCGCTACATGCAGATCATTCCACCAGAACTGTGCGCCGCCTATCCGGGCAAGATCATCAATATTCATCACTCCTTTCTGCCCAGTTTCGTCGGTGCCAAGCCCTACCATCAAGCCTATCAGCGCGGCGTGAAGCTCATCGGCGCGACCTGCCATTTCGTCACCCCCGAGCTCGATCAAGGGCCGATCATCGAACAGGACGTGATCCGCATCGACCACTCCGATTCGGTGGACGACATGGTGCGCTACGGCAAGGACATCGAAAAAGCCGTGCTCGCCCGCGGCCTGCGCTATTTCCTCGAAGACCGCGTGCTGCTGCACGGCAACAAGACGGTGGTATTCCGCTGATGATGTCCCACGCAGGCGGGTATGCAGCAATCGTCGATGAAAACGCCATGTTGCACCTGCCCTGGCGCGCCATGGCGTCGAGTTTCAACGGCTTCATCATCACGGGTGCACCGGTACGGGATACGATGGGTTCTGGGGCGGATCCGGACATGTTTCCCATCCTCTATGTGAATCCGGCCTTCGAACAAATCACGGGTTACGCTGCCGCAGAACTCATCGGCCATTCACCCCTGCATATCCTGCAAACGGACGAGCGTAATCTGGCCGCTATCGCCACCTTGCGCCAGGCCTTGCAGGAGGCGCGCGAATGTCGCATCACATTGAACAGTACCCGCAAAGATGGCGACATGCGCTGGGTCGATGTGTTGATTACCCCCGTGCGCAATCACCAGGCGCAGGTCACCCATTACATCGGCATCATCAATGATGTCACCAAGCAACGTGAGACTCGCATGCAACGCAATAATGCCTTGTTGCAACTGCAGCGACTCTCTGCTCACCTGCAAAATGCACGAGAAAACGAGCGCGCTCACATTGCCCGCGAATTACATGACGAGCTGGGGCAGATCCTTACCGCGCTGAAAATGGACATTGCTTTTCTGCACACCCAGTATCCCGGTACCCGGGTCATTACCGAAAAGCTGGGGGATATGACCGAACTGGTCGATACCACGCTGGCCTCGGTACGGCGTATTTCAGCGGATTTGCGCCCCGTCATCCTCGATGATTTGGGGCTCAGAGCCGCACTGGAAGGGCTGGCGCGTGATTTCGAGAAACGTCATCCGGACATTCTCTGTCAGCGCGTACTGGAGCTGGAGCAGTATTCCGCGACAGACCATGACCCTGTCGCCATCGCCTGCTATCGCATCGTGCAGGAATGCCTCACGAATGTGGTGCGTCACGCGCAGGCCAGCAAGGTTCATATCATGGTGACCATCAACAGCGCGCACCACTTGCGCATGGCCATTCAAGATAATGGTTGCGGACTCCCCGAATCGCTGGCGACCAACAGCGTGCCTGCACACGGCTTCGGCCTGATTGGAATGCGCGAACGGGTCGCGGCACTGGGCGGACATTTTTCCCTCGTCAACCTGCCCGGCGAAGGGCTATCGGTCGATGTCACGATCCCCCTGCCGCAGCCGCAGCGGCAGCGGCCAACGTCCCTACCGCAGCAATCACCATGAAAAATATGGCGCGAGGTTCCCTTATGTTGCGTGTTGTCATCGTGGACGACCACTTTGTCGTGCGTCAGGGTTTGCGACAGATGCTCCATGAATCGACAGACGATGCAGCAGACACCGGTGCTGCGAGCATCGAAGTGGTCGGTGAAGCGGCACACGGTATCGAGGCTTTACAAATATTGCGGACACAGCCTGTCGATGTGCTGATCCTCGACATGTCCATGCCCGGCCGCAGCGGCATCGAGCTGATTCGACAAATCAAAGATGAATTTCCCGCATTGGCCATCCTGGTGCTGAGTATGCACAGCGAGGAACAGTTTGCCCTGCGTGCCATCAAAGCGGGTGCGGGTGCCTACCTGACCAAAGGATGCGATGCGCAGGAAGTATTGCGCGCCGTCCGAAAACTCGCCAGTGGCCACCCTTACATCACGCCGCAAGTGGCCGAATGTCTGGCACTAGGCTTGTCCTCCCACAGCACGGCTCTACCGCATGAACGCCTGTCCGACCGCGAATACCAGATTTTCAACCTGCTCATCACAGGACAAAGCGTGACGGAAATCGGCGTGGCATTGGCCATCAGCAGCAAGACGGTCAGCACCTACAAGGCGCGCATCCTGGAAAAACTGGAAATGTCCAACACAGCCGAGCTGATCCGTTACGCCATCGCACAAGGACTGGACAACTCGGGCTAACGGTCATGGGTAGCCATCTCCACCCGCTGAAGATGAAACCACCGTTTTGGGTGTTGGAAAGCCTCATGTGAATACCCGTGTCTCGCCCCTGAACAAGTCATCGTAGTTGAGCTATTAATTATAATGACATCAGATTTGATATCATTTTTTGCATGAAATATCTGCTTGATACCAATGTCCTTGTTGCTGCTTTTCGCTCTCGGAAGGGAGCCAGCAATGCCATTATTCAAAGAGTTTTAATGGGTGAATTGCCCGTGGTCGTGCATCAAAAATTGGTCTATGAATACCGTGATGTTCTCAGTCGGCCTGAAATACTTTCCGCAACAGGTCTATCATGGCCTCAGATTGAAGTGGTGCTCGGGCATCTGGTGGCTCATGCTGAAGAGGTTGAAGTGCGGTACTTGTGGCGACCGAACCTGAAGGATGAAAGTGACAGCTTTATCTTGGAGATCGCAATAGCTGCTTGGCCATGCACGATAGTGACGCATAACTCGAATGATTTTCGTCATGCTGATTTGAGATTCCCCGAGGTGGCAGTGTGTACACTTGGACAGGTTCTGCAATCGTTGATGCACTAGGAGGATGACATGAGTAAAGTTTCTTTCCCGCTTCGTTTGCAAGAACAAGAACGTGCGCGTGCCAAGCGATTGGCTGAAGCCATGGGGGTTTCTGAAAATCGCCTCTACTCTGAATTGATTCACGATGGCATGCTGGTTCGAGAGCAGATGCTTTATATGGAGCATCTGCGCAATCTTGCTGTATCCACTTCGAAAGAAGACGCCTTGGCAATACTGGCACAAGCGGCAGGTCATCCTCCCATTGCAACAGATATCTGAAAAAGAACACCCATTTGTTTGTTGTTGAAACAATAGCGTGAAACTCCGAAAACGGAGTCCGGTTGAAGTTTCAAGCGTAGCGAGCAAACCAGTAGCCGCCCCTTGAGGGGGCGTAGGCGGGGTTTCACGGAGCACTGCTCCGTGCCGCCGAAGCCGGACGGCTGTGCAAAGCCGTCCGTGGGGGATGGGTGGGGTAAGCGTATCTGTTATCGGGTAACGATTATTTCATCCTCTGTGGGTGGAAGTGTGGAGAGGGCTACCATGATCGTTAGGATGATGTTCATCACAAGACAGGGCACGCGTTGTCAGTCTCCCCCTACACGCTGTCATCGTTTCCCCCTGACAATTTTAAGCCGCCACCGATAGTCGGCAGTTTTCGGAACACGCATCATGGGCACCCTCCCGTTGCGAGCGTTCCATGAAAATCCTTGTCATCCAGAAATCAGCCGTGCTCTGCCAGCGGATCATCACTCTGCTGGAAGCCAGTCATCGCTATGCAGCGGTGGGGATTGCGGGGGATCCTTACAGCGCACTCAGTCTGATGCGTGCCGACCCACCGGATGCGTTGCTGCTTGACCTGCATCTGGCGGACGGTGCCGCACTGAAGCTACTGGAAAAAATGCAAGCACATGCGCTTCATCTACCGGTCGTGCTGCTGGCTGAATCGCGCGTCCCGGCCTATCTCCAGCGTGCCGAAGAGCTGGGGGTACGCGCTGTACTCCTCAAAGAAAACGACTTCGGCCAAATCGTCAGCACCCTGGATGATTTGCTGCTGACGCATGAATCTGTGCCGCCACCAGCGCATTGAACTCATCGAGCCTACCAAGCCACCGTGCCACTGTGCCATCGTACTTATCAAACGAGGTCATCATGACGCTTCCCTCCTCCTCTTCTTATTTGACTGTCACCCCTCCTTTGCTCGTATTGGGCATGGGGGCACTGGCAAGCATCGTCGTCAGTGGAACTTCGGGCAACACGTCGGGCAACAATCTCTCCCTGATGTCCGGCTTGATATTGGCTGTGATCATATTGACCGCACTCTGCATTCATTGGGCAAAGCGGCGGCATGGGCAGGCGCTGGCTGCATGGCAGGCGCAGATCACGTCCCAAGCATCAGACGAGGCCATCATGGCATCGGCATCGTCTAGCACAGGGTTCGACCGCAGCGTGGTCGATCTTTGCCAGGGGGTGCTCCCCATCTGGAAAGGTCAGGTCGATCTGGCACGAACGCATACCGAGGAATCGGTCACGGCAGCCACGATCCGTTTCGCCGGTATCCTGCAAAGAATCGAGGCCGCCGTATCTACTTCCACCCCCGGAAAGAGTAGCGATTTCTCTCAACTATTGCAGGAAAGCCATGCGGAACTCAATGCACTCATCAACACCCTGCGTTCGGCCCTGGACTCCAAGCAAAAAATGCTCAATGAACTGGATGACATGGCACGTTTCATCGATGATCTCAAACAGATGGCCGCAGATGTAGGCGAAATCGCCAAACAAACCAACCTGCTGGCGTTGAATGCCGCCATCGAAGCCGCCCGCGCCGGAGAAGTCGGACGTGGGTTTGCCGTTGTCGCCGATGAAGTCCGCAAGTTATCGAATCTTTCCGGCGATACCGGCCGCAGAATCGGTGAAACCGTCGGTACGGTCACCCAGGCCATGGCCTCTACCGTCGAACTTTCCAGAAAATATGCTCGTGATGAAGATGCGATGCTGGCCAGCTCCGAAAAAACCATCGATGGTGTCATGACCCGCTTCAGTCAGGCCACCGGTGAACTGGAACACAGCGCCATGCACATGCGTGAAGAAAGTCAGGCTGTCGGCATGGAGATTTCAGAAGTCCTGCAAGCCCTGCAATTTCAGGATCGCGTCAATCAGATACTGAGCCATGTCTGTAATGACCTGGACAAGCTGTCCGAGGATCTGAGGCATCAGACCTCCCCCATCGACGTGCATCATTGGCTGGATAGCCTGTCACGCACTTACACCATGCCCGAACAGTTCAGCGTACATCATGGCCAAGGTGCGGAGCGCAAGACCGCTGCTGCCGCATCGTCCGGCGACATCACCTTTTTCTGACACGTAGCCGTCTCGGATACGCCTCAGACCATTTTATTTCGGTTCAAATTTTCAAACTTCTTCAAACTTGTCACACGCAAAACAAGGAGAGCCACCATGGGCAAGACCATCATGATCGTCGACGATTCCTCTTCATTGCGCCAGGTCGTCGGCATGACCCTCAAAAGTGCAGGCTATGACGTGATCGAAGCCTGCGATGGCAAGGATGCCATGGCGAAGCTGACCGGGCAGAAAGTTCACCTGATCATCTCCGACGTCAATATGCCCAATATGGACGGCATTACTTTCGTCACTGAAATCAAGAAAAATCCGGCCTACAAATTTACCCCCGTCATCATGCTTACCACAGAAGCCACCGATGAGAAAAAACGTATGGGGCAGGCGGCCGGTGCCAAGGCCTGGATGGTCAAGCCCTTTCAACCACAACAGATGGTGGCGGCGGTTGAGAAACTGGTGATGTGACATGGGTGACATTACGGGATACGGGAGGCTGTCATGAGTTTTCAACTGGAATTCGATACCACCGCCACACACGCACGCTTGGCCGGTGAGCTGACCATCTACTCGGTGGCCGAAATTCGCCAGCGTTATGCCGCAGAGATGCTGGAGAAATGTCCGGATTGCTGCGAGATTGACCTTGCGGAAGTCAGCGAGATCGACACCGCCGGACTGCAACTGATGCTGCTCATCAAGAAGCGCGCGGGTGTGAATACGCAATTCATCCGGCATTCCGCCGCCGTGCTGCGTCTGGTCGATCTGGCCAATCTCGGTGGTGCACTGGGCGATCCCATGCTGATCGATAAATCTACGGTGGAGTCACAACCATGAGCACACTGCCTGAAATGGGTGATCTGGACAGCCTGTTACATGAATTTGTCGAGGAGGCACGCGAGCTGATCGCGCAGATGGAAGAAATTCTGCTGCGTGCGGAAAGTGGCGATTGCACGAGCGAGGACATGAATGCCCTGTTTCGCTGCGCGCACACCATCAAAGGATCTGGCGGCCTGTTTGCGCTCGATGAAGTGGTACGTTTCACTCACATCGTCGAGAGTGTGCTGGTGCGCCTGCGTGACGGTGTTTTTGGTTTCAGCCCCGCACTGGTCAGCGTGTTGCTGGAATGCCAGGACCATATCAGCCATCTCATTTCCGCCGTGGCGGCAGGTGAGACGCAGGATGCCGCACGCAGCGATACCCTGATTGAAAAGCTGCTGCCCTGGTCTGCCCCCACAGAAAATCAGGGTGGTGGCGGTGGTGGTGGTCGTCAGCTGGCCGTACCTCCCATCAAGGAAGCCGAAGTCACCGTGGAATTGGGCGAACGCCTCGGCACAGAACACTGGCATATTTCCATGCGCTTCAAGCCGGGGGTGCTGGCCGATGGCATGGATCCCCTGTCATTCATCAATTACTTGTCTCGTCAGGGTCGCATCGTGCATGTGGAAACGGTCACCGATGCCCTGCCCGAATTTGATACAGCGGATCCGGAGGCCTGCTATCTCGGCTTTGAAGTCGCACTGGAGAGCCGTGCGAGCAAGGCCGAGCTGGAGAGCGTGTTCGAGTTCATCGCGGAAAATGCACACATCGTCATCCTGCCGCCCAACAGCAAGATTAGCGAATATCTCGATCTCATCGCCTCGCTGCCAGAAGACCGGCAACGACTCGGAGAAATCCTGCTGGCCTGTGGCACGCTGACTTCCCGTGAGCTGGCGTCTGCTTTGCAAATGCAGAAATCGTCAGAAGCCGCACCATTGCTGGGCCAGATATTGGAAGATCAAATCCGGGTTGCACCCGTGTTGGTCGATGCGGCAATCAAAAAACAGCGCACCATCGAGGAGAAGCGAGCAACGGAAGGCAAGAATGTCCGTGTGCCTGCCGAACGTCTCGATGCCCTGATCGACCGCATTGGTGAACTGGTCATCGCCGGGGCAGGCAGCTATGCCCAGGCCATGAAAACCCGCCAGCCCGCCATGCAGGAATCGGCTTCTCAACTGTTGGCACTGGTCGAGGATATTCGCGACAAGGTGCTCAGCCTGCGCATGGTGGCGATCGGCGAGGTGTTTTCCCGCTTCCCTCGTGTGGTGCGCGATGTTTCACGGGAACTGAACAAGGACATCGAACTGAAGATCACGGGTGCCGAAGCCGAACTCGACAAGTCGATGATAGAAAAGATTGCCGACCCGCTGATGCATCTGGTGCGTAACGCCATGGATCACGGCATCGAGCCGGTGGAGCAACGTGTGGCCGCCGGAAAACTGGCACGCGGCACGCTCTCGCTGGATGCGTACCATGAATCCGGTCTGATCGTCATCCAGGTCAAGGACGATGGTCGCGGCCTGGATACGACGCGTATCCTCGCCAAGGCCATCGAAAAGGGACTGGTGGCTGAAGGTGCCGCACTGACTGAACAGGAAATCTTTCGCCTGATCCTGGAGCCCGGCTTTTCCACGGCGGATCAGGTCAGCAACCTGTCGGGGCGCGGGGTTGGCATGGATGTGGTGAAAAGCAATGTCGAAGCGTTACGCGGCACGCTGGACATCCACTCGACGCCGGGACAGGGCACGACCATGCGCCTATGTCTACCGCTGACTCTGGCGATCATCGACGGCTTTCATGTCGGCGTGGGTGGCGCGCAGTTCATCGTGCCGCTGGATATGGTGGTCGAATGTATCGAGTTGCAGGTCGCCAACGATCAGGTTGATTACATGGAACTGCGTGATGAGGCCTTGCCCTTCGTGCGCCTGCGCCGTCTTTTTGGCGAAAGCGGTCCGGCCCATGCACGACCCCGCGTGGTCGTGGTGCGTTTTGCGGGCAAGACAGTGGGCTTGGTGGTCGATCGCATCTATGGCAAGTGCCAGACCGTCATCAAGCCGCTCGGGCCGCTGTTCGAGCAGGTGCCCTGCGTCTCCGGTTCAACCATCCTGGGTGATGGCGAAGTGGCACTGATTATCGATGTGGCGCAGCTCATCCATGATGTGGTGGGACGTGAATGGCGTGTCACCCACAACGCCACACCCTCACGTCAGCCCGCACTGATGGCCGGCTGAGCGAGCGTACAGGAGAACAACATGCGTCGAATCAAGGTTCTGGTCGTGGATGACTCAGCCGTCGTGCGTCAGGTGATGGCAAAAATACTCGCCACCGCGCCGGATATCGAGGTCATCGGCATGGCGGCCGATCCGATCTATGCGCGACAAAAAATGGCACAGGAATGGCCGGATGTCATCACCCTGGATATCGAAATGCCGCGTATGGATGGCGTCACCTTCCTGCGTCAGCTGATGGCCGAACGACCGACCCCGGTGGTCGTGTGCTCCTCGCTGGCGGTGACAGGTGCCGAAACCACACTGCAGGCACTGGAAGCCGGTGCAGTTTCCATCATCACCAAGCCGGAGCTGAACGTGCATGATTTTCTGCACAACGCTGCCAACGATATCGTCTTCGCCGTGCGCGGAGCGGCAATGGCCAATCTGCGTAACCTTGTGCCCGCTCCACCGCCTCGCCACAGCAGCCCTGCCCGCACGCCTCCGCCTGTTGCTCCGGTGCTCAGTGCAATGGCGCAAACCACCGAACGCTTGGTGGCAATCGGCACATCAACCGGCGGCACCATCGCGCTGGAACAGGTGCTCACCGCGCTGCCACGCGTCTGTCCGGGCATCGTCATCGTCCAGCACATGCCCGCGCAATTCACCGCCCAGTTTGCCGCACGCCTCGATGGCATTTGCGAAATCGACGTCGCCGAAGCGCGTGACGGCCAGCGCGTGTTACCGGGGCTGGCACTGATCGCACCGGGCGGCTTGCACATGTCGCTGATCCGCAGCGGTGCTTATTACCATGTAGAAATCAAGGATGGCCCGCCGGTCAATCGCCACAAACCCTCGGTTGATGTGCTGTTTCGCTCGGTAGCGCGTCATGCCGGACGCAATGCGCTGGGCATCATCATGACCGGCATGGGTGACGATGGTGCGCGCGGGCTGAAGGAAATGCGCGATGCCGGGGCTTATACCCTGGCACAGGACGAAGCCACCTCGGTGGTCTACGGAATGCCTGCCGAAGCCGTCAAGCTCGGTGCGGTCGATCGCAGCCTGCCATTACCTGCGATTGCTGCCGCCTTGATGCAAGGTGTGCCAGTCGGACGGCGAGACAGCTCATGAACGAAGTCTGTGTGTGCATCGGTAAATAGGATCAGTGTTTAACGCAGATATTTAAACGAAACGGAGAGAATCATGAGAAACAATATGCGACGTACGTTTGTCATCATTTTTGTGGTGATTGCACTGGCCATGCTGGCCTTGATCGGTGCAACCCTCAAGCTGCGCCAAGCCTCAGACGAAGTGGCTTCCGCCACACTCAACCGTTTCCAGTCCTATCTGCTGGCCGATGAAATGCGCCACAGTTCGGATGACCTGACCCGGCTGGCACGCACCTTCGTGGTTTCGGGCGGTAAGCCGAAATGGGAGAAGCAGTACGAGGAGGTGATTGCCATCCGCAATGGCAACAAACCCCGCCCCAATCACTATGAAAACATCTACTGGGATTTCGTTGCCGCCGGTGAAGTACCGCGTACCGTACCCGATGAAAAAGCAGTCTCCTTGCTCAGCCTGATGAAAGAAGCCGGATTTACCGAGGACGAATTCCGCAAGCTCGATGAAGCCCAGCGGCTTTCGGATGCACTGGTCAAGACCGAAACACAGGCCATGAACATGGTCAAAGGGCTTTATCCCGACAGCAAGGGGGAATACAGCGTCCATGCTGCACCCGATTTTGAAAAGGCACGCGAACTGCTGCATGACGACACCTACCACATCAATAAGGCCAAGATCCTGAAGCCCATCGCCGAGTTCTACGTGATGCTGGATCACCGCACCCAGGGGGCGGTCGACACGGCAATCTCTGCACAGAATTTTTGGCATAGCGTGGTCATGGTAATGATTGCACTGATGCTAGGATTGCTAATCGTGGCCGGCTGGTGTGTGCGCGTTCTGTTCCAGCGTCTGGGCGGTGAGCCAGCCTATGTCAGTGGCATTGTCAGTCAGGTTTCTGCGGGTGAGCTGAATCTGGATATCACTCTCAAGGCAGGCGATCAGAACAGCATTCTGGCCGAAATGAAAGCGATGGTTACACGCTTGTCCCGTGTCATCAACGAAACCCAGACGGTGGTGGATGCCGCTGCGCATGGCAATCTCGGCCAGGTCATCGATCTTTCCGACAAGCAGGGATTCGCGCAAGACCTGGGGCGCAGCATCAACCAGCTGACCAACACCAGTGCGACCATCATTGCCGATATCGGACGCGTGCTGGGGGTCGTAGCACAAGGCGATCTGACGCAGCGGGTTACCCATGCCTACGAAGGCGATTTTGCCCACCTCGCCAATGCACTGAATACTTCGTTGGAGACACTTTCTGACACCTTGCGAGAAGTTCGCACCACGGCTGATTCGATCACCGGAGCCTCCGGGCAGGTCGCTTCGACCGCCCAGGCTTTGTCACAAGCCACCACCGAACAATCGGCCAGCCTCGAACAGACGACGGCCTCGATGGAACAGATGTCCGCCTCGATCAACCAGAACACCGAAAACGCCAAGGTCACGGACGGCATTGCCAAGAAATCCTCGGACGATGCCGTCAAGGGCGGTGAATCCGTGCGCGCCACGGTGGCAGCGATGAAATCCATCGCCGACAAAATCGGCATCATCGACGACATCGCCTACCGCACCGACCTGCTCGCCCTGAACGCGGCGATTGAAGCCGCCCGCGCCGGTGAGCATGGCATGGGCTTTGCCGTGGTCGCTGCCGAAGTGAGGAAGCTCGCCGAGCGCAGTCAGGTGGCGGCGCAGGAAATTGGCGAGCTGGCCAGCAACAGCGTTAAGACGGCGGAAGATGCCGGCGAGCTGCTCGGTGCCATGCTGCCTTCGATCCAGAAGACGGCTGATCTGGTGCGTGAAATCACCTTTGCTTCCAACGAGCAGGCCAGCGGTGCGGGGCAGATCAATGCCGCGATGATTCAACTCAACCAGATCACCCAGCAAAATGCCGCCGGTTCGGAAGAGCTGGCCGCCACTGCTGAGGAAATGAGCGGGCAGGCCGAACAGTTGCAATCGCTGGTCGCACAGTTCCGTCTTACAGAAACGTCGGAAAATCGGGGGCGATCGGCATCCCGGAGAGCTTCTCCCGCAGTGAAGCGTGCGAATCCGCAAGCAGGCAAGGCCATCCCGGAAAGTGCAGCCGATTTTGTGAATTTTGAATGAATCTGCCAACCCTTCAATCCATCAACAGACCGGGAGACCCACCATGAACACAGTCACTCAAGCAGCCACGGCAGTGACCCCACACGAGCCCACCCATGGTAGTACGGTGATACAAGCAGGGGCAACGGCACGCGGCCAGCTCTACCTGGCCTTCATGCTGGGCGGTGAGGTGTTTGCCATCGACATCCTGCGTATCCGCGAGATCATCGAATACCTGCCGCCCACCGCCGTACCGATGATGCCGCCCTCGCTGCGCGGAGTCATCAATGTGCGTGGCTCGGTGGTGCCCGTGGTCGATCTGGCGGTGCGCTTTGGCTGGCCAGCCACGGGCGTGGGGCGACGCACTTGCATCGTCATCGTTGAGATCGAACATAACCAGGCACGCCATGTCCTCGGGCTGGTCGTCGACAAGGTGAATATGGTCACCGACATCAAAAGTGAAGATATCGAGCTGCCCCCGGCCTTTGGTGCGCGCATCAATACCGATTTCATCACCGGTATGGCACGCATCAATAATCAATTCGTCATCGTTCTCAATATCGAGCGCACGCTGACCATCGAGGAAATGGCGGCGGTGCAGCGTGCCAGTACTGTCCCGGCGGTCCAGTAAAAATAGCAGCAAAGTAACATGGATGAAGCTAACGTACATGGTAGCCATCTCCACACGCAGAGGATGAAATAAACGTTACCCGATACCAAATACGCCCACCCCACCCATCCCCCACGGACGGCTTTGCATAGCCGTCCGGCTTCGGCGGCACGGAGCAGTGCTCCGTGAAACCCCGCCTACGCCCCCTCAAGGGGCGGCTACTGATTTGCTCGCTACGCTCGTAGCTTCAACCGGACTTCGTTTTTGTTATTTCACGTTAACTTCTTGGTACAGGATTTTTCCAGGAGAACATCATGTTTGCAAAACTCACCATGAAAACAAAACTGCTGCTGTTGATGCTGCTGGCGATCGTGACTCTGATCATCGTGGGTGCAGTCGGTGCTCTGGGCATCGCCAGTACCCGTGAATCGGTGCGCCATGTCGGCAAGGATCTGCTGCCCTCGGTGGAGGGGCTGGGAATGATGAATCAAGGCCAGACCATGATCCGTTTCAACAATCTCACCTCTGCCATCTGGGAAAACAATTACACCTCACAGGGCAAATTTGCTGAGATTCTGGTGAAGCGCAAGGAGATCTATCAGCAGATCGAACAAGGCCGAAAGATTTACGAAGCCTTGCCGCAAACCGCACGCGAGAAAGAGCTTTGGCAACAGTTTTTGCAAGCCTGGGGCATCTGGCGTAGCGAGGAACAAAAGCTGGCCGAGATCATCGACAGTTTGAGCAAGAGCCAGTCGGAGGCCCAGCAAAAAGGGCTGTTTGCTGATTTCTATAAACAAAATGCCATTGTGACCACGGCATTCCATGCGACCAAGAGCACCTTCGATCAGATACTGGAACTCAATCTGAAAGGCAGTGACCAGGCCGTCAATGAGGCCATGACGCAAGCCACACAAGCCAACAACCTGATGCTGGGTGCAGGTATCACCGCCATCGTGCTGCTGATCGCACTGAGCACCGTGATCGTGCGCGGCATCCTGCGCCAATTGGGCGGCGACCCGGCCTATGTGGCTGAAATCGTTGGTCAGGTGGCAGCGGGCGATCTGTCGATGCAAGTGGCGACGCAAGCCGGCGACAACACCAGCATGCTGGCCTCGATCAAGTTGATGATCGCCCGGCTGGCACAGGTCATCAGCGAAACCCAGACCGTGGTGGGCGCGGCAGCGCATGGCGATCTGGCGCAGCGCATCAATCTGGCGGACAAGCAGGGCTTTGCCAAGGAGCTGGGCAGCAGTGTGAATCAACTGGCCGAGACTAGCGCGGCGGTGATGGGCGATGTCGGCCGGGTGATGGGTGTGCTGGCCGAGGGCGATCTGACCCAGCGTATTGAAAATAGCTACGAAGGTGATTTTGAAAATCTGTCCAGTGCACTGAATGATTCGCTGGACAAGCTGGCAAACACAATGATCGAAGTGCGCACCACCGCCGAAGCCATCAGCAGTGCCTCGGGGCAGGTCGCCTCGACTTCACAGTCCCTGTCACAAGCCACCACCGAGCAGTCGGCCAGCCTCGAACAGACGACAGCCTCGATGGAACAGATGTCCGCCTCGATCAACCAGAACACCGAAAATGCCAAGGTCACGGACGGCATTGCCAAGAAATCCTCGGACGATGCCGTCAAGGGCGGTGAATCCGTGCGCGCCACGGTGGCAGCGATGAAATCCATCGCCGACAAAATCGGCATCATCGACGACATCGCCTACCGCACCGACCTGCTCGCCCTGAACGCGGCGATTGAAGCCGCCCGCGCCGGTGAGCATGGCATGGGCTTTGCCGTGGTCGCTGCCGAAGTGAGGAAGCTCGCCGAGCGCAGTCAGGTGGCGGCGCAGGAAATTGGCGAGCTGGCCAGCAACAGCGTTAAGACGGCGGAAGATGCCGGCGAGCTGCTCGGTGCCATGCTGCCTTCGATCCAGAAGACGGCTGATCTGGTGCGTGAAATCACCTTTGCTTCCAACGAGCAGGCCAGCGGTGCGGGGCAGATCAATGCCGCGATGATTCAACTCAACCAGATCACCCAGCAAAATGCCGCCGGTTCGGAAGAGCTGGCCGCGACCGCTGAGGAAATGAACGCGCAGGCCGAACAGTTGCAGTCGCTGGTCGGGCAGTTCCGCGTCACCGATGAGCCACACAAGAGGGTCTCGGGCAGTAGTGTACGTACAGGTGGCAAAAACAAGGGCGACACCCGGCCATCCCGGCCTGTCCGATCCGTCACACCGGCCAGCATACCCGATGGCTATGAGCAATTTGCCTGATGCAAACTTCATGTAGCCATGTATTCATCTGTGCGGGGAGTGTGTATGGATCAAATATCCAGCGTAACGACATCTCATGATGAAATCATGGCTGACGGATCGTTCGGGCGTGGCGAAATCCTGGCGGTGGATGATACGGTCGAGTCGCTCACCTATCTGTGCGAAATCCTGCGTCATCACGGCCATGTCGTGCGTGCGGCACCGGGCGGCGACCTGGCCTTGTGGTCGGCCTGCAGCAAGCCACCCGACCTGATTCTGCTCGATGTGCGTATGCCGGGCATCGATGGCTTTGAAGTGTGTCGCCGTCTCAAGGCCGATGAACGTACGGCGCATGTCCCGGTGATTTTTCTGTCTGCCCTGACCGATATCGATGACAAGCTGCAAGGCTTTCGCGCAGGGGGGGTGGATTACATTGCCAAGCCCTTTGAACCGGCCGAGGTGTTGCAACGTGTGCGCACCCATGTTCGCTTGACACAGCTCACACAGGCGCTGGAAGCGGAGCGGATGTCGCTGGCGCAAAGGGTTCTTGAACGCACGACGGAGCTGGAAGCCGCCAACCAGCGTTTGCGGCTGGTGGCCAGTGCCTTCGAGGCGAGTTACAGCGGCATGTTCATCACTGATGCGCAGGGGATACTGGAGGCCGTCAATCCGGCCTTCAGTCGTATCAGTGGCTATGCACATGAAGACTGTATCGGCCAAAGTATTCGTCTGTTGTGTGCCGACAATGATGACGCCACCTGCTTTGAAAAAATGTGGCAGACCTTGGCTACGCAGAAACATTGGGCGGGTGAAATCTGGAGTCGGCGCAAGGACGGAACCCGGGTACCCCAGTTGCTGAGTGTTTCTACTGTCGCGGGGGTTCCTGGTATTTCCGTGAGTTCGGATCATTATGTCGGCGCATTCAGTGACCTGTCTGAAATTCGCGAAGCACAGGATGTCATCGAACATCTGGTACATCACGATGCCCTGACCGGTCTGCCTAATCGCCTGATTGCCCAGGATCGCTTCAAACAGCGGGCAACCACGTTGCAGAGCAATGAGTCTTTGTCGGTCATCTGCATCAATCTGGATCGTTTCCGCCTAATCAATGATCGCCATGGTCATGAGCAGGGCAATGCCCTCCTCCAGTGGGTTGCACGCAGTCTGGCAGCACGGATGCCCGTGGGCGATACGCTGTTTCGTGAGGGGGCGGATGAATTCATTCTGATTCATCATGAATACAACGAGACTCGCAATGATGAAAGCCATGGCTCGATCACTGCTCGCCTGCTGGCAGAAAACCTGTCTAGCCAGCCGGGAGTCGAACTGCCGGATACGTTGTCCAGTATCGCGCTGTCCTACAGTATCGGCATTGCCAGCTATCCCGGTGATGGTCAGGATTTTGATACGCTGATCGCCAATGCTTCCTTGGCCTTGCGTCGTGTCAAGGAAAAGGGCGGTGGAGCCTGTGCCTGCTTTACGGAAGCCCTCGATCAAGGAACGCGGACATGGTTTGACATCGCCCAGCATCTGCCCAAAGCACTGACACAGGATGAATTCGAGGTTTATTTTCAGCCCCAAACCGAAACTCACGGACAACGCATCGTGGCCGCCGAAGCCTTGCTGCGCTGGAAATCGCCAAAGCTGGGACAAGTGTCGCCGGGGAACTTCATTCCGGTCGCGGAGGAAACCGGCGACATCGTCGCACTCGGAAACTGGGTGCTGCACACGGTGTGCGCACAGATTGCACGCTGGCGCAAAGAGGGATTGGGCGACATCCGGGTGGCCGTCAATCTGTCGGCGCGCCAGTTCATGCATCATGATATTGGCGAGACAGTCGCTCATGCCTTGGCGCATCACGCCATTCCACCCCATTGTCTGGAACTGGAAATCACCGAAAGCGCACTCATCGATGATGTACAGGCTGCCATCATCACTTTGCAGAAATTCAAGCAACTGGGTGTTTCCCTTGCGCTGGATGACTTTGGTACCGGCTATTCCAGCCTGTCTTATTTGAAAAAATTCCCGATCGACTATCTCAAGGTGGATCAGTCTTTTGTGCGCGATCTGACGCTGGATGACGATGCCAATGCCATCGTGCTGTCGATCATCAGTCTGGCGCACAATATGCGGATGAAGGTCATTGCTGAAGGCGTTGAAACCGGCGAACAGATGGCATTCCTGATCGGCCAGAAATGCGACCTGCTACAAGGTTATTATCTGGGTCGCCCCATGCCGGTCGAGCAATTCAGCGAGCGGATCGAGGCACAACGCAGGGAATAAAGGGTTACATCATGGAAACGCTGACCGGTTCTGCCTCCGCATCCACCTCCGCATCCAGAGGACGCATTCTGGTCGTGGATGACCATCAGGACATGCTGCATTTACTGGCACAGATCGTGACCGGTGAGGGCTATCAAGCCTGTCTGGCCGGCAATGGCATGGAAGCCCTGTGGCGTGCCGCACATCAGCCACCTGATCTGATCCTGCTGGATATCCGTATGCCGGGCATGAACGGGCTGGAAGTGGCGCGCGCACTGAAACGTCATGCGGCGACAGACAGCATTCCCATCATCATCGTTTCTGCGGCAGACAGCCCGGAGGATCGCATTGCCGGGTTCGAGGCCGGGGCGGTGGATTTCATCGCCAAACCGTTTATTGACCATGAAGTGCTGGCACGCATCGACACCCACATGCAGATGTCGCTGGTGCGCACGGAAGTGCTGCGTCGCCATCATCATCATCGGGACATGATGGAGGACGATGCGGCGACGACAACTGAAACTGCAACGTCGATTTCATCCTCCACCACGATGGCGGACAGGCCGGTGAATATCCTGATTGTGGAAGACACGCCGGAATCCCTGCGGTTATTGGCAAATATTCTGCAAGATGCAGGTTTTTCCGTGCGCGAAGCACCGGGTGGCGAACTTGCACTGTGGAGTGCCATCCGTCACCCTCCCGATCTGATTCTTATGGATATGCGGATGCCGGGCATGAATGGTGCCGAGGCATGCTTTGCATTGAAGAATGACGGACAAACCCATCATGTACCTGTCATCATGCTGTCCGCCGAGGATGATGCAGCCACACGCAGCGAAAGCCAGGCAGCCGGAGCCGTGGATTTCATTGCAAAACCGTTCGATGAACATGATTTGCTGGCACGCATCCGTATGCACCTGCCGGTTCAATGCCAGACCCATCTGCCCCATCAGGGACACGAGCCCTTGCATGATCCACTCACCTGCCGTCCCGCTGCAACGGCCTTTGCAGCAACATGGGCGGCGGCCGACCGGCTTTTGGAAGAGCTGCTGTCTTCCAGTCCGCAAGCCGCGCTGCTGCTGGATATGCAAGGACAGGTTTGTTATGTCAATCCGGCTTTCGTGCAACTGACCGGACAGGAGCTACACACGCTGGACGCCGTTTTCCTGCAGCGGCTGCAACATCTCTATACCGTGCAAACCCCCGAGTTGCGCTGCATGTTGCCCGGGCTACCCGTGAGCTGCACCGCCTACATTGCCCGTTTGCCAATCGATCCATCGACGGATTCACGGCTGGCGCGCATCATCGTGTTATCAATGGAAATGTCATCGACTCTGTCACAAAGAGTGCCAGACGCTGCATCCGCGCTTTTCCGGGAACTCGCCACTTTTACCACGCAGCCGATGAATACACCTTATCCGGGACTGGAGGAAACGATCCGGGAGGCATTGGGGCGGCACGAGCTGCGCTTGCTGTATCAACCCATCTACGACCTGATTACCATGCGTCCGCTGGCGACGGAGGCACTGTTGCGCTGGCAGCACCCGCAGCATGGTCTGCTGGCACCGGAATCCTTCCTCGCACTCACCGAGGAAACCGGTGCGATACTGGAAATTGGCCGCTGGGTGCTGGATCAGGCCGTGCTGCAACAACTGCGTTGGCAAGGGACACAGAGGCTGGGAATGGCCATCAACATCAGTTCGATGCAGTTCTGGCAGGACAGCCTGGTGCAGGATGTGGCCGACACTCTCCGGCGCCATGCCCTGACCCCATCCGACCTGATGATCGAGGTGGCGGCCAGCAGCCTGCATGAAGACCCTTCACAAGGCATAGCCATCCTGCACCGACTGAAGGCACTGGGTGTCACCCTGACCCTGGATCGTTGTCATCATGAATCCTGGCTGACCGAGGGGCTGGCACGACTACCGGTCGATATCATCAAACTCGACCCCACCCTGTGGCAGACATTGGATCCGCTTGGACAATCCGCCAATATCATGCGTGACTGGGTGGATCTGTCGCACGCCATGAACCGGCGAGTGGCGGTCAACGGCATCGAACATCCAACACAGCTCAGCTTGCTGAGCTTGTGCCATTGCGACATGGGACAAGGCTATCTGCTGGGCAGACCTGCTCCGGCTCCGGCACAAGCGCATTTCGTGGCAGACGGCCATGGCTGAGCCTGTCAAAAACATTTTCAGCCGCGAAGCCCTGATGGATGCCATCAATGTCACTCAGGGTGTGTGGGTGGTCGAACGCAATCGGGTGCTGCACACCATTCTGGGCTCGTGTGTCTCGGTCTGTCTGCATGATGCCGTTGCCGGCATCGGTGGCATGAATCACTATGTTTACCCGCCACGCGGCGAAAGCATGATCGGCCGTTTTGGCCATACGCCTTTCAGTGCGGACTTGTGTTTGGAGGGTCTGCTCGAAGCCATGTTGCGCGCGGGTGCGCGTCACGAACGGCTGCGTGCCAAGGCCTTTGGTGGCGGACAAATGTTTGAAATGAATGATGTCCTGGCCGTGGGCAAACGCAATACCAGCTATGCCCGCGATTGGCTGGAAAGCCAGCGGATTCCACTCGACCTGTGTGATTTTCATGGCTGTTACACGCGCAAACTGATGTTCCATCCGGCCAGCGGCCAGCATTTATGCCAACACCTGCCGACGCGGTTTGAGCCGACCCTGAGCAGGTAAATGTCGTGCGCTTATTATTTACCTTGCCTTGGGCTTGTCACGTGCGAAACATTTCCGTTTTCGGCTCAGCCAGCGGATACATGTGGATGACTCTGCATAGGGCAAGCCGGTGGCTTATCGGCTGGATGATGCTCGGTGGACTGGTGTGTCTCGTTACGCCACAGGGCGCACAGGCAGCCATCGAACAGCCCCAAAGAGTGGTGCAGCAGACGGCAATGGACATCCGCAGCCCAGTGGCACAAAAAAATATTCTGGTACTCCACTCGGGGATGGAGGGTTTCAGCGGTTATGAAAAAATCGTTGGCGGCCTGCAAGAAGGCCTGCTGGCTGCAGGCGCAAGCAGCGCAGACCTGTATTTTGAAAAGCTGGATCTGATGCGCTTTCAGAGCACAGGCTACCGGCAGCAACTGACGCAATTTTTTCAACAAAAATATGCGGACAAACGCATCGACATGGTCATCGCCATCCAGAAATCTGCATTGGATTTTGTCTTGTCGGAAAGTGATACCTCATGGCGTCGCTTGCCGATATTGGCGATTTATGTGAATGCGGAAGAGCTGTCATATACCTTGCCAGAAAATGTCGCACTGATTCCCTTTGGTGAACGATTCGATCTGACGCTGTCTTATGCCTTGCGTCTATTCCCGAAGACCCGTCATGTAGTGATGATTACAGGTAATGGCTCGCTGGATCAGCAACTACTGGTCAAAGCCCGCAAGGATTTTTTGCCCTGGCAGGGCAAGCTGGAATTTGAATATCTGGTTAATGGCAACCTGTCCCAAGTGATGGATCGTGTGCAGCAGCTACCGCCGCACAGCATCCTCATGATTGGCAGCTTTTATCGCGACGATAAAGGGAACTCGCTGCCATCCGCTGCGGTAATCCGTGATATTGCCCGGCGAGCCAATGCACCCAGCCTAGGACAATGGGACGGAAATCTGGGACAAGGCATCCTGGGGGGAGCGATGATCGATCTCAAAGGCATGGGCGGGCAAGCGGCACGGCTCGTCGCAGACTATTTTTCCGGCAGAAAAACTCTGGAACAAATGAAGCATGAGCTCGCCTGGCCGGTCATGCCCCGTTTCGACTGGAAGGCGATTCAGTATTGGCAAGGGGATGCCTCCGCCTTGCCTGATGATGCCCAGTTCATCAATCGCCCCCCCACGCTCTGGGGGCAATACCGTGACACGGTTCTGGTCACGGCCGCTGTTGTATTGCTGCTGCTGGGGCTGATCCTTATGCTGATCGTGATGAATCGACGGCGTCAGCAGGCCGAGACGCATTACCGGACATTATTTGACCGCGCCCCGGAAGCCATCATCATCAGTGATCTCGACAAGTTCAGCTGGGTATCGATCAACCCGCGCATGGCAGAGCTTACAGGGTACACCCTCGAAGAGCTTGCTGTTCTGCCCTATAAAACCTTGTTTGATTGCGAGCAGCCAGACGGACACCCCTGGGATCCGGAGCATGCTCGCGCAAATGGACGACGTGCTCTGGCGGGTGAGGAAGTCATCGTCGAACGCGCCCTGCGGCATCGTGATGGGCGAACGGTCATTTGCGAAGTGCGCATTACCGCAGTTCCAGATCCCCGGCGACAACTGGTGAGAGTCAGTCATATCGACATCACCCGACGCAAGCAGATGGAACATGATCTGCAAATCAAAACCCAGGAACTGGAATTTGAACGTACCTGGCTGAAAATGCTGCTGGATACCATACCCAACCCGGTCTGGCTGCGTAGTGATGAAGGGGTTTATCTGGAGTGCAACCAGGCGTTTTGCGTGACATTTGACAAGCGTCGCGAGGAGGTGCTCGGCAAGCGTATTGCGGAATTTCATGCGAAAGAAGATGCCGCATCATTACAGCAACTGGATCGTGAGGTCATTGATTCCGGCCAACCCAAAATAATGGAAGAAAGCGTCATTGCCGCAAAAGGAACGCGGACATATATTTCGATCAGGGTTCGGATGTCCTTGCCCGATGGCACATTGATCGGTGTTTTGGGTACGGCACACGACATCACTGAAATCCGGGCGACTGAGCATGAGCTGGCGCATTACCGCAACCATCTGGAATCACTGGTCGAGGAACGCACCCAGGCATTGAATGCCGCCATGCGAGCAGCGGAGACCGCCAATCAGGCCAAAAGCATATTCCTTTCCAACATGAGCCATGAGCTGCGTACCCCCCTTAATGCAGTCATCGGCTTTTCACGTTTGCTGGTAAAGTCGCCGCATCTGGACGAGAAGGAACGCAAGAATCTGGAAATCATCAATCGTTCCGGAAATCATCTGCTCACGCTCATCAACGATGTGCTGGAACTCTCCAAGATTGAGGCAGGACATGTGGTGCTGATGGAGTCCGCCACCGACATTGGCAAACTGGCGCAGGAGGTGGCGGACATGCTGCGCCCGCGTGCTGAGCAGAATGGTTTGCAGTTGCATCTGGAGTTGTCAGCCTTGCCGGCCAGCGTCAATACCGATCCGCTCAAGTTGCGTCAGGTGCTGATCAATCTGCTGGGCAATGCAATCAAGTTTACCCAGCAAGGGTACGTCAGCCTGTCCGTGCGTGGACACGGACAGGAGGGCAACGATGCTCTGGTGAAATTCGAAGTATGCGATACGGGTATCGGTATTGCTGTAGCTGATCAGCAGCGGATATTCGAACCCTTCGAACAACTGGTGACCCATGCTACTTCAGCGGGAACCGGGCTGGGACTATCGATTACCCGACAGTATCTGAATATGCTGGGAGGCGAGTTGTCGCTGGTTTCCGCCCCCGGTGAAGGAGCCTGTTTTTCTTTCCTCTTGCGCTTGCCGACATTTTCAGCTTTTAGCGCATCCTTAAAAGGAACGGAATCTGAACCGGTTGCCACTTCGTTTTCAAACACACCAGCGCCCCACATTCTGGTGGCTGAAGATAATGCCGATGCGCGCGAGTTGTTACGGCAACTACTGGAACCACTGGGTTGTCGGGTTGTTACGGTGGTTGATGGCGCGGCGGCTGTAGCACAAGTCGAACGCAGCCTGCCTGATCTGATTATCATGGACTGGCGTATGCCGGTCATGGATGGGCTGGAGGCAACGCGCCAAATACGCCAGCGTCCTCTAGCCACCCAGCCCAAAATCCTGATGCTGACAGCCAGCGCCTTTGAGGATGACCGGCGCACCGCAGCAGAGGCCGGCGTAGATGAATATTTGCGCAAGCCGCTGGAAGATACGGTACTGTTTGCCGCAATCGAGCAGCTATTGCATATCCGTTTACCGCGCGAAACGCAGGGTGTAAGCATCGCTGCCGCAATCCGGTCGCCACGAGATGACACTGTAATCACGGAGGATGCCGTGTCATGGTTCACTTTGACGGCTAAACAGCGGCAGGCATTGCGTGAAGCCGTCGAAGAACTCAATCGTACCAAGCTGAATCTCGCACTGGCCGACGTAGAGACCACACAACCGGCACTGGCGCGCGCGATAGGAGAAATGGCGGATCGTTTCCGCTACAAGGAGCTGTGGGAAAAGCTGGAAGACGGATCACACTAACGATCATGGCCGCCATCTCCACCCACAGAGGATGAAATAATCGTTACCCGATACGCCCACCCCACCCATCCGCCCCTCAAGGGGCGGCTACTGATTGGCTCGCTACGCTCGTAACTTCAACCCGACCCTGATTTTTGTATTTCACGCTAACACACTGAACGGAGGGAGTTTCCATGAAGCTACGTCATATGCCAATACTGCGCCAGCAGGCTGTAGTGATCTTCTCGGTCTGTTTGGTGGTATTCGGGCTGCTGATTGCCACCTTGAATGTGATGTCCAGCCGGGCAGCCACCCGGCAAGCCGAGGATAGCTTACAACAGCAGGTGGCCATCCTGACCGGCTCGGTGGGCGATACCTTCACCACCTTGCAGGATTCAGCCAAAACCCGGATTGAACTCTACAAACGCATGTTGCCAGGCTCGCTGATGGTAGGTAGCCAGACGCTGCCAGCCGGTGAGCAGCCCGCGGTGCCGGTCATCCAAGCAGGAACGGTGGTGCTCAATGGCAATATGGCATTGCTGGAGAAAATCCGCGACACCCTTGATGGCGAGCCCGCAGTCATGGTGCGCCAGAACGATCAGTTCATCCGGGTCGCTACTTTTCTGAAAAATGCCGCAGGCAAGTCGCAAGTCGGCGTGCCCTTGCCCGCCGACGGACCGGAGACGGCCGCGCTCAAGGCAGGCAAGACCTATATCGGCCTGATTGTCCGCAATGGAAAGTATTACATGTCGGTATTCGAACCGGTCATGCAGAACGGTCAAGCTGCTGGTGCAATTTCCATCCGTATTGCAATCGATCACGAAATGCAGCGACTCAACCAGCGCATCGCCTCGGTCACGGTGGGCAAGAACGGTTATGCCTATGTGGTGGAACCGGGCAAGGAACTATTGCAGTCACGCATGCTGGTGCACCCCGTGTTTCAGGGCAAGACGCTCCGGGAGATTGGTAATGAAGCATTGAACGAAATCGTCCGCCGTGAAATCGAGCAGCATAAAGGCTTGTTGCGTTATGAATGGACGGATCCCAAGTCACAGCAGAATGGTACAAAGATCGTGGCTTTTGCGCCGATCAGCAATGCCAACTGGATTGTTGTGGCGGGTAGCTGGGAGGATGAGTTCCTTGCCGATGCCCGACATTTGAGAAATACAACGACAACGGCGCTGATCCTCGCTTCGTTGGTGATCGTGGCCAGCCTGCTGCTGTACACCAAACGCGGCTTGCTGCAGCAGCTAGGTGGCGAACCCGCGCAGGTGCAGGAGGTGATGCAGAAACTAGCGCAGGGCGATCTCAAAGTGGAGCTGCAGACCCGCCCCGGCGACAACAGCAGCATGATGGCTGCTATCCGCGACATGGTCGCCACCTTGAGCAAGGTGATCAGCGAAACCCAGCATGTGGTACAGGCAGCGGGACACGGCGATCTGGGGCAGCGCGTGCCACTCCAAGATAAGCAGGGCTACGCACTGGAACTGGGACAAGGCATCAACCAGATGGCACAAACCAGCGGTGAAGTGATGGGCGAGGTGCGCGAGGTGCTGGCGGGCATGGCGGAAGGCGATCTGTGCGGTCGGGTGCACAGCCGCTATCAGGGTGAATATGGCGTGCTGGCCAAGGCACTCAACGACAGCCTGGAGCGGCTTGCCTTCATTATCAGCGAAGTACGCAGCACCGCCGATTCGATTACCGGCGCATCCGGGCAGGTCGCCGCAACGGCGCAGGCCTTGTCGCAAGCCACCACCGAGCAATCGGCCAGTCTCGAACAAACCACGGCCTCGATGGAACAGATGTCGGCCTCGATCAACCAGAATACCGAAAATGCCAAGGTCACGGATGGCATTGCCAAGCAATCTTCCGACGATGCCATCCGTGTCGGTGAAGCCGCACGAGGAGCCCTCGATGCCATGCGCCAGATTGCCGAACGGATCGGCATCATCGATGACATTGCCTACCGTACCGACCTGCTCGCATTGAATGCCGCCATCGAAGCCGCTCGGGCAGGCGAACACGGCATGGGCTTTGCCGTGGTTGCTGCCGAAGTCCGCAAGCTGGCCGAACGCAGTCAGATTGCCGCGCAGGAAATCGGTGAGCTGGCCAGCAACAGCGTGAAAATCACCGAAGACGCGGGCGCGCTGCTGCAAGCCATGCTGCCCTCGATCCAGAAGACCGCCGATCTGGTGCGCGAAATCACCTTTGCTTCCAATGAACAGACCAGCGGTGCCGGACAAATCAACAACGCGATGAATCAGCTCAACCAGATCACTCAGCAAAATGCCGCTGGCTCGGAAGAACTGGCGGCGACCGCCGAGGAGATGAGCGCGCTGGCCGAGCAGTTGCAGGGAATGGTCGATCAATTCAAGTTGCGGAGTGCGTGAGGCGAGTCTGTAAAAAAAACCATGATTGCTGGTGTTGTTACCGCCGACCCCAGACAAGCAAATGGAGAGCTTGCCTTCGGCCATGGGCTCAGTCAAAAATGTGGGTTAATATATGCGCACTTATAAATGCGTATGGAGATTGCTATGCCAACCACACAAACCACACGCTGCGCACGTAATGGTCTGCCCGGTAAACGCGCCACCAACCTGACTCTGAGCAGCGACGTGCTGGAGGCGGCAAAGGATCTTGGAATCAACATTTCTCAGGTCTGCGACAACTACCTGCGTAGCCTCGTGCGGCGCGAGCAAGAGCTCAAATGGCGTGAAGACCACGCCGACTTCATCGCCGCCTACAACGCAACCGTCGAGACCGAGGGCTTGCCACTGGACGAATGGAGGAGCTTCTGATGGCGCGTTTTGATGTCTATACCAACTCCGGCAGCCACGCCACGACCACGCCCTACTTGCTGGATGTGCAGAGCGATCTGCTCGATGGTCTCGACACTCGGATGGTAATTCCCTTGCGCAGTCTTAAAGCATTCCCGAAGGTAAAACTGTCGACTCGACTGACACCGGTACTAACTATCCAGGGCGAAGCATTGCTACTGGAGACGCCCAAAATGGGTGCAGTGCCTCGGCGAGTTCTGAAGACACCGGTGACTTCGCTCGCCAGTGAACAGGTGCAAATCTCCGCAGCTCTCGACTTTCTTTTCCAAGGGTATTGACCCCGCAGCCACCTTGTCCAATCGCATCACGCATCCTTGTGAGACCATCGAAACCGACCACGATTCTTCCCGCTTCAAACAGCATAGGCTCAATAAAAACGGGCATCCCGCAGGATGCCCGAAACTTGCAGCAGGACAGAGTTCAGTTGAAGCGATACGCCTGCTCGCCATGCGAGGCGATGTCCAGCCCTTCGCGTTCTTCATCTTCCGCCACACGCAGACCAATGAGCAGATCGACCAGCTTGTAGCAGATGAAAGCGACGACACCTGACCAGACGATGGTCACGCCAACAGCGGTGGCCTGAGTGATGACCTGATCGACGATCGAGTAGTTTTCCGCAACCTTGTTGGCGACGTAGTCATACACGCCCGTACCGCCTAGGCTGGGCGCGGCGAAAACGCCGGTCAGCAAGGCACCGAGGATGCCGCCGACGCCATGCACACCGAATACGTCGAGCGAATCATCTGCGCCGAGTAGCCGCTTCAGGCCACTGACACCCCACAGGCAGACCACACCCGCGATCAGGCCGATGGCCAGTGCGCCGCCGATGCCGACGAAGCCGCAGGCCGGGGTGATAGCGACCAGACCAGCAACCGCACCGGAAGCCGCACCGAGCAGCGAGGGCTTGCCCTTGTGCAGCCATTCGGCAAGCATCCAGGAGAGTGCCGCACCCGCCGTGGCCAACCAGGTGTTGACGAAGGCCAGGGCAGCCGTACCATTGGCTTCGAGCGAGGAGCCCGCATTGAAACCAAACCAGCCGAACCACAGTAGCGAAGCACCGATCATGGTCATGGTCAGGCTGTGCGGCGCCATGGAGTCACGGCCATAGCCGACGCGCTTGCCGATCATGTAAGCACCGACCAGACCGGCGACGGCGGCATCAATATGCACCACGGTGCCGCCAGCGAAGTCGAGCGCGCCTTTCTGGAACAACCAGCCCGCCTTGGCGGTTTCAGCGGCCAGTGTGGCAGCATCCTTGATCGCATCCGGGCCGGTCCAGAACCAGACCATGTGGGCGATGGGCAGGTAGCTGAAGGTAAACCACAGCACCGAGAACACCAGCAGGGCAGAGAACTTGATGCGCTCGGCGAAGGAGCCGACGATCAGGCCGACGGTGATCGCCGCGAAGGCACCCTGGAAGGCGACGTAGATCAGCTCGGGAATCACGATGCCCTTGCTGAAGGTGGCGGCAACGGACTCGGGGGTCACGCCCTTGAGCAGCAGTTTGTCGAGATTGCCGAAGAAGGCATTACCCTCGCCGAAGGCCAGGCTGTAGCCGTAGACGCACCACAACACGCTGATCAGCGAGAAGATGACAAACACCTGCATCAACACCGAGAGCATGTTCTTGCTGCGCACCAGACCGCCGTAAAACAATGCCAATCCGGGAATCGACATCAGGATCACGAAGGCGGTAGATACGAACATCCATGCCGTGTCGCCTTTGTTGGGTGTCGGCGCGGGGGTCGCGACGGGAGCGACCGGTGCAGCCGGGATCGCCGCTGGGGTTGCCACTGTGGTCGCCACTGTAGTCGCTATTGCCGCCAGCGGTACCGCTGCGGGCGGGGCTTCCGGAGTGCTGACGGTTGCGCTGACCGCCGTGCTGGCGGGCGCGGCTTCTTCAGCCCACGTGCTACCGGCAAAACCCAGCAGGGCGAACCAGCAGGCGAGCATCAAGAGGAACAGTTTTTTCATGGTGATCTCCTAAAGCGCGGCCTCACCGGTTTCGC
The DNA here is from genome assembly GCA_964437515.1 of uncultured Sterolibacterium sp. Taxonomy (GTDB): domain Bacteria; phylum Pseudomonadota; class Gammaproteobacteria; order Burkholderiales; family Rhodocyclaceae; genus Sterolibacterium. Next base: position 45,708 of record CAYTHB010000015.1, read on the forward strand.
CGGTGCGGATACGAACCACTTCTTCGAGGTTGAAGACGAATATCTTGCCGTCACCGATCTTGCCGGTGCTGGCCGAAGATTCGATGCTTTCGATGACCTGTTCGAGCAGATCGTCGCGGATGGCCACATCGATCCGTACCTTGGGCAGGAAGTCGACGACGTACTCTGCACCACGGTACAACTCGGTATGGCCTTTCTGGCGACCAAAGCCTTTGACTTCAGTGACCGTGATGCCTTGCACGCCGATGGCTGAAAGTGCCTCGCGCACTTCGTCAAGCTTGAAGGGTTTGATGATGGCAGTAACCAGTTTCATGGAGGGCTCCTAGCGATAAAGTCAGAGGGGGCTTACAGGGTTTTGGTGAAACTGATCACAAGGCGACTGTCGCCCAGATCACGGTTGAAGGGGTTGCGGTAAGGTTGACCGACATCGCCTTTGGCATTGGTGGCGGAGTAGTACAGACCGACCGTGCCGACACCGACATCCTTGGTCATACCCAGTTTGTAGTCGGTATACGAGGCAGCGCTGAAACCTTTGACCGTCTGATGCCCGGCGTGGGCATTCACGCCCCAGCCATTGCCCAGATCGTAACTGGCCGACAGATCGGTGTAGCCGCTGCCATTCGTCTTGCCGCCGGTGGGGGTCGTGAAGCCGAAAATATGGCTGGAAATGACGCTCGAATACTTGAGACTGACGAACTTCCAGCCAATCTGACCATACACTTCGGTCGTATCCGGCTTGACGAAGCCCGTCGGATAGCTGCCAGGGTAGTTATAGGTCAATACACCAACATCGTAGTTGAAATCACCGCCTGCGAAGGTGTTCTTGTAGCCACCGTAAAGATCGAGTTCCAGCGGGGCACTCACCCCGGCGGCCGCATCGCTGAGCCAGGAAATGGTCGAACCCCATGCACCCACATAAGCACCACTGCTGTGCGTGTAATCAAACCCGCCTTGCAAGGCCGGCTTGCCGTTGGTCTGCGCGATGCCGCGATACAGATATTCCGAAGCCAGGCTGACATTACCGGTGAAGGTATGCGGGCTTGCAGCATCGGCGGCGATTGCGGAGGCTGCGGGTGAAAGGGCGAGCATCAATAGGCTGGCGCGGACGGTATTTTTCATGGAATGTCTCCGGGTGGGGGTAGATAAAATTGGGCAAGTGCCTGGTGCTCCTTAAGCAGACTTCGTGCCATATTTGAAAAGCACAGTTAAAACAAATAGATGCCGTGCGCAAACGGGATTTTGTGGCAGTATGGCCGGGGCTGGATGCACTCTCTTGAAGCATGCGCGAACCCTCATGCACCATGTGCTGCATGAGGGACAAACCGATGGGATTGGGGTGAGCAGGCAGAATTTACAGAGCACTGCTTCGTGCCGCCGAAGCCGGGTGGCTGTGCTGTAAATCAGCGTGCAAAGCTGTCCGCAGGGACAGGTGGCTAGGTGGGCTTGAGTAACGCTTGTTTCACCCTCTGTGGGTGGAGATGGCTACCATGATCGTTAGCGGGCGGATGGATGCTCTGCGATGAATTGCCGTAAGGCAGCATCGATGCGAGTTTGCCAGCCTTCTCCAGCCGACTTGAAATGTTCGACAACTTCATGCGACAGCCGAATATTGATACGTTCTTTCGGGAACTCGACACGCGGGCGGCCACGTGGTTTGAGCATTTTTTTGGCAACATTCTCGCCGAAGATCTGCGGTAGCACCTCACTGGCAGGACGTGCCTTGGCAAAATCCTCTGCCGTCCATTCCGGGTTTTCGTCTTCCAGTGGTTCAGGATTGGGCTTTTTGCTCATATTGTTTCACCTCTCGTTTGTTCGCCTTGCGCAGACTAATGACATGCACCTTGCTGGCGCGCGGCGTGAACACTACGGAACACTACGGCGTGAAGTCGGTCACCCATGAATCCAAGTGCCCGATACCGGCGCTCGCCGTAGTCCTTGCGATCATCTTCTTCGATCAATGCGCCAGACCAATCAAACTGCTCAACCAGCGAGAACGGCAGGCCGCGTTCACGTTCATTGCGTTCACTCTTGTCAGAATCAAAGCTGATATTCACAGATTTATTGTACTCACAAAAATTTTGGCGTCAAGGCTTGCTTGTGGCGACCTTGTTGCGGACGGCGACCATGTGCGACCCGTGCTTTACCTGTACAATAGACAGGTTTTTTCTGGCGAGAATTTGTGCGTTCACAGAGAGCAGCGCAGCGCGTTCATGTCTGCCTGCGACACCTGTGCCACGCCACCCTGCGTCAATTCCAATGAAGGTTGTCGGCCTCACGCTACCTTGCATGAGGACGCACGACCCTCGCTTTTCTTTTCCTGACAGGACTGGGAGTTTCAGATGACTGATGCCTACATTTTCGATTGTGTACGCACGCCGCGCGGCAAGGGCAAAGCCGACGGCAAGCTGCACGAGCTCACCCCGATCAACCTCGCCAGCCAGACGCTGATCGCGCTGCGCGAACGCAACAAGCTCGACACCAGCCTGGTGGAAGACGTGATCCTCGGCTGCGTCACGCCGATTCAAGAACAAGGCGGCAACGTCGGCCGGATTGCCGCACTGGTGGCGGATTATCCGCAAACCGTGCCGGGCATCCAGATCAACCGTTACTGCGGTTCCGGCCTCGAAGCCGTAAATCTGGCAGCGGCCAAGGTGGGCGCGGGGCAGATCGACCTGGCCATCGGCGGTGGTGTGGAATCCATGTCGCGCATCACCATGGGTTCGGACGGCGGTGCCTGGGCACTCGACCCGGCCGTGGCCTTCAAGACCTACTTCGTGACCCAAGGGATTGCCGCCGACCTGCTCGCCTCCCAGCGCGGCCACACCCGCGAACGCATTGATGCCTACGCGGTGGAAAGCCAGAAGCGCGCCGCCAAGGCGTGGGAAGAAGGGCGTTTTGCCAAGTCGGTGATCCCGGTGCGCGACATCATCGGTGAAGTGCTGCTCGACCGCGACGAAACCGTGCGCGGCAACACCACCATGGAAACCCTGGGCAACCTCGCCCCGGCGTTCACCATGCTCGGTCAGGCGTATGGCTTTGACGGCGTGGCGATGCAGAAGTATCCCGAAATCGAGAAGATCAACCACATCCATCACGCCGGCAACAGCTCGGGCGTGGTCGATGGCGCATCGGCAGTGCTGATCGGCAGCAAGGCCGGTGGCGAACGTGCGGGTCTCAAGGCACGCGCACGCATTGTCGCTACGGCCACCATCGGTTCCGAACCGACCATCATGCTCGACGGTCCGGCTGCTGCTGCGCGCCGTTGCTTGCAGAAGGCCAACCTCAAGGTCACCGACATCGACCTGTTCGAGCTCAACGAAGCCTTCGCTTCCGTGGTGCTCGCCTTCATGGACGAGCTCGACGTGCCGCACGACAAGATGAACGTCAATGGCGGCGCGATCGCCATGGGTCACCCGCTGGGCGCGACCGGCGGCATGCTGGTCGGTACGGTGCTCGACGAACTCGAACGCCGCAACCTGCGCTACGGCATGGTGGCACTGTGCGAAGCCGCCGGCATGGCGACGGCGACCATCATCGAACGCATCTGAGATTTTAGGGACGAGAAAACATGAACCAGATTTTCCAACTCACTGTGGATGCCGATGGCATCGCCACACTGCTGATCGACAAAAAAGACAGCACCATGAATACCATCGATCAGGTGTTCATCGACGAAATCACCGAAAGCATTGATCTCATCAAGAATGACGACAAGATCAAAGGGGTGATCCTCACCTCGGGCAAGGAAGCCTTCCTCGCCGGGGCTGACCTGAAGGGCATCGAGGAGCGTTCCGAGAACGCCCCGAATGTGCCGAACAAGACCATGTTCGAGCAGATCTGGTCGCTCTCCAGCCAGTTCCGTCGCATGGAAACCTGCGGCAAGCCCATCGTCTGCGCGATCAACGGCACGGCGGTCGGTGGCGGTACGGAAATCGCGCTGGCTTGCCATGCACGCTTCGTCGCCAATGATGACAGCATCAAGCTCGGCCTGCCCGAAGTGCAGATCGGCCTGCTCCCCGCCGGTGGCGGCACGCAGCGTCTGCCGCGTCTGATCGGCATCCAGGAAGCCCTGCCGCTGCTGCTGCAAGGTAAATCGCTGACTCCGGAAAAGGCACTCAAGGCCGGTTTCGTCACCAAGGTCGTGCCCGCCGCCGAGCTGATGGCCGAGTCGAAGAAGTGGCTGCTGGAAACACCCAACGCCGTGCAACCCTGGGACAAGAAGGGCTTCCAAGTACCCGGCGGTGCTGGCCCGGCTTCCGCCAACGTCGCGCAAATGCTGGTGGTCAGCAACGCCATGTTGCAGGCTGGTACTTTCCACAACATGCCCGCCCCGCAGGCGATTGCTTCCGCAGTGTATGAAGGCACGCAACTGCCGATCGACACCGCGCTGCGCCTCGAAGCCAAGTACATGGTCGGCCTGATGAAGGGCGACGTGTCGCGCGGTATGATCCGCACCCTGTTCATCAACATGGGCAAGGCCAACAAGTTGATGCACCGTCCGGAAGGCATCGCCAAGACCGAATTCAAGAAGATCGGCGTCATCGGCGCGGGCCTGATGGGCGCGGGCGTGGCCTACTGCTGCGCCAAGGAAGGCGTGGAAGTCGTACTCATCGACCTGAAGCAGGAAGCTGCCGACAAGGGCAAGGACTACACCGCCAAGAAGTACAAGAAGGCGATCGAGCGCGGTCGTGCCACGCAGGCGGAAGCCGATGCCGTGCTGGCGCGCATCACCGCCACCACCGACTACGCCGCATTGAAAGACGCACAACTGGTGGTCGAAGCGGTGTTTGAAGATCGCGGCATCAAGGCCAAGGTCATCAAGTCGCTGGAAGCCGTGCTGCCCAAGGATGCGGTAATCGCCTCCAATACCTCGGCACTGCCAATCAACGATCTGGCAGAAAACTGCGAGCGTCCGGAAAACTTCATCGGCATGCACTTCTTCTCGCCGGTCGAGCGCATGCCGCTGATCGAAGTCATCTGCGGCAAGAAGGGCAACCCGACCGCGCTCGCCAAGGCACTCGATCTGTGCCAGCTGATGGGCAAGACACCGATCGTGGTCAACGACGGCCCGGGCTTCTTCACCACGCGCTTCATCGGTGCTTACATCACCGAAACCATGGCGATGCTGATGCAGGGTGTCAGCCCCGCGCTGCTGGAAAACGCCGCCAAGGTCGTCGGTCTGCCGATCGGCCCCTTGTCGGTGTCCGACGAAATCGGTCTGGATGTGGCACACCACGCCGCCGAACAGCAAGCCAAGGATCTGGGCGACCGCTTCAAGCCCAACGCCGCTTCGCAAGTGGTGCATACGCTGGTGGAAAAACATGGTCGCCATGGGCGCAAGAACGGCAAAGGCTTCTTTGATTACGATGCCGAAGGCAACAAGACGCTGTGGTCGGGGCTCAACGAAATCTGGCCGCAAAAGCCCGCCGACCAGCAGCCGACTGCCCGCGAAGTGCAGCTGCGCATGCTGTATCCGCAGCTGGTCGATGCCGTCAAATGTATCGAAGAGGGCGTGCTGACCTCGCCGATCGACGGCGATCTGGGCGGCATCCTCGGCGTGGGTTTCCCCCCCTACACCGGCGGCCCGTTCAGCATGATGGATGCCCTCGGCATCGCCGCTCTGGTCAAGGAGCTGGATCGTCTGGAAGCCGCTTACGGCGAGCAGTTCAAGGCTCCGCAGCTACTGCGCGACATGGCCAAGAACGACCAGACGTTCTATGGCTCCAAGGCCATCAAGCTGAACCAGAAGTAAGCAGCAAGCAGTCGCCCGCATGAGCACACTGGCCGGATCAGGCACTGACGAGGTATTCGATTACATCATCGTCGGTGCCGGTTCGGCCGGTTGTGTTTTGGCAGCCCGTCTTTCGGAAGACCCGAATGTGCGTGTGCTGCTCCTGGAAGCCGGTCGCAACGATCGCGATTTCCTCGTCGACATGCCCGCTGGTTGGGGCAAGATTACTGAAGATGCGCGCTACTGCTGGCTCTACGAAAGCCAGCCGGAGCCGCACATGCATCGTCGTCGCCTCGCCTTGCCACGCGGCCATCTTTTAGGGGGGTGTTCGGCGGTCAATGGCATGGTCTATATCCGCGGACAAGCGGAAGATTATGACCACTGGAACACCCTCGCGACCGGCTGGAGCTGGAACGAGGTGCTGCCCTATTTCATTCGTGCCGAAAACAATGCGCGCCCTGCACTGCGCCACGACAAACGGCACGGCAACGCCGGCCCGCTGTACGTCGGCGACCAGATCGAACGCAATCCGGTGAGCCTCGCCCTGATTGAAGCCTGTGCCACAGCAGGCATTCCGCTCAACGACGATTTCAATGGCGCAACACAAGAAGGCGCGGGGCTGTTTCAAGTCCATATCAAAAATGCCAAACGCGTTTCAATGGCTCATGCCTATTTGCATCCGACATTGAATCGACCCAATCTGACTTTACGGATCGAAGCACCCGCCCGCCGCATTCTGTTTGAGCAACAGCGTGCCATCGGTGTTGAATATCGTCACGCAGGCCATGTTCAACAATGTCGCGCACGTCGCGAAGTGCTGGTCTGTGGGGGGGCTTTCAATTCGCCGCAACTCCTGATGCTCTCCGGTATTGGTGATGGCGCGCACCTGCAATCGCTGGGTATCGATCCTCTCGTGGATAACCCCGAAGTCGGTAGCAATCTCCAGGATCATCTGTGTGTGCCCATGGGCTGGCGGCTCACGCCGGGTAGTCCCAGCTATAACGATGCCTTGCGCGGACTGGGCATGGTGGGCAGTCTGCTGCGTTATCTGCTCCTGAAGCGTGGCCCCTTGACCATGCCGGCGGCGGATGTCGGTATTTTCTGCAAGAGCGATCCCACGCTCACGCGTCCTGACATCCAGTTCCACGCGCTTCCCGTCAGTGGCGATGGCGAAGCATCCAAAAAACAGGCCGAAGCCCTGCCCGGATTCACACTGGCACCCTGTGTACTGCGCCCCGAATCGCGCGGACAATTGAGCCTCATCTCGAATGATTTCGAGGATGCGCCGCTCATCAATTTCAACTATCTGGCCAAGAACAACGATCGGCGCATCTTGCTGGCAGGGATGCGTTGGGCGCGTCGCATCGCGCGATCGTCTCCCCTCACCACCCTTGTCGAACATGAAGTCAGTCCGGGGCATGGCGTCATCCGCGACGAAGCCTTGCTGGATTTTGCAGCGCGCACAGCCACAACGGTTCATCACCCGGTGGGCACCTGCCGCATGGGTAATGATGCCCAATCCGTCGTCGATGCCGAGCTGCGTGTGCGCGGTGTCGAAGGCGTGCGCGTGATCGATGCCTCCGTCATGCCGACAATCACCTCCGGCAACACCAACGCGCCCACGGTGATGATTGCCGAACGCGCCGCTGATCTGATCCTCGGCCGACCCTTGCTGACCTGATAATTTCAGGCATCCTGCAAAAAACCCGCATGGATACTCGATTTTTGCAGGATTCATTCTGAGAACCGCCATGAACACACCCGCCCTGACCGTCAGCGAAGCCGTCGCCAGTCGCAGCTCCAAACGTGCCTTTCTCGATACACCCGTTTCAGCCACGCAGGTTCGCGAGATACTCGCCAAAGCCCAGCGCGCACCTTCAGGCGGCAACCTGCAACCGTGGATTGTGCATGTGCTGGGCGGCACCGAACTGGCACGTTTCAGAACCATGATGCAGGAACGACGCGCCGTCAATGCGATGGGCGAAGGTGCGGAATATCCGATCTACCCTGAGCAGCTCGTCGAGCCCTACCGTGCGCGACGCGGCCAGTGCGGCGAGGACATGTACGCCACGCTGGGCATCGCACGCGAAAACAAGGCGGCGCGTATCGAATTCATTGGAGGCAATTTTGATTTCTGGAATGCGCCAGTCGCCTTGTTTGTCTGCATCGCCCGCCGTCTGGGCGCGACCCAATGGGTCGATCTCGGGCTTTATTTGCAAACTGTGATGCTGCTGGCGCGCGAGGCAGGGCTGGATACCTGTGCTCAGGAATTCTGGACGCTATGGCACAAAACTGTCGCTGAATTTCTATCGCTTCCTGAAAACGTCATGCCCTTTTGCGGCATGGCATTGGGTTACGCTGATCCGGCACATTCGGTCAATGGCTTGCGCACGGCTCGCGTTCCACTGGAAGAGAGCGTGGTCTTTCACGGACTGTAGATAACTTTCATGGTAGCCCTCTCCACCCACAGAGGATGAAATAATCGTTACCCTAAACGCCCACCCCACCCATCCTCCACGGACGGCTTTGCACAGCCGTCCGGCTTCGGCGGCACGGAGCAGTGCTCCG
>CAYTHB010000016.1:0-50288 GCA_964437515.1 uncultured Sterolibacterium sp.
AAAGAGGACATTACAGCTTGGCAGAAAGCGGACATTACAGGTTGGGGCTAACAGTGGGCAGGGTTTGAGGTTTGTAATCCGATGCTTGATCCGTGGGGCTTGATGAGATAAAAGAGTCGTTTGTGTGCCCCTTTTGGAGAACTTCACGATGAATCACCGCCGCCGCTTGCTAAAAGCTCTTGCTGTCACCGGACTCCTGGGATCAGCAGGTATTTCCGGTGGGATCCGCACGGTACTTGCGCGAGGGAATCAACCGGCCATCCAAGGCATCCGTCGTTTGCGTGGCGATGTCCGCATCAATGCTAAACCCGCACAAGAAGGCCAGCGAGTGGAGCCCGACGATACGATCACCACCGGCCCAGGAAGCGAAGTCATTTACGTTATCGGTCAGGATGCCTTCCTGCAACGCGAAAACTCGACCATCCACTTCGCCGCCGAAGCCGCAAAAAAACTCATGCGCGTGCTGAATGGAAAAATCCTTTCGGTTTTCGGCAAAGGGGCGTACACAATTCAGACCCCCACTGCCACGATTGGCATTCGTGGCACAGGCTGTTACATTGAGGCCGAAGGGCTTGGCGAGCAGGCGCGTACTTATTTTTGTCTGTGCTACGGCAGCGTTGATCTGAGCCCCAATGCCGCGCCGAATGTGCGTGAAAGCTACCAGACGACGCACCATGAACGACCGCTGATGATTTACAACGACACAAAAATGCCCAAAATCATGATGCCCGCCAACGCGATCAATCATACGGACATCGAACTTGATCTTCTTGAAGGTTTGGTGGGGCGACTACGCCCCGGCGCAGCGAACAAAGAGTATGGTTATTGAAGCTAACGACCATGGTAGCTGTCTCCACCCACATGGTGATATTCGTTCCGCCGGGTAGCCGGGAAGATCCAACACGTCTTTCCTCAATGTATGACGCTACCTTCAAGTATTTGTCTGATCTTGGGCTAAGGACGTTATGAGCTAACGATCATGGTGACCATCTCCACCCGCAGAGGATGAAATAATCGTTACCCGATACGCCCACCCCACCCATCTTCCACGGTCGGCTTTGCACAGACGACCGGCTTCGGCGGCACGGAGCAGTGCTCCGTGAAACCCCGCCTACGCCCCCTCAAGGGGCGGCTACTAATTTGCTCGCTACGCTCGAAGCTTCAACTCGACTCTGATTTTTGTATTTCACGCTAGCACCATGCTCGACATCCTCTATCGCGATGATCATTTGGTCGCCATCCATAAGCCAGCGGGCATGTTGGTGCATCGCAGTAATCTCGATCGTCATGAGACGCGTTTTGCTGTTCAATTATTGCGCGACCAGATCGGTCGTCGTGTGTTGCCGTTGCATCGACTCGATAAAGGAACTTCGGGGGTGCTGCTATTTGCATTTGATACGGATACGGCACGGACGGTGGGGTTGCAGTTTGAAGCATCGACTGTGGTCAAGAAATATTTGGCCATCGTGCGTGGCTGGCCTACGGAACAGGGCGTGATCGATCATGCGTTGGCGCGTCGGTTTGATGATTATGGTCGTCGCTTTCCTCAGGGTAGTGCTGCACGCGAGGCGGATGCTTTGCCAGCGGTGACTGAATATCGACGTATCGCCACGGTAGCGTTGCCGATTGCCGTCGATCGTTATCCGACTACTCGCTATGCTTTGCTAGAACTCATGCCCCGCACGGGACGTCAGCATCAATTACGTCGCCACCTCAAACATATTGCTCATCCCATCATTGGTGATGCGACGTTTGGCAAGGGCGTGCATAACCGATTTTTTCAGCAGCACTTCGCCTGTTCACGGCTATTGCTGGCGTGTACACGAATGGTTTTTCAGCATCCGCACAACGGCCAGACATTGGTCATCGAAGCGCCCCTCGAAACAAGCTTCACTCAGGTGATCGATGCGATGGGTTGGTCTTGGAATGATGCTCGTATCATCTAATGTGCTGCAAGTGATGGAGGCAATTTCAACGGGCTTGCGTTACGCGTAGAAATAGCTCGTAACGTCGTTGAGTGATCTGGCTCTGTTCAACAGCGGCGCGGATGGCGCAGCCGGGCTCGTTGTGGTGGTGGCAGTCGCGGAAGCGGCAGTGGGGTAGGTGGGGGCGGAATTCGATGAAGCCTTGTTCGATCGCGCCGCGGGTCAGGTGGGCGAGGCCGAATTCTTGCAGGCCGGGGCTGTCGATGAGCGCGGATGTGGCGTCGAGCGCGTAGCGACGAGCGTGGGTGGTGGTGTGTTTGCCTGAGTCGAGCGCGGCGGAAATTTCGCGGGTGGCGGCGGCGGCTTCGGGGATGAGGGCGTTGATGAGTGTGGATTTGCCCATGCCAGATTGGCCGACGAGGACGGAGGTGTGGCCGTCGAGCAGGGGACGCAGTAGGGTGGCGTGATCCAGTGCACTGAGTTCGAGGATGGGGTAGTCCAGCGTGGCGTAAGGGGCGAGGCGTTGGCGTGCGGTTTCGAGTTGTGCGGTGAGGTCAATCTTGTTGAGGACGAGGAGGGTGCGTAGTCCTTCTGCTTCAGCGGCGACCAGCGCGCGTGCCAGGAGTTCGTCGCTGAACGAGGGTTCGGTGGCGACGACTAGCACAAGCTGGGTGGCGTTGGCGACGATCAGTTTTTGCCGGAAGGCATCCGAACGATAGAGCAGCGAGCTGCGTGGCTGGTTGCGAATGATCTGCGCCTGTTCGTCATTGGCACGTTCCAGTTCGACCCGATCGCCGCAGGCGTAGGGGCTTTTTTTGCCACGCGGGTAGCCGGTGATGCGGCTGCCATCGGCCAGTTCGATTTCGTAGTGCCGCCCAAAGGCGGCGACGATCAGGCCGGTGAGCTGGCTATTGCTCATGACATTAGGGTTTTTAGATGCGCGACCCGTAGGCTGGCGGGTGGATGGGAGTCGTGGAATAGGGAGTGGAGTGGGTCAGGGGTGAGGGTGCTGGCGTTGTCGCGGTAGAGTTTGGCTAAGGAGCTGATGAGATCGCTGGCAGCAGTTTGTCGTGCGGCGTAGGCATCGGCTTCGTATTCGTGGCGGCGTGAGAGTTGCGAGAGTAGTGGCGACAGGGGAAAGGTGAAGCTGGGGATAACGAGGAAGAAGAGCATCAATGCCAGTGCGGTGTTGCTAGGGGCCATGATGCTTTCGGCAGCAGGCGGGGTGAGCCCCAGTCCGGCGTAGAACCACGGTTGGGCGATGAGTGCGCCAAGTATGGCGAAGAATAGTAAGGTGAGAAACCCCAGCAGTACGAAGCGTTTGATGACGTGACGATGACGGTAATGCCCGAGTTCGTGCGCGAGGACGGCATCAATTTCAGGTGGGGTGAGGCGTTCGATCAGGGTGTCGTAGAAGACGATGCGCTTGGCCGCGCCAAAACCAGTGAAGTAGGCGTTGCCATGCGAGGAGCGTTTTGAGCCGTCCATTACAAATAAACCGCTGGACTGAAAGCCGCAGCGGGCGAGCAGGGCTTCGATGCGTGTTTTGAGTTCGGGGTTGTCGAGCGGGATGAATTTGTTGAACAGCGGGGCGATGAGGGTGGGGTAGAGTAGCAGGGCGAGAAGATTGAAGCCCATCCAGAATGCCCAGACGTACAGCCACCAGTATTGCCCCATTTTGTGCATGAGCCAGAGGACGGCGAGGAGTAGCGGTGCGCCGATGATAATGGACAACACAGTTTTTTTGATGAGGTCGATGAGATAAAGCGCGGGGGTGAGTTTGTTGAAACCAAACTTTTCTTCGAGCACAAAAGTGCGATAAAGATCGCTGGGTAGATGGGCGAAATAGCCGACGGTGATGATGGATCCGATGAGCATCAGCCCATTGAAGTAGGGCGCACTTGCCGCTGGAAATGTCTGTTCGCAGAGTGTGATTAGTGCGTGCAGCAATCCACCGAAAGTAAAGATTAGTAGCATGAGAGTGTCGATGCCCAGATCGAGCAAGGCTAGACGGGATTTTGCGCTGCTGTAATCTGCCGCTTTCTGGTGTTCGGCAAGCGTGATGCGTGCGGAAAAATCGGTGGGAACGGCATCACGATGGCCTTGAACATGATGTAGCTGTCGCCACGATAGCCAAGCGTGTAACGCGGTATTGAGGGAGAGTGCGCAGATGAAAATCAGGCTGAAAGTGCTGGAGGTCATGAGGGTGATGTAAGCGCAGTGGCAAGAATGATAAGAGTGGGTCTGGATTGATAAGAGCTATGCGAGAATGCACACCTTATCGTGAACAGCCCTAGGGACGAAAAATTTATGGCACAAGATCAAAACGCGCTTGTCTGGCTCGATATGGAAATGACCGGACTTAACCCCGATAGCGATCGGGTGATTGAAATCGCCATGGTGGTGACGGATTCGCAACTCAATACCATCGCGGAAAGCCCGGCGTGGGTGGTGCATCAATCGGATGCAGTGCTGGATGGCATGGATGAGTGGAACAAGAATACGCATGGTCGTTCGGGGCTGATCGACAAGGTAAAGGCGTCGACGATGAGTGAGGCGGATGTTGAGGCGGCGTGTCTGGAGTTTATCAAGCTGCATGTGCCGGCGCGGGTGTCGCCGATGTGTGGTAATTCGATCTGCCAAGATCGCCGTTTCATGGCGCGTTATATGCCGAAGCTGGAAGATTATTTCCACTATCGCAATCTGGATGTGAGCACCTTGAAGGAGCTGTGCAAACGCTGGAAGCCGGAACTGGCGAAGGGTGTGACAAAAAACGGGAGTCACACGGCCTTGGCCGATATTCATGAATCTATCGAAGAAATGAAGTATTACCGCGAGCATTTCATCAAGCTGTGATTCATGAGTGTTCTTTCTGATACAGACGTAGACGCTCGTTGCGATCGCTCGGGCGATGCCCTTCCCAGCGTTTGATCCAACCCGATGGTGTTTTCTCGGCGTGATCCGTGCCTTGGGTGATGAGTAGCAGGCAGGTGCGTCCGGTGCGTGTGGTGGCAGGCACGGTACGGATATTTTCAAAATACTCCAGCGAGATTTTTTGAGTCACGCCAAGGTTGCGTTCGGCAATGCAAGCATGCTTCTTTGGGAGTGCCTGATGGAGTGCAGTGGCAAGACTGCGATAGCTCTTGCCATAGTCGATCCAAGGTAGCCAAAGGGCAACGAGCAGCACCCATACCAGGGTGGTGCCGGCGGCCCAGTGACTCAGCCCACGCCATGCCGAGCGTGGGCTGGCAAACATCAGCCAGAGCCACGATAGCGTCAGGAGCAGGGCGATCGTGTAAGCAAATGGTGAGAAAGTGGCGACAAAACCGGGGGCAAGTTTGGCCGCATTGCGCGCGATTTGTGTCGGGAAACCCCAAGTCAAGGCGACACTGCCTAGCCAGATCAATCCGGCAAATAGTGTGAAGCTCATCATGCCAAACCAGTCGAATGCATTGGTGGCACCGCGGCGTAATAAATGTACGCTGCTGGATGCTTGCAGGATCAGGGGAACGAGTAGGGGTAAGGCGGCCAGTGGGCGTGTTTCTTCGGTGAGTAGCAGAACCGAAAAGCTGATGAGGGTTCCCATGAGAGGCAATGCGACCGTGGGTTGCCCTAGATGGCGGCGGTTAAGCCAGAGTGACCAGAGGGCAATCGGGAGTGCAGGCCAGGCGAACCACGCCAGCATTTCCAGCATTTCTGGCAAGGCGCGCCAGCCTTCCAGACGAAAGCGCAAGTTTGCGGAGAGTTGTTCGATCCAGAACGGATAAATGGCGGGACGAAGTTGTGACAGGATCGCCATCCAGCTTATGAGAATGATCGATGTGGTCAGCAGTGTTATCAGCAAGCCGAGCAGTGCTTTTCGAGTACGCCAGTGTGGGTTGATAGGCAAGAGCAGTAATAAGGGGAGTAGATGGGTCAATGCAACGAGCCCGGATGACAAAAAACCCAGACCAATGCCCAAGCCCGCCAACAAGCCTCCAGCGAGAGGGCGGAGCGGTAGCAATGCGAGGCCACCGTAAGTCGTGGCACATGCGGCAAGGAGTGCGATGAGCGGTTGCGTATCGTGTATGGGTACGATTAATCCAAGACAGCCTATGGCGATGAGCGGGGCAGCATTTCCAGCGAGGCGACGGGTTTGCGGGGCGAGGGGGTCATAGGGTGAAATGGGTTGAGCCGCCGATTTATGGAGCAGACGACTGGCAAAGGCCAGTAGGGTGAGAAACGATGCGCCATAGAGCCCTGTGGCTAGTCGTATCGCATCGTGTAATGGCAGTAAGTAGCCGAATACTCGACCGCAAAATGCGGCAATCCAGTAATACAAGGGCGATGTGATCAGCCATTGCGTTCCCTCGATTCTGGGAATGAGCCAATCTCCACCGCGCAGGAGTTGCCATGTCACCCCAAAGTGAAATGCGTCTTCATTTTTCCAAGGGTCGTGGCCGGTCAATCCGGGCAATAAGTAAAGCGCGCAGAGTAGTGCCAATGGCCAGCCGCGCCACGGGGGAAGGTAGGGGAAACGGGGTAGCCGCATGAGGAGTCAGGCTCGGGTCTTGTTCATGTGGGGTGTGAAAATGAAAAAGGCAGCCGCAGCTGCCTTTGTTCATATGCCGTGCAATGTTCAGGACGCGCGTTGGACGTTGCCGTACTTTTGACGGAAACGCTCGACACGGCCGGCGGTATCAACGATCTTCTGCTTGCCGGTGTAGAACGGGTGGCATTCGGAGCAGACTTCGATGTGCAAGGGCTTGGCGTTTGTGGAGCGGGTCTTGAAGTTGTTGCCGCAGCTGCAGGTGACGTCGATTTCGACGTAGTTTGGATGCACTGAGTCTTTCATGATGGTGTCCTGTGGTGAATAGGTTGCGCGTATCTGCGTACTCTCGCAAGAGTAAAGAGTGAGGCCGCAGGCGCGTAAGCGGGGGATTATCCTCGATATTGCCGTTGATTGCAATTTCTGCGGGATGGGTTGAGGGATGATGTGTGCTGCCGGGATTAACCGCGGCGCATGGCATCGAAGAATTCACCATTGTTTTTGGTGGATTTGATCTTGTCGAGCAGGAATTCCATCGCTTCCATGTCATCCATGTTGTAGAGCAGCTTGCGCAGCACCCACATTTTTTGCATGACATCCGGTTTGAGCAGCAGTTCTTCGCGGCGTGTGCCGGAGCGATTGACATTGATGGCGGGATAAACACGTTTTTCGGCCATGCGGCGATCCAGATGGATTTCCATATTACCCGTGCCCTTGAACTCTTCGTAAATCACGTCATCCATTCGGCTACCGGTGTCGATCAATGCCGTGGCAATGATGGTCAGCGAGCCACCTTCTTCGATGTTACGCGCCGCACCGAAGAAACGCTTGGGGCGTTGCAGTGCGTTGGCATCGACACCACCGGTGAGTACTTTGCCAGAAGCCGGTGCAACCGTGTTGTAGGCGCGGGCGAGACGGGTGATGGAGTCGAGCAGGATGACAACATCCTTTTTGTGCTCGACCAGACGTTTGGCCTTTTCGATCACCATTTCGGCCACCTGAACATGGCGCGCCGGAGGTTCGTCGAAGGTTGATGCGACGACTTCACCTTTGACGGAGCGCTGCATTTCCGTGACTTCTTCGGGACGCTCATCGATGAGTAGTACGATCAGTTCGACATTTGGGTGGTTGGCGGCAATCGCATGGGCGATGTGCTGCATCATCACGGTTTTGCCACTCTTTGGGCTGGCCACCAGAAGACCGCGCTGTCCCTTGCCGATGGGGGCGATGATGTCGATGACGCGTGACGTGGTGTTCTCTTCTCCACGCATGTCGCGTTCGAGGCGCAGGTGCTCTTCAGGGTGTAGCGGGGTGAGATTCTCGAAGAGAATTTTATTTTTGGAGGCTTCGGGAGACTCTCCATTGACCTTGGCGACTTTGACCAAGGCAAAAAAACGCTCGCCATCCTTGGGCATGCGTAATTCACCCTCGACGGTATCGCCCGTATGTAGATTGAATCTGCGGATCTGTGATGGAGAAACAAAAACGTCATCCGTATTTGCAAGGTAAGAAGTATCCGGTGTCCGTAAAAAACCATAGCCATCGGGAAGGACTTCCAGTACGCCATCACTGATGATGGTCTCGCCTTTCTTGGCGCGATTCTTGAGCAGGGCAAAGATGATTTCCTGCTTGCGCATACGATTGGCATCATCGATTTCGTCGGCGATGGCCATGTCAATCAATTGACTGACGTGGAGAACCTTAAGCTCCGAGAAGTGCATGTGTAAACCTGAAGAGTGGTGTTGAATGAAAGCTGCGTGTCGGTGAATAGCGGCTACACGCATGTGTCCCGATGCAGGCATGAGTCAGCATCGGAAAGACACAGTGTATGGATGCGGGCTGGGATTCAGAAGCATTCGCTTCCTGCGGCGAAGCCCGATAGGGGATTTGCAATAATGAAAGAAACGATAGGAGCAGGATACGTTGGATGATTTTCAGAATGCTTCGTGGGACATTCTGTAGGGCGGCGTGGGTGTGTCAGTCGGTCGTGAAAGTGTGGCTAACCCGTTTGCCTTGAACGCCGCCATCCGGAAAACGATATGACTGGATACTGAGTGCCGGACTTTATTCTGTTCAGATGTGGCTGTCAATAAAGGCGGCCAGTTGCGACTTTGACAAGGCACCGACCTTCGTTGCCTCGATGTTGCCTGCCTTGAACAGCATTAATGTAGGAATGCCGCGCACACCATATTCGCTGGGGGTCTTTTGATTTTCGTCGATGTTGATCTTGGCGATTTTGAGTTTTCCGGCATATTCCTGTGCAATTTCATCCAGGATGGGTGCCAGCATTTTGCAAGGACCGCACCATTCAGCCCAGAAATCGAGCAGAACAGGTTGAGATGATTCGAGAACGGCGCTTTTGAAAGTGTCGTCAGTGATGTGTTGAATGTGTTCGCTCATATATTCCTCTTGAGATGGATAAAAATGGTATGTGGAGTCTTGTTGCGTGGATTACAGGTCGTGGCTATTTTTGCCAAATTACCCGCTCATGATTTGCTCGTGGAATTTCATGACGCCAGTGAAGTCCAGGGTATGGAATCAATGGATGCAATGGGGATAGGGGCAGATTCTGGATGTTAGATGTGACGCGGTTCGCTCAGTGCGTGTCACATGATGCATGAATCTGCATGTACGTATCCTAGCAAAAAATCGAATGCCAGTGGGACAGCGTAAGTTGTATTTTATTTGTGCCTTTATGGTTGGTGGCTATAATTCGCGTTTCAATGAGTTCGTTGTGAGGTAACGCCATGACTTATGTCGTGACTGAATCGTGCATACAATGCAAATATACGGATTGCGTCGATGTGTGCCCCGTGGATGCTTTTCGTGAGGGTGCTAATTTTCTGGTCATCGACCCTGACGAATGTATCGATTGCACGCTGTGTGTTGCAGAATGTCCGGTTGAAGCTATTTTTGCCGAAGATGATGTGCCTGCCGGACAGGAAGACTTCATTCCGTTGAATGCGGAGCTTGCCAAACAATGGAAACCCATCATCGAGCGCAAGGATGCTTTGCCAGAAGCTGAAGCTTGGAGCAGTGTGACCGACAAGCGGGACAAGCTGATCCGCTAAACAGACTTCCTTCCTGCGTTTCATCGGGTAAGATGCGGTCATGCCAATGGCGGCATCACGAAAGGGGCGTAACGTATGGAAAAGGTCTGGCTGAAGAGTTACATGTCCGGCGTACCTGCCGAGATTGATGTCAATGAATTCAGTTCGCTGGGCGATCTGTTTGATCGCAGCACAAAAGCGTTTGCTTCCCGTGTGGCCTACGTCAACATGGGGCGTTCGCTGACCTATGCCGATCTGGAACTGTATTCGCGTCACTTCGCTGCTTATCTGCAATCTGTCCTGAAGTTGCCTAAAGGCACGCGCATCGCAGTGATGATGCCCAATCTTTTGCAATATCCGGTTTGTATTTTTGGGGCATTGCGGGCAGGCTATGTGGTCGTGAATTGCAACCCACTCTATACGGCGCGCGAACTGGAACATCAGTTAAAGGATTCAGGCGCCGAAGCGATCGTCATCGTCGAAAACTTCGCCCATGTCTTGCAGGAAGTTATTGACCATGTGCCGGTTAAACATGTCGTTGTGACGGGTTTGGGAGACATGCTGGGCTTTCCAAAAAGCATGCTCATCAATTTTGCGGTACGTCATATCAAGAAGATGGTACCTGCATGGCATCTGCCCGGTGCGCAACGGTTCAATGATGCACTGACACAAGGCAAAGGAGCTCAGTTTCAGCCTGTTGCAGTGAGTCATGATGATATCGCTTTCCTGCAATACACCGGCGGGACGACGGGTGTTTCCAAAGGCGCGATGCTGACGCATCGCAATATCATTGCCAATCTGCAACAGGCACATGCTTGGCTGAAGCCGGTTTTGGGTGGCTCAGGTGAAGAAACGGTCGTGACGGCTCTACCGCTCTATCATATTTTTGCCTTGACAGCGAATTGTCTGACATTTCTCAAGATTGGCGCCACCAATCTTTTGATTACCAATCCTCGCGATATTCCGGGGTTCGTCAAGGAACTTTCCCGACACCCGTTTACCTGTTTGACAGGGGTGAATACGCTCTTCAACGCCATGCTGAATGATCCGAACTTTGCGCGACTGGATTTCAGTCGTCTCAAGGTGACACTGGGTGGCGGCATGGCAGTGCAGAAAGCCGTGGCCGAAAAATGGAAACAGGTGACTGGGCATCCGTTAATCGAAGCCTATGGTTTGACGGAAACATCGCCTGCTGCAACCATCAATCCGCTCGATTTACCCGAGTACAACGCTTCGATTGGTCTGCCGGTCCCTTCGACGGAGGTTGCGATACGTGGTGATGATGGCCTGTATCTTCCGCAGGGGGGAATCGGTGAAATCTGTGTGCGTGGGCCACAGGTGATGAAGGGGTACTGGAATCGTCCTGAAGAAACCGGGAAGGTGCTGCTGCCGGATGGCTTCCTGCTGACGGGTGATATTGGCATCATGGATGAAAAAGGCTATGTGCGTATTGTTGACCGCAAAAAGGACATGATCCTGGTGTCAGGATTCAATGTCTATCCGAACGAAGTGGAAGATGTCGTTGCTTCCCACCCGGGCGTTCTGGAAGTGGCCGCTATTGGTGTGCCCGATGAAAAATCGAGTGAGGCCGTGATGATTTTTGTGGTCAAGAAAGATCCTGGGTTGACAGAAAAAGCATTGATCGACCATTGCCGTGCAAACATGACGGGTTATAAGGTTCCAAGACATGTCGAGTTCAGAACTGATCTGCCCAAGACCAATGTGGGCAAGATCTTGCGTCGTGCCTTGCGTGATGAGTATCTTGCTAAATCAGGTGGTGCGCATTGAATAGTATAGAGGCAGAAAAGCAGCCTTTGCTGGTCGCCATTACGGGTGCAACAGGGGTCATTTATGGCGTTGAGTTGCTGCGCGTATTGCAGCAACTGAAGCAGCCGACGCATTTGGTCATGAGCGAAGCGGCCATGATGACCCTAGCCATCGAAACCGATTATTCCGTTGAAGAGGTGCGTGCGTTGGCGGATGTCGTGTATTCAAACAAGGATATTGGTGCGGCTGTCGCCAGCGGTACGTTTCAGACGCGCGGCATGGTCATTGCTCCTTGCAGTATCAAGACGCTTTCCGCCATTGCTCATTCGTATTCCAGTACCTTGATCGCTCGCGCTGCCGATGTGATGCTCAAGGAGCGTCGACCGCTGGTGCTCATGGTGCGCGAAACACCTTTACATAAAGGACATCTGGAACTCATGATGCGAGCGGCAGATTATGGTGCTGTCATCCTGCCACCGATGCCCGCTTTTTACGATCAGCCGCAAACCTTGATGGATGTCGTTCATCAAGGTGTGGGCAAGGTGCTCGATCAATTAGGGATTACCCATAGCCTGAGACCGCGCTGGCAAGGTCGACCTTGAGTTTGAGAAAGCCCACTGTACGCGTCCTATTACGGGAACACCTTGTGGAATAGTACGCGGCTGGCATGGGCGAGCCAGGGGAGCGTAATCAGCAATAGAGGCAATAGCAAAATACTGGTGATGATGACACCTGCCAACAAGCCTCCCCAGAGCATGGCAGGGACAAAATTTCGGAATACCGCACTGACGCTGGCCATGACGGCTTGAACGAGTGTGACGCGATGCTCACAGAGCAGGGGCACCGAAAAAACAGAAACACAATAAAGCATGAATGCAATGGCCAAGCCTGAAAGCGAGCCCCACAGCAAAAAATGATGGATTCTATGGATTTCCGTCGTGATTTCTGTGAGCCAGACAGGTGTGCGTCCGACCATGAAACTGTAGAGCGTGGCGGCATCAGTGATGAACACCATGAATAACAAGGTGCACACAAGCGAAATCACCCAGACGGCACTGGAGGCCTCTGTAAAACCCGCGTGGATACTGGATATTCCTGTAGTTTGCCTTTTTTCGTAATCGCGTGCGATGCCGAAAAAACCAGCAAGAATGACTGGACCGATCAGCATGAATGCGCCCGCTGCAGCAATAATGAAAGGCGCGAAGCCATGATAGAGCAGCAGCCCGATGATGATGGCACCGATCAATGCAAACAAGGCGGCGTAGGCAACGCTGATGGTGCGTGTTTGCAGGGCGATGCATCCGCCTTCGCGCAGGGAGGCAAGAATGTCGGCAGTGGTAAAAGGCTGAGGGTGAATGTTCATAGATTTATAAATTTTACTTTTTATAAATCGATGTCACCTTGATTAGGGTCAATATCGAACTACAGTTACCAGTTACCAATTACGATTCGATACAGTTCAAAGCAAGAGTGCGTGTTTCACTTCTCGCTTAAGACCCCCAGTATCTGCAAGCCATATCGTTCCAGTTTGGCTTTGCCGATACCGCTGATGAGACTGAGTTCTTCGAGGGATGTCGGTTGTTGGGCAACGATTTCGTGCAGTACTTTATCGTGCAGGATGACATAGGCAGGCGTCCCCTGTTCCTGAGCACGTTGGGCACGCCAAGTTCGAAGTGTCTGAAAGAGCGGATCATCATTGCTGCTTGCATGGCTTGTTGTGTGCATTGTCGCCATCGCACGATGTGCTTTGTTGCGTGTCGCCTTGCTGTTGTTTTTAGATTGCATGACAGGGCGGCGCAACATCAGGGTCGTTTCGCCTTTCAATACAGGACGAGCGGCTTCGGTGAGAATGAGTCCGCCGTAACGTTGAGGATCGGCGTGCAATAAACCGGTTGCAAGAAGCTGACGGGCGACACTGCGCCATGTCGATTCGTCGAGTTCTTTTCCGATGCCGAACGTGGGCAACTGGTCGTGTTGGTATTGGCTGATTTTTTCTGTACGTTTGCCACGCAGAATATCGATCAGGTGTCCTGCACCATAACGCTGGCCGCTACGGATGGCGGCGGAGAGCAGCTTTTGTGCTGCAACGGTGCCATCCCAGCGTTCGGGAGGGTTGAGGCAGGTGTCGCAGTTATCACAGGTATCGCTGGTTTCCCCAAAATAATTGAGTAACACCGTGCGACGACAGCCCGCAGCTTCGCAATAGGCCAGCATGGCATCGAGTTTTTGTCGTTCGATACGTTTTTGCTCATCGGGCGCGGTGGATTCATCGATGCGCTGACGATGAATGACGACATCATTGAGACCATAGGTCATCCATGCAATCGCCGGCTCGCCATCGCGTCCGGCGCGACCGGTTTCCTGATAATAGGCTTCGAGACTTTTGGGGAGATCGAGATGCGCCACGAAGCGAACATCGGGTTTGTCGATGCCCATGCCAAAGGCGATGGTGGCGACCATGACGATGCCGTCTTCACGGACGAAGCGTTGTTGGTGGATGCGTCGTTGTTCAGTCGTCATTCCTGCGTGGTAGGGTAGAGTATTGATGCCTTGCTGTTGTAGCCAGGCGGCTGTTTCATCAACTTTTTTGCGTGAAAGACAATACACGATGCCGGCTTCATGGCGATGGGTGTCGAGAAGTTCGAGAAGCTGCTGGCGGGGCTTGTCACGTTCGACGATGGTGTAGCGTATGTTGGGGCGGTCAAAGCTGCTGATGAAAACACGGGCTTCCAGCAAGCCGAGCCGGTATCGGATCTCGTTGCGCGTGAGTTCATCGGCCGTAGCAGTCAGTGCGATGCGCGGGACGCTGGGGTAGCGTTCGTGCAAGGTTGAAAGCTGGATATATTCCGGACGGAAATCGTGCCCCCATTGTGAAACACAATGAGCTTCATCGATTGCAAATAACGAGAGTTTTCCGACATGATCGAGACGATCGAGCAGGCTGAGAAAGCGTTCAGTCAGCAGGCGTTCCGGTGCAACGTAAAGGAGATTGAGCTCGTTCGAAAATAGACGTCGTTCGGTGTCGAGTGCGGCATCAAAGCTGAGTGAGGAGTTCAGAAAAGCCGCTTGCACACCGACTTGCAGGAGTGCGTCGACCTGGTCTTGCATCAGGGCAATCAAGGGCGAAACGACAATGGCGCAGCCCGGACGCAGTAACGCTGGAATCTGGTAGCACAATGATTTTCCGCCGCCCGTGGGCATCAGAACCAAAGCATCGCCACCATGAATAACGTGATTGATGATTTCAGCTTGCGCACCACGAAAGGCGCTGTAGCCGAATACGGTGTGCAGCAGGTCAAGCGCAGATGACATGGAGGTACATGGAGGTACAGGAAGCAGTGATGCGGAAAAGAGTCGATTTTACGCTTTCAGTTGCAATTCCCGAATATGGCATCCCGTTTTGTCGATCGCCAGATAATTGCCGCTATGGTTGTGCCAGTCGCCGAGCACCCAGCGTTCGCAGGTGTGGCTATCAATGGTGTGTGTATGTGTATTTTGCCGATGGGTATGACCATGAATCAATCTTGGATAGTCGTGATGACGTAGTGTAGTGACGACGGTATCAAGGGTGACATCCATTAGTGCGGCTGGCTTGTGCTGTTTTTCTTCTTCGCTACGGCGGCGAAGGGCTTCAATCTGCGCTTTACGTTCTTCCAGAGGGCGCGCGAGAAACTCTGTGCGCCAATGGGGGGTGCGGACAAGATGCCGGAAATTTTGGTAGGCAATGTCGTCACTACAGAGCGTGTCACCGTGCATCAACAATGTGGGCACGCCACCGGGATGGATGAGGGTGGGATCGTTGATGAGCGTGATGTGAGTGGCGTGCGCAAAAGCCTCACCGATGAGAAAGTCACGGTTGCCAACCATCAGATAAATCGGAATGGTTTGGCTACATGCGTGCAGCGCATGGCAAATCTGTGTATTGAATGGGTCGGCAAGATCGTCATCCCCCGCCCAGTATTCGAACAGATCACCGAGGATATAGAGTGCATCCGCCTGCGGTGTTTGCTGTTTCAGAAAGTGGCAGAACAGCTTCGTAATGGCGGGGCGAGTCGGGCAAAGATGCAGATCAGAAATGAAATATGAAACAGAATGACTCATGCACAAAGAATCAATCAGGCGCTATGAATTTGTGCCCAATGGGTGGGGGGCATATCGGCCAGGTTCGCCATTTCCTGGCGCAGTTCATGAATACTTTCGAAGAAGTCTTCGTTTGCTGCATTCAGGTGAGACATCAATTCTTCAGCGAGATGGGGTTTGTTGTCGAAATGCAAGCGCGCGATACGTTTGCCAAGATGATAGACATGTTCGTGTATCTGGCTGATGGTCGTGAATTCCCGCATATGACCAAATCGGGTTTTACCTTGATTCTGACACCACAGCCCAAAGCTTCCTTGTGAGGGGTCAAAGAATTCATCCACCAGTGTATGAAGAGGCGAGGCGGGTTTTTGCAGTAATGCCAGTAGCTCATCCATCCATTGCCGATGTTCAAATTCAATTGACAGGAGCGGGAAGTCATCACGATTCCAAGGATGCGCGAGACTCTCAAACCAGGCCGTGGGGGGAGTGAATGAGGCGACCCAGGAGAGGACATTGTCAGCAGGCATGGGGCGCGCAATCCCGTAGCCTTGCGCAAGATCACAGCCTAAGTGCATGAGCATCATGCCATGTTGTATGGTTTCAACACCTTCGGCAATGACCTTGCGGCGAAAGGCGTTCGTCAAACCCACCACGCCTTCGACGATGGCGAGATCATCACTGTTTTCCAGCATGTCGCGAACAAAGGATTGGTCGATCTTGAGTGTGCTGGCTTTCAGTTGTTTGAGATAGGACAACGACGAATAGCCCGTGCCAAAATCATCCAGTGCAAACCCGATGCCCAGGGCGCGACAGTCGTCCATGACCTTCGCGACATAATCCATGTCATTGAGCGCAGCAGTTTCAAGAATTTCCAGTTCCAGCCAATGGGGTTGGAGGTAGGGGTACTTGGTTGTCATTCGTGTCAACAGTTGAGACAGATGTGACACGAAATCGGGATGCTGAAGATGATGAGCCGCAATATTGATACTGACAGGTAGGGTCAAACCTTCTTTGGCCCAGTGGGCGAGTTGATGTAATGACTCTTCCATGACCCATTGACCAATGGCAATCGACGTGTCGTGGCCTTCGGTTTGAGGCAGAAACTCGGAGGGTGGCAATAGGCCGCGCTCAGGATGTTGCCAGCGGATCAGTGCTTCAAAGCCGGTGATCGTTCCCGATCGCATGTTGACCTTGGGCTGGTAGTAGAGGCGGAATTCTTTGTTTTCTATGGCCTCAAGGATGCGAATCTGCGTGTCTCGCTGTTCGCGGACTTTGAGGTTTTTTTCGATGTCGAACAGGTTGTAGCGGTTGCCCCCTTCTTGTTTGGCGGCGTACATGGCCTGATCGGCGTGGCGTAACAGGGTATCAGGATCGCTGCTGTCCGTTGGTGCGACAGTCGCACCGATGCTGGCGGAAACGGAAATACATTGACCGGAAATTGTGCAAGGTGTGCTGATTAGCGTTAATAAACGGGTGAGTGTGTGTTCGAGTTCCTGGGGGTGTTCGAACGCGCCCAATAGCAATAAAAACTCGTCGCCCCCGACGCGTGCGATGGTGTCGTTATTACGCAGGCTGTTGCGAATACGAGGCCCCAATTCATGGATGAGCGTATCGGCAATCGCTTTTCCGTATTTCTCGTTGACTCCCTTGAAATTGTCGATATCTAAATGACAGACAGCCAAGGTATTCCCGCGACGTTGGGTAAGAGCAATGGCTTGTTGGATACGATCGGAGATGACAACACGGTTGGGGATATGCGTCAGCAGATCCTCATGGTACAAGGCATCCATGAGGCTTTGCTGTGTGGTCAGGTGTTGGTTTTGTTCATCTGCAGAGGCATTCTTCGATGCCTCTGCCGCATCGGCTCGTTTGAGCAGATGGATGAAGTCATTGATATCAAGTGATGCAGTCGCCTGGCCGCTTGCATCTGTTACAAGCAGCTTGGAGCCTGGATGTTGCTGCATCTGAGCGAGAATGTCAGCCAAACGGTCGCGTGAAAGCAAGGCAGAAGCTGAAGTCGAGTGAACGTCTTCAGGGGCGGAAGGCAGGACGTGGTGTGTTGGGCTTTGAGACATGACAGGTGGTGAAATCACGAAAGATGCATTTGTTGGAGCAGTGTGTCTCCTTTGAGGAGCACTTCTGCGGATACCATGGCAACTTTTCGATGCGATCTCACCCTGTCGTGACGTGTTGTGCGAGCGGCGTTTGTCAGTAACGACAGTGATTCAAACGACCGTGGCACTTTCAATGATGACGCTTTCAGCGGGGACATCTTGGTGAAAGCCTTTGTTGCCGGTGGGAACATCCTTGATGCGATCGACCACATCGGAACCTTCGACCACTTTACCGAAGACACAATAGCCCCATCCGTTGCCGGTAGGGGACTTGAAATCGAGGAAAGCGTTGTCGGACACATTGATGAAGAATTGAGCCGTCGCTGAATGAGGATCGTTGGTACGCGCCATGGCAATGGTATAGCGCGCGTTTTTGAGGCCATTGTCAGCTTCGTTCTTCACAGGTGCCTGAGTCGGCCTTTGTTGCATATCGGGTGTAAAGCCACCCCCCTGAATCATGAAGCCATCAATGACACGATGGAAAATCGTTCCATCGTAATGGCCGGACTCGACATAGGCGAGGAAATTTTTCACGGTTTCGGGTGCTTTGTCGGCATCGAGTTCCAGAGTGATGTCGCCAAAATTGGTTTGCAGCTTGATCATGATTTCAGGTCCTTTTATTCGAGAGAAGAGATGCTCTGGGTAAGCAGTAGTTTATTTTTTTTCAGGAAGTAACTTGATTGACTCAATGATGATAGGTGTGACAGGAATGTCTTGAGCACGAGTTTTCGTCTTGCCTATTTTTTGAACGACATCAAAGCCCTGCGTGACTTTGCCGAATACGGCATATCCCCAGCCATCAAAGCTGGGGTAGTCGAGTGATTTGTTGTCAACGAGATTGATATAGAACTGTGCAGAGGCAGAATGCGGATCGCTGGTACGTGCCATGGCCAGGGTGCCGGCGAGGTTTTTCAAGCCATTTTTTGCTTCGTTTTCGATGGGGGCACGCGTGGTCTTTTCTTTCATATCTTGTGTGAATCCGCCTCCCTGGATCATGAAGTGATCAATCACACGATGAAAAATCGTATTGTTATAAAAGCCTTCTTTGATGTAGCCCAGAAAGTTTGTAACACTTTTAGGTGCCTTATCCGGGTAAAGCTCCGCCACAATCGTGCCTTGGCTGGTCTTGATTTCAACCATCGGATAGGGGGTGGCGGGCGATGGTGCTGCGAAGGAAGGAAAGGCGCAAAGCGCCATGAACAGGCTGACTAGCAGCAAGAGGTGTCGTTTCATGAGAGGGATGGTGGCTACTACCGGAAATTAAGAAATCGTATGGGGATAAGCAAACCGGGTGGCGACGCGATTGTCAGGCGCTTCCTTCGTAGATGATTTTCCAGCGGCCATTTTCTTTTTGCCAGTATTGACGTTTTTTCATCAGGTTAGAAAGGTTGTTGCTGCGGTAGTTCTGTTCAAAGGTGACCACCACGATTTCATCCTTACCCGGATTGCGAAACATGCTCATGTTTTCAGTGGCAACCTTGACCCATTGTTTGCCGCTGGCGACCTGCCGCTTGCGTTCACTCCATTGAGCAAGGTTCTGTCCATCCCCATTGAATCGTGTTGAATAATGGCTCAGGTAACGATCGACATTCATGCTTTCCCAGTCAGTGCGCCACTGATTGAGCTCTTTTTGCAAAGCGATACGTTCGCTATGCCATTCGTCGATGGAAAGCCATTCGACATCGTCGCTGATGATGACAGGGGTCAAGCCAATCTGGAGGTTTTTTGAGAGGGTATTGAAATCCTGATTAGATAGGACAACGCAACCATCGGAAGCCTTGGGGGGGCGTGAATAGGTATCTGAGGGCGTGCCATGCAGCCAGATTCCGTGACCATTACGACCATTACGCTTGTCCCATTCATTGGGATAGCTGATGGGAAATGCACCGGGGCCATAGAAGTCTCCCAGTTTCTGGCGTGGCAGACTGGAGGTCACGTGATAGACCCCCAAGGGCGTTTTTTTGTCACCCTCGCGTGCCTTATCTACGCCCAACTTGCCATGGGTGATGTAGTAGTCCGCGACAAAGCGGGGGGCACCTTGTTCGTTCTGATAGAGATATAGACGGGATTTTTTGGTATCAATAACGACAGCGTATTTTTGATCCTGCTGCATCTGTAACAGGTAGCGCGGTACGGCATTGTTGGACGGTTTGTTGCGATAAGCTTTCAGACGTGCGATGGCTTCATCGCGCAGGTCAGCTAGTTTGTCGGATGGGGCGTTGGCGACATTGCCAAAACCTTTGATTTGACGTGTGCGAGCCAGCAGTAAATCACCTTTGACGAGTTGCGCAAGACGAAAATTCGGGTAGGCGCGAGTCAGGTTTTCAACCTGCTGCAAAGCCAGATCAAGCCGGTTTTGGTCGATGGCTTCAAAAATACGCGCCAACTGAGCTTCGGGCCCCGAATCCGAATAACGAACGGCACTGGGGGCAGGAATGGCGAGCGTCGTCCCCATCATCGCGCAGATCAAGGCGGTGACTCCTCGCTTTAACCACGTTCTCAGTGTCAAGGATGGGTACCTCATACTCCTCTCGCTCATGCTGAGTTGATTCTCAGCAGAAAACGTCAGATACGTTCCTGCTGGATTTTCCATTTGCCATCACGCTTGATCATGATGAGCGTCTTGTTACCACTGGTTTTGAGTGAAGAAGATTGGTAATGCTGGCGGAAACGTACAGTCGCACGGTCGGAACCATCCATTGTAACCTTGATGTTATCCGCACTGACCTTGATATTACCCGGCTTGTTGATACGTTTATGACGCTCAGATTCCCATGCGCTGCGAGATTGTCCACCGGGTGTCTTGAAGTCCTTTGCGTAATAAGACAGGTAAACCTTGACGTTTTTCTTCGACCAGGCCGATGCCCAAGCCTCAACCGCACGGCTGACATCATTATCCTCGGCAGCATTGCTGCTGGATTCGTTGGACGGTGAGTTCTTCGCAGGTTTTTCGGAGGCGGCAGGTGCGGCGAGTGCCTGTGAAGCAGGCTGCGTTGCTGGCGGTGTCGTGCTGGGTGCTGTCGGTGCTGCAGCAATGGCAACAGGTGCAGGTTTGGGTGTGGGGCGTGTCCCACCTGCGACCGGTGAAGAGGTGCGCCCGCCTCCCGTCATCATGTCTCGAATCATGGAGAGCTTGGTTTGGGCGCTGGTGTTCGATGAGTCGATCGAAAGCGCCTTATCGTAGGCTTGACTCGCCATGTGGGCATAAATATCACCGAGATTTTCATGCGCAGTCGCGTAGGAAGGATGGGTGCGTATGGCCATTTCCAGTGCCTGACGTGCCTTGTCGTACTGCTTTTGCTGGGCGTAAATGACAGCAAGGTTGTTGTAAGGCTCGGGCGACTCAGGAAATTCTTCCGTCAGCTTGGTGAACACGACAATCGCCTCGGGCTGGCGATTCATTTCGGTCAGGATGAGTCCCTTGAGAAAACGCCCTTGAGGATCTTTGGGATTGGATGACAGGTATTGGTCAACCTTGTCGAGTGCCTGAGTGTATTGGGACTGCTTCATCAGCTTGCCGACATCCTGCAGGGTGTCGGCGTGAGCAAGCGACGTCAGTGCAACGAGTGCAGCAACAGCAATAGTAATAGGCGTTCTCATACTGAAGCGACGGGTGCTCATGTTATAGTCGTTCCTTTTTTCAGGCGGTTTTTAACCGGCTCATTCTACCAGAAAGAGACTGGCAGGACGCTGGAAGCAGGAAGCTTCCACAGTCGGCAGCGTATGAGGGCATCCAGTCGCGTAATGAGATAGCATGAGCATCATTGTTGATGAATCAAGTGTTGAAAATTCATAATTCCATGACGCGGGACAAGCAGGAGTTTGTCCCGATAGACCCCGGCCGTGTCCGGATGTATGTGTGTGGCATGACCGTTTATGACTATTGTCATTTGGGGCACGCACGCGTGCTGGTCGTTTTCGATATGGTGGCGCGCTGGTTGCGTGCCAGTGCTTATCAGGTGACCTATGTACGCAATATTACGGACATCGACGACAAAATCATCCGGCGAGCTCAAGAAAATGGCGAGAGCCTGCGGACATTGACGGATCGTTTTATTGCAGCCATGCACGAGGATGCTGATGCGCTGGGCGTGCAACGTCCGGATCATGAGCCGCGTGCGACGGAATTTGTACCACATATGTTGGATATGATTGGTACGCTGGAAAAAAATGGCTACGCCTATGTGGCCGACAATCATGATGTCTGTTTCCATGTCCGAAAATTTGAAAATTACGGCAAATTGTCGGGTAAATCGCTGGAAGACCTGCGTGCGGGTGAGCGTGTGGACGTGGCGGGTGGCAAGCAGGATCCTCTCGATTTCGTGCTCTGGAAACGTGGAAAGAGCGACGAGCCTGATGAGGCACGATGGAATTCGCCGTGGGGCGATGGGCGACCGGGCTGGCATATCGAATGCTCGGCGATGAGCTCCCAACTATTGGGGGAGCATTTCGATATTCATGGTGGGGGTCAGGATTTACAGTTTCCACATCACGAAAACGAAATAGCCCAGAGTGAGGGTGCGCATGGTCATCCCTTTGTCAATTACTGGATGCATAACGGCTTTGTGCGGGTCGATGATGAAAAAATGTCGAAGTCCCTCGGCAACTTTTTCACCATTCGTGAAGTTCTGAAAGCCTATGATGCCGAAGTGGTGCGATTCTTTATTCTGCGGGCTCATTATCGTAGCCCGCTCAATTACTCCGATACCCATCTGGATGACGCGAGAAGTGCGCTGACGCGACTGTATACGGCGTTGAAAGTGGCACCGCAGAGTGCTGGAGAGGATCTCATAATCGATTGGGCGCAGCCCCATGCGGCACGATATAAAGTGGCACTGGATGATGACTTCAATACCCCCGAAGCGTTGGCGGTGTTGTTCGATTTGGCGGCAGAGGTTAATCGTACTCAGGATGCCAGCTTGGCGAACCTGTTGCGTGGGCTGGGAGGGGTGATGGGCTTGTTGCAGCGCCCTCCAATTGAATTTCTCCAAGCCGTTCCCTTGTCGGGGGCTGGGATTGCCGAAGCGGAAATCAATCAACGCATCAGCGATCGTGCGACTGCAAAAAAAGCACGAAATTTTGCCGAAGCGGATCGCATACGTGCCGATTTGCTTGCGGCGGGCATCATTCTTGAGGATACGCCTCAAGGAACACTTTGGCGACGCGCCTGACGAGGTCTATGGCAATGTACGAAAAACGTAACAAAACGAAGTGATTGGAAGGGTTTGGCTGCGGACAGAGTATTATTCTTTTGATAGTCTGCTCGTAGCAGTCATGAGGCGCGGGTGATGGAATTGGTAGACATAGCAGACTTAAAATCTGCCGGCTTCGGCCGTACGGGTTCAAGTCCCGTCCTGCGCACCACTCAGTTCTATTTATTGGGGCTGCTGAATTTGGCTTACG
This sequence comes from uncultured Sterolibacterium sp., assembly GCA_964437515.1. Classification (GTDB taxonomy): domain Bacteria; phylum Pseudomonadota; class Gammaproteobacteria; order Burkholderiales; family Rhodocyclaceae; genus Sterolibacterium. Next base: position 22,868 of record CAYTHB010000016.1, read on the forward strand.
GCATCTTCATTCAGGACTGCTCCTGACATGAAGTTGCTGTCCTTTCTTTATCGCCAATCCAAACCGTTGTTGTTGTTTTCAACCACCACGGGCATCCTGAGCGGTTTGAGTGGTGCTGCACTGGTGGCGGTCATCGGCAAAGGACTGAGTCTGAGCTTGAGCCTGAATGTGGATCATCAGCAATTGAGCCGCTATGCCGCCCTGTTTTTTGTATTGGTCGTTATCCATCTCTTGACCAAGTCGGCCTCTGAAATCTCCTTGTTGCGTTTGACGCAGGCAGCCATTTGTAGCTTGCGCATTGCCTTGAGTCGTAAAGTTCTTGCTGCTCCACAAAAACGTCTTCAGGCCTTGGGGAAATCGGAATTGCTCGTGATTCTGACCAAAGATGTCGATGCCTTTACGCAATCCTTCGTTTCATTGCCGATTGCCTTTGGAAATCTCATCATCATCAGTACCTGCCTGATCTACATGGTTTGGCTGTCATGGCAGGTTTTTTTGGTGATTGTTCTGTTTGGGGTGCTGGGAACCTTGAGTTTCACCGTGGCCGAACGTGGTCCTCTCCGCTTGCTGGAGCGTGTGCGTGAGCAAATGAATACGCTCTATCAGCACTTTCGGGATTTGATCGAAGGTAGTCGTGAGTTGCAACTCAACCGGACGCGCGCCCATCTGTTCATCAACAAAGTCCTTGCTAACGAAGCTTGGATGTATCGCAAGAATGTGATTACCAGCATGAAGGGCTACGCTATCGTCGTCAATTTTGCCACGGTGCTCTTCTATGTCTTGATTGGTACTGTTCTGTTCGTGGTTCCGCAATGGATGGGGACAGGATGGATCGGTACGACGCCATCGATCGAACTGATGTCGACCCTTGCCTTGATCTTGCTGTATCTGGTTCGACCGGTGAGTGAGCTAGCCGTTGCCATCCCGGTTGTTCGCGGTGCTGAGATTGCCTTGCATCGTATCCAGCAACTGGATCGTGATCTGGAAGAGGGGCAAAGCCTCGTTGCTACAAAACCGGTACGGCATCATGTCGTTGTCCGTCAAGGATGGAATATCGCGCTCACCGGCATCCGTCACCACTATCCCAGCAGTAGCGATGACAGCCAGTTCGTACTCGGGCCACTGGACTTCTCCATCCAGCAAGGCGAAATTCTCTACATCGTGGGCGGCAACGGTAGTGGCAAGACCACGCTGGCCATGCTCATCCTCGGCCTTTATCGCCCCGATGAAGGCAGCATCACGGTGAATGGCCATCCCGTGACCGAAGAAAATATCGACACCTATCGGCAGAATTTCTCTGCCGTGTTCGCTGATTTCCATCTCTTCGAACATCTGCTCGAACCAGATCCCGACCAGACCACGCTGTCGTCCCGAGCCCAACATTACATCGATGCATTGGGTATGACCCACAAAGTCAAGGTCGTCGATGGCCGGTTTTCGACTCTGGGGCTTTCAACAGGACAACGAAAACGGTTGGCGCTGGTCTCAGCCTATCTAGAAGATCGCCCCATTTATCTCTTCGATGAATGGGCAGCGGATCAGGACCCAGCTTTCAAACGTGTTTTTTACACCGAACTGCTGCCCGAACTGAAATCACGCGGCAAGACGGCTATCGTCATCACGCATGACGATGCCTATTTCAGCTACGCCGATCGGGTCATCAAGTTGGAAGACGGGCATCGGGGGCGAGATTACGGTCAAAAATAAAAAGCCATCATCAAGGCGACGATAGCGTAAAGCACAATGACTTCCCAGAAGGCTACGGGATTGTCATCGCGCAAAATGGTTTTTGACCCCCACTTGTCTTTTGCTGCGACAGCGCCTGTATGGATGGCATACAGAATGTAGATGACAACAAAAACCGCAAACAATTTGAACATGGCGAATTTGGAATTTACTCTACGGTTTGCGCAGGACAAGGTATTCAATCAGTAGCCGTATCAGCCCGAAGAGTGCACCGAGTATTCCGGCCGAAACAGCAATCATCGCTAATAAGCCCAAACCAATGGGGTTGCCTTCGGCAGGGCCCAGCAGCATATAAAGCAGAAGCGGTAATGTTCCCACAGCGCCCAGTATGACGCTCCAGCGAAGCCGTTTCATGCCAACAGAATGCCTTGGCCAGTTATCCTTATTGATCGATGGGCTGGGAGGCGTCAATGGATGCGATGGATGTGATGGATGCGTGTGTTTCGTGAGTGTCATGATCTGTTCTTTTTTCAGATCTGACATTTTTTGTGAGTTCTGCTTCAACAAGGGCTTTCGGCGCGGGATAAACTTTTTTTCAGGGACAAAAACTTTTGCAAGCAGTTTTCCCACCAAGGCTCCCGGTGCGGCGCAAATGAGTCCGAACGGTGCGGCAATCATCAATTCAAACGGCCATAGATTATGGGAAGTCGAGTCTTGCAAACCATCAAATAAAACGCGTGTAAATACAACAGCAATGACGATGGCGGTTGCCTGAAACGTGGTGCTCCAGAACAAGGCACCACGGACACATGAAATAAATGCTGTGAATGTCACCAATAACATACCGGGATGCAAAATTGCGTCAGGTAGATTGGGTTTTTGGGTCATCCAGAATGGAATGCCAGCGGCAAAAAAACTAGAAACCACCCAGAAAATTGAAATGTTCGGATTGTGTTGTGGCTCTGCCCCTGCTTCTGATCCGGCAAGTACGTCTTGATGAGCATTTTGTGAAGAAGATGGCTTTGGGAACGTATTTGAAGTCATGATGCCTCTGGCAGTGAATGGATGAGCTTCCTGCGAAAATGCAATAATACAAAATTCGTTTCTGGCCACGATGATATGAACCGCGACTGGACATCGCCCTCCGACATGCTACGCCATTTTGCTTTTGCGATTGCTTTGATAACGCCTTTGGCAATCATCAAGTTGCATCTTTTGCCCGCATTGCTGGCGGGGCTGCTGCTTTATGTGCTGGTACGCAGTTTGTCGCCACTGCTCGAAAAACGCTTGTCCAACCATGCGTCGCGTCTGGTGTCCGTGACGGTGCTGGCAACGGTATTGATTGTCGGTGTTGGTGCCTTGGTCGTGGGTGTCAGTGCTTTTTTGCACAGTAACGTGAGCAGCTTGCCCGCACTGATGCAAAAAATGGCGGAAATATTGGAGACATCGCGGGCATGGTTGCCTCAATGGCTCAATGCTTCCCTCCCTGCCAATACACAGGAAATTCAAATTCACCTCGCAAATTGGTTACGCGAACATGCGGGAGAGTTGCAGAAAATAGGGGGTGAAACCTTGCGGGGACTGGCTCATGCCCTGATCGGGGTCGTGGTGGGTGGCTTGTTGGCCTTGAGTGAAGTGAATGGCGGCGTAGTTACGGGATCTTTGACCCGCTTGCTGTCCGAACATGCCGGACGGTTTGTAAATGCCTTTCGTCAGGTGGTGTTTGCACAGGTACGAATTGCCGCGATTAATGCCGCATTCACTGCCATTTATCTCATCCCCGTTCTGAAGCTTTTTGACATCCACCTTCCTCTGACGAAAAGCGTGATTGTGCTGACTTTCGTGGTAGGTCTGATTCCGATTGCAGGTAACCTGATCTCCAATACTGTCATCGTCATTCTCAGCCTGTCACACTCGCTGCAGCTTGCACTGATTTCGCTAATCTTCCTCGTGGTACTACACAAGATGGAGTATTTCCTCAATGCCCGTATCGTCGGCACACACATCAATGCACGTGCTTGGGAGTTGTTGCTGGCGATGCTGGCGATGGAAGCCGTTTTTGGCATTGCCGGGCTGCTCATGGCACCCATTTATTACGCCTTTCTCAAGGTGGAATTGAGCGAGCGCAAACTGATTTGAAAGGCTGCAATAACAACATGTTTTCCGCTGGCTCGTTTATCTGTTTATCTTTTTATCCGTATCCCCTTCGGAGTTTTTAATGGCAACTTCCCCCGAAAACACCAGCATGGCGGTGTTTTGTGACTTTGAAAATGTGGCGTTGGGTGTGCGTGACGCCAATTATGAAAAATTCGATATCAAGCCTGTACTCGAACGCTTGCTGCTCAAGGGCAGCATTGTCGTCAAGAAATCCTATTGTGACTGGGATCGGTACAAGAGCTTCAAGGCAGCGATGCACGAAGCCAATTTTGAACTCATCGAGATTCCTCATGTTCGACAATCGGGCAAAAACTCAGCCGACATTCGCCTTGTCGTCGACGCGCTGGATCTTTGCTACACCAAATCGCATGTCAATACTTTCGTCATCATCAGTGGCGATTCGGACTTTTCCCCACTGGTTTCAAAGCTGCGTGAAAATGCAAAGCAGGTCATCGGCGTGGGTGTCAAACAATCAACGTCGGATTTATTGATTGCTAACTGCGACGAATTCATTTTTTACGATGATCTGGTACGCGAGACACGCCGCTCTGCCGCCAAGCGAGATCGGGGTGCTAACGATACGGCGACACCGCAACCACGTCGCACGCCCGAAGAGGAAAAACGCCACAAAGAAGACCTCGACAAACGTCGTACTCAGGCAATAGACATTGCCCTGGAAACCTTTGAGGCCTTGATTGCAGAGCGAGGTGACAGCGGGAAAATATGGGCTTCGATGCTCAAGCAGGCCATCAAACGGCGCAAACCGGATTTCAATGAAAACTACTTTGGCTTTCGCACCTTCGGCAATCTGATTGAAGAAGCGCAATCTCGGGGGCTACTGGAGTTTGGTCGCGACGAAAAATCGGGCGCGTATGTTTATCGCGCTAATGCTGAACGCACATCCTCAAATGGTATGGAGACACACGAACCTGCGCAAAACGGGGAGCTTGTGACTCAAGCAGCACCGTCAGGGACGCTGATACCGGAAGAAGCGAAAGAAAAGGCTGTGATGACGGAGCCTGTGTCTCCATCACGCCCAGAAGGGGTGGCGACGGAGCAACATGAACATGGAGAAGCCCCTGTTGCAGAAGCTCTTATTTCCCCATCCAAACGACCTGCCCGAAAACCGGCTAGGTTGAGCGCACGCGAAGCCAAGGTTGCTCGGGAAAAGTCTGCTAAAGAAAAGCCAGCGCAGCAGCCTGTTGAAGAGCAGGAACTTTTGACAGAACGCGCATCGATTTCATCAGAGTCAGAAGTCGTGGCAGTGGCAGCAGCAACAATAGAGCCCGCAACAAACGAAGCGAAACCGCTTGAGGCAGCGAACAAGCGTCAAGGTGGGAAAGCTGGAAAAACCGGAAAAACCGGAAAAGCTGGGAAGTCCTCATTTGAGAATGAAATCTCAATGAATGAGGTAAAGAATACGCCCGCACGCAAAAACCCACGCAGGACGAAAAAAGACACACCGAATGAAGCGATGGATGAAAATCCTTCGTGAGTGTGGTGGTGAAGTTCGTAGTACGGCGTGTGAAGTGTGAAGTGTGAACTGAAAAGCACCACCCTGTCCGGCTTCGCCGGCCACCCCTCCACAGGAGGGGAATTGTTTTCAGTTGCGGGATGAACGACGTTCCCTCGGATGTTGGATGGAAATTCCCCTCCAGTGGAGGGCTGACCCGTCAGGGTCGGGGTGGTTTGGGAGTGCTTGTAGTGCTTATTTCATCCTCTACGGGTGGAGAGAGTTATCCCCGTGCATTAGGACATCATCCTAGAAACCGTAGTTGGACGCCTTCGAGTGTGCAATCGACGGCGTCCCCCGAGGGGATTTCCTGCGGAGCATAGCGTGCTCACCCGCAAGGCGAAGTTGATAGGTAATGAAAAACATACAACATGACTGGTGTTTGTGGTGATGATAAGCGGTCAACTGCGGTTTCTAGGATCATAAGTCAAAGGCATTCAGGATGAGCTGGAAAGTTTGACAGGCCAATCATTCGATCCGCCCAAGCCAATTCACTTTTTGCGTAGGCATCCCAGCAATCTGTCAGGTAGTTGAGGCGAGTCAGGCTATTGTCAGTCCAGCGATAACGAAGGTCGGGTTGTTGGCATACCCATGGTGTGATTCCACACTCTGCGGAGAAGGGGGCATTCGCACATAAAACGATGTCCAAGTCAGCACAAATCCATCGCGACTGATGCTGTGCAATACGTTTCCGACCCTGAAAACAGGCTTGTAATGGTCGTGCAGCATCATGAAGCTGTTCTTGGCTAGCCCACGATGTGTTATTTGCAAAAAACTGTTTTTCCACAGTCAAACGAACGTTCAACAATCGAGCGACGATATCGTGTTTTTCTGCTTGTTGGTATTTTTCCGCAACTGCCGTACATGCCATCCAGTAAAAAAGATACGATGTTTTTTTTCCGGATTTTCTGATCCAGACGGATAGCTCACTGGGCGTCGCCGTACCGCCGTTTGCGAGTTTTCTGCACAATCGATGCAAAGCATCGCGCACGTTGCTTACTGCACGGCGTTCCTCTGAAATATTGGGTTCAGACATGCTGGTGCTGCTCCGCTGATGAAGCAGGATCGTTACCTTCATGGCTGTTGGATTCTGGCGTATTGAGCAAATCGGACATGATTTGCAAGGCATCGGCAGTGTCAAATATCCGTTGAAGGCGAAGTATTGATAACAATTATTTTATCTTCTGGGGATAGAAACGGCTATCCTGTGCATTAGGGCATGTCATTAGGGCGATTGCAGAATGAAAAAACCCGCAGAGCCAGTCGCTGTGCGGGTTTTGCAGGTTTCTCTGGATTGCTTCGGAATGTTTTGTGGTGGGCGATAGTGGGTTCGAACCACTGACTTCCACCGTGTGAAGGTGGCACTCTACCGCTGAGTTAATCGCCCATGAGATGTGATGCGTAAAGAGTGCGCGCATTCTACGGGGAATGCGCTGACGAGGCAATAAATACTTGATGGGAAGTATGAGTTGCAGTCGTTACAGCTGTAACCGATTATCCGGAAATTGTCCGGAGTGTTCCAGGCGGCTGATGGTTGGGCGTAAATCCAGTCCTGTATCCGCTTTCAATTTTTGGGCATGAAGACGCATTTCCTGCAAGGAGACATCAATGGCATCTCCTGCTGCGGCAAAGGCGATGGCGTTTCCGCTGTCGAGCGATGGAAAGACCATGGCGCGTTGATCGTAGCTTTTCCGGATGCGTTCTACACTGGCGTGAAATCCGCGACTGCGCCCGAGCAGATTGCAGATCATCAAACCGGTTTTGCTAAGTCGTTCGCGGCAGGCTTGATAAAACGTCAGCGTATCGAGATTGCCTGCACGACCATCTTCGCCAAAACCGTCGACAAAAATGGCATCGTATTTTCCCTTCGCTTGTTGAATTTGCTGGATGAATTCGTATCCGTCCGCGATGACCAGTTTCATCCGTCGTGGGTCGAATTCCAGCTTGAAATGAAGTTGCGCCACTGAAACAATACGCTCGTCGATTTCAACGATGGTCATGTGCGTTTCAGGCAGATTGCGCTGTATGAATTTGACCAGTGAAGCGGTGCCCAGTCCAATCAGCAATACGCGTCGCGGCCATTCCGATGTTCCCCCGTTGTCCTGTCGCAAGAGCAGGCACGCCATCATTTCACGGGTGTAAGCCAGTTCCAGCGCATAGGGTCGCCGAATCCGCATGGCACCTTGAACCCAATCCGAGCCGAAGTGCAAAGAGCGCACACCGGCTTCTTCACTGATTTCAATGGGGTATTCGAATTCGAGATTGGGCATGAACGCTGATGATGCGTCCCCTCGACAGGAATCGAACCTGTATCCCACGCTTAGGAGGCATGTGCACTATCCATTGTGCTACGAGGAGTTGGATGACAAGGGGGATGGAATGCAATCGGGCATTTTAACGACTGACGTATAATCGCGCCAGAATTTTCATGGGTTTCCTGAGGGTCATACCCGCTTTTCAACGGGAGCATGGCCGTCTTTTTTTTGCGTATTTGCCATGCCTTTGCTTACTCTGGATCAAGCCTGTTTGTCATTTGGCCATGTGGCTTTGCTCGATCATGCGCATCTGCTGATCGATGAAGGTGAGCGTGTTGCCTTGATTGGTCGTAACGGTAGTGGAAAATCCTCTTTGTTGCGTGCTTTGGCAGGTTTGGCGACCCTGGATGATGGGGTCATTCGGATGCAGTCTGGCGCGCGAGTGGCTTATGTGGCGCAAGAGCCCGTTTTTAACGCGGAGCTCACGCTTTACGAAACCATCGCCGCAGGGCTAGGACATGTCAGCCAGCTCCTGCTGGCGTATCACGAAGCCGTTCAGCAGCTGTCGCGAGAACCTTCTGAGCAGCATTTATCGCATCTTCAGGACTTGCAAGGGCAGCTCGAACACGCGGATGGCTGGCGTATTCATATGCGTATCGAACAGGCGATTAGTCGTTTGGGTATGGATGCCGATGTGCGTATGGGCGCACTTTCGGGCGGCGGCATCAAGCGTGTTGCACTGGCGCAGGCATTGGCCATCGAGCCGGATTTATTGTTGCTGGATGAGCCGACGAACCATCTCGATCTGGATGGCATCCTTTGGCTGGAAGGTGTGATCAATGAGTTTCGTGGGGGTGTGCTGGTCATTACCCATGATCGTCATTTTCTGGATGCCATTGCCACGCGGGTGGTGGAGCTTGATCGGGGGCACTTGTCCAGTTATCCCGGTTCTTTCTCGGCGTATCAGGAGCGCAAGGCCGCAGAGCTGGCAGCGGAAGAGGCCAAAAATGCACGTTTTGACAAGGTGCTGGCGCAAGAGGAAATCTGGATACGTAAGGGTGTCGAGGCGCGTCGTACCCGGAATGAAGGTCGTGTGTTGCGCCTTGAGGCCTTGCGTCGTGAGCGTTCGGCACGCCGGGAACGTCTGGGCAATGTGGAACTGAAAGTGGTGCGTGGCGAGCAATCGGGCAAGCTGGTGGCTGAGCTCGATCATGTGGGAAAACAATACGGTGAGCGATGGGTGGTGCGTGATTTTTCCTGTCGCATCTTGCGGGGTGACAAAATTGGATTGATCGGCCCGAATGGCGCTGGCAAGACCACATTACTCAAGCTATTGTTGGGAAAAATAGAACCGGATGCGGGCTCTGTGCGTTTGGGAACACGTCTGGAAGTGGCGTATTTCGACCAGTTTCGTACCGCACTGGATGAGGAAGCGACGCTGGTAGAGGTCATCAGCCCGGGGTCGGATTACGTTGAAATCGGTGGTCAGCGCAAGCATGTGATGGGCTATCTGGGAGATTTTCTGTTTGCGCCTGAGCGGGCACGTTCTCCGGTCAAATCTCTTTCGGGCGGTGAGCGTAACCGCCTGTTACTGGCGCGGTTGTTTGCGCGTCCGGCCAATGCGTTGGTGCTAGATGAGCCGACCAATGATCTGGATATCGAAACGCTGGAGTTGCTGGAGTCCTTGCTACAGGATTATCCGGGGACAGTTTTTCTGGTCAGCCACGATCGTCGTTTTCTTGATGCCGTGGTGACGCAGAGCATCGTGGCGGAAGGCGATGGACTTTGGCGAGAATATGTGGGAGGCTACGATGACTGGCTGTCGGCTAGGGCACGCGCGGCGCGGTTGAATGGCGTTGCCCCGCAAGTGGCAGGCTCTGCTGTCAAAACTGCCGTTACGGAGGCGGCGGCACCGACACCATCGACATCATCACGTCGCGAACCCAAAGCCAAACTCAGTTATCGCGAAACGCAGGAGCTAGCACAGCTCCCTGATCGAATCAGCGCTATGGAAACAGAGCAGACCACGATTTCATCCCGTCTGGCGAGCGGAGAGGTTTATCGCGAAAACCCGGAAGAAGCACGACGGCTTCAGGTGCGGTTGGGTGAGATCGATGCAGAACTTGAAGCCATGATGGTACGTTGGGAAGCGTTAGAAGCTCGGGCGAGTTAAGAACGTGACTCGATATGCCATGTTGATGGACTTTGGGGGCGGTTTTTTGAAATGACGGTTTTGCTACGCTGATATCTCCAGAATCGACCTGTGAAACAGTGCATAAATACGTTGTAAAACCCCGACAGGGCTTGCGTCGCACTAGGAATGTGCATTATTATTTTTGTTAAATATTATGTCGATGTGCTTGTTTTTCATGTATTTACTGTTTTGTTTTGGCCTTTGGGTTTATAAGCCTTGCTTGTGCAAGAGATCATAAAAATGAAAGACGCAACGAAATGATGCATCGATATTGTCGGCAGGAGCACTGAATGCGCGGAGAAACTCCGAATCCGCTGCAATCGAAGGTCGATTTTTCGGCCTGGGAGCGACTGAAGCATCCTCATCCTGTTACCCCTGAGTCTTTACGTCTACTCGGAATCACTCCTTTTGAGCGTCCGGATCGGGTGCTGGCGCGTGCGTTCTGCCGACAGAACGCCGCCGTGGCGATTGATCTCGGGCGCAATGCCGCTCTTTGGCCGGAGGTTTTTGGCTTTCTGACACAGGCTGCTGGCATCGATGGGACAGAACGTGTCCGTGGTGTCTTGGGCATTCGTATTCCCGATCATGTAGATATTCAACCGAACGATATTCCGGTTGAAGCGCATTTTGTTGACTTCGTTGTTCTGACGGCCGAGCGCAAATTAAAGAACTGGACACGACGATTCCCTGTCATTGTCCAAGTGACCACGCTGGATGAGGCGCGGAGTGCGCTTGAAAATGGTGCTCAGGGGCTCATTGCCAAAGGTCAGGAGTCCGGCGGCATCGTTGGTGAAGAAAGCAGTTTCATTCTCTTGCAGCGTATTGCGACGTTGGCGGAAGCGCATCGTGTGCCGGTGTGGTGCCAAGGCGGAATCGGTCTGCATACAGCCGCAGGAGCGATTGCGGGCGGGGCTTTTGGTGTGGTGCTCGATAGCCAGCTGTCTTTACTTGCCGAGTGCCAGTTGTCCGCTGAAATCAAGGCAGATATTCGTGCCATGGATGGCAGCGAAACCCGTTTGCTGGGGGGCTACAGTGTGTATTCGCGCCCTGGTCTGGCGGTGGCTGAATTAACGGAAACTTCGCCAGTGGAAGCCCGACGTTTATTGTCGGTGGAGGGGAGCGAACGCATTCTTCCGCTGGGGCAGGATGCTGCATTGGCCAAGCCGTTGGCGGCGCAGTGTGTCAATCTCGAAGCCCTGTTGAATACTTTGCGTATGAGTATGGTGGGGCATTTGCATCAGGCGCGTGCGCTCAGCACCTTGGGAGAGTCGAGCCCATTGGCCGAGGCGCATGGTACGCGTTATCCCATTGCTCAAGGGCCCATGACGCGTGTGAGCGATACGGCTGCCTTTGCGCTAGCGGTTGCGGAGCATGGTGCTTTGCCTTTCATTGCCCTGTCATTGATGCAGGAAGAGGCTTCGCGAAAACTGATTGAGGAAACCCGTGCGGCTGTTGGAAATCGTAGTTGGGGTATTGGCGTGTTGGGCTTCGCCGCGCCAGAAATTCTCAATCCCCATCTGGCGTTGATTCAGCAATATCGGCCTTCTGTCGTATTGCTGGCGGGAGGCCGCCCATCGCAGGCGCGCGCCTTGATGGAGCAGGGGATTCCCGCCTATTTGCATGTGCCTTCGCCGGGTTTGCTGAGTCTGTTCCTCAAGGATGGGGCGCGTCATTTTGTTTTTGAAGGTCGCGAGTGTGGTGGACACGTCGGGCCGCGCTTCAGCTTTGTGCTCTGGGAGCAGCAATTACAGGTGTTACAAGGCTTTGAACAGCCGGATCAACTGCATCTGCTGTTCGCTGGCGGCATTCATGATGCGCGCTCGGCGGCCATGGTGGCGGCGATTGTGGCTCCGCTGGCGGCGCGCGGTGCAAAAATTGGTATTTTGATGGGTTCAGCCTACATCACGACACAGGAAGCCGTGGCCTGTGGTGCGGTCAATGCACAATTCCAGAAAAAAGTGCTGACGGAAGCAGGCACGGTGTTGCTGGAAACGGCGCCGGGTCATGCGACACGTTGTCTGCGCTCGGGTTTTGTCGATCAGTTCCAGGCCGAAAAACAACGTTTGCAGGCTGCTGGGCAAGACCAGCAGGCCATCTGGAAGGCGTTGGAAGAGCTCAATGTCGGACGCTTGCGCGTGGCCAGCAAAGGTGTGCAACGCAAAGGCGATCGTCTTGTTGAAGTGAATGCCAAGACCCAGCAGGCAGAAGGCATGTACATGATCGGCCAGGTCGCGGGCTTGCGCCATCAGGTGAGCAGTATGGCCGAACTGCATCATTCTGTGAGTGCGGGAGCTATCGAACACTTGCAGCAGTGCACTATGCCGCGATTGCCGCGATTGTCGCACGCGACGGGTGCGAATGCCGAGCCCATTGCCGTGGTGGGCATGTCCTGTATCTATCCAGGCTCACCCGATCTGGAAAGTTATTGGGCCAACATCGTTGAAGGCCGCAATCTGGTGACAGAAGTCCCGCCAGAGCGCTGGAATGCCGATGTGTATTATCAAGCCGGTGCGGCAGAGAAAGGCAAGACGCCCAGTAAATGGGGCGGCTTTATTGAAGATTTTGCTTTCGATCCCTTGCGCTATGGTATTCCTCCGCAATCTCTTGCGGCTATCGAGCCGGTGCAGTTGCTGAGTCTGGAAGTGGCGCGTCGTGCGCTGGCTGATGCGGGTTATAGCGCTGTCGAGGGCAGTGATACGGATGCACATTGGTTCGACCGTGAAAAAACCTCCGTGATTTTTGGTGCGGAATCGGGCATGGATTTATCGAACGCCTATGTGTTTCGCAACAATTACGCGCAGTATTTCGGTGAAATGCCGGCCGAACTGGATGCCGTATTGCCGGATCTTACAGAAGATTCTTTCCCCGGCGTTCTGGTGAATGTGATCTCTGGGCGCATTGCCAATCGGCTGGGCTTGGGCGGCGTTAATTATTCCGTGGATTCGGCTTGTGCCAGTTCGCTCACGGCCATCGAGTTGGCGGTCAAGGAATTACGCAGCGGTAACAGCGATATGGTGCTGGCTGGTGGCGCGGATTTTCACAATAGTATCAACGATTTTTTGATGTTTGCCAGCGTCAAGGCACTGTCGCCCACAGGTTTGTGTCGTTCTTTTGATGACACCGCTGACGGGATTTGCCTAGGTGAGGGTGTGGGCGTCGTGGTGCTCAAACGACTGAGCGATGCCCAGCGTGATGGCAATCGTATTTATGCGGTCATCAACGGGATTGCTGGCTCCAGCGATGGCAAAGGGCTAGGGCTGACCGCGCCGCGCAAGGAAGGGCAGAAGCGCGCACTGGAGCGTGCTTATTGGCAAGCGGGTGTGTTACCGGGTGCAGTGGGGCTGGTCGAGGCGCATGGTACGGGCACGGTGGTGGGCGATCGCACTGAACTGCAAACCTTGTCAGAAATTTTCAACGCTGGCGGTGCGCTGCGTTTGTCGGCAGGCTTGGGTTCGGTGAAAAGCCAGATTGGTCACACCAAATGTGCAGCAGGGATCGCCGGCTTCATCAAAGTGTCGAAGGCCTTGTATCACAAGGTGTTGCCGCCGACCTTGCATATTGAAAAGCCGAATGCCGGATACGATCCGCAACATAGCCCCTTTATGTTGAATCGTGCGGCACGTCCTTGGGCAGGAACGGGGCAGGCTGGGTCTGGCTTGCATGCGGCCGTCAGTGCGTTTGGTTTTGGCGGTGCCAATTTCCATGCGGTGTTGTCGGCATATGCTCCTGTGGCTTCACAATCGGCACAGCCGCTCGACAGTGTTGAAAGCGGCGTGCCGCAATGGCCTGCCGAACTGTTCACCTTCCGTGGTGAGACCTATGAAATCGCGGCGCGGCAGATGCAGCGTCTGGGCAAGTTTTTGCGCGAGTCCGATGCGCCCTTAAATTTGCGCGATATTGCTTGGACGCTGGTCGTGACAGGCGAGGGCACTGTGCAATGCAGTATCGTGGCGCATGATGTCGCCGATCTGCTGTTCAAGCTGGAATGTGCGCATTTGCGTGAAAAGCAGGCAGGGGTGCATTACCGGCAGAATGATTTGCACGGCAAGCTGGCCTTCGTGTTTCCGGGGCAGGGCAGTCAGAGTCCGGGCATGTTGCAGGATTTGTTTGTGGCCTTCCCTGCGTTGCAGGAGATCCTCGTACAGGGCGCGGCGTGGTGCGACAAACTGCTTCCGCCGACGGCATATACGCGTGAGCAACAGCAGCAACAGCAGCGCGCCATCACCGATACGCGGGTGGCGCAGCCCACTTTGGGCATGGCGAACCATGCCATGTGGAGCGTGTTGCAATCCCTCGACATTCAGCCCGATATGCTGGCAGGGCATAGCTACGGTGAACTCGTTGCCCTGGCAGCTGCAGGCTGCTATGGGCTGGAAGAATTGCTGCCTTTGAGCGAGCAGCGCGGAGTGGCGATCTTGGCAGCAGCGGGGAGTGACCCCGGACGCATGGCTGCGGTCAGTGAAGGACGCGTTGCGCTGGAAGCCTTGTTTGGTGCAGATTCGGGCGTTGTTCTGGCAAATCAGAATAGCCCCGGTCAGACGGTGATTTCGGGTAGCACGCCCGCCATTGAAGCCGCTTTGGGGGTGCTGAAGGAAAAAGGCATTGCTGCGCGTCCTATCGAAGTGGCATGCGCATTCCATTCGCCGCTTGTCGCGCAGGCAGAAAAAACCTTTACCCGAATTTTGACGGCATTGCCTTTGCAAAAACCGCGTGCAGACGTGGCGGTTTATTCCAACGTTACCGCGCAGCCCTATCCTAAAGATGTTAAAGGCATCAAGCGGCAATTGGCGGCGCAAATTGTCAATCCGGTGCGTTTTGTTGAGCAGATCGAGCAAATGTACGCGGATGGCGCGCGTATTTTTGTGGAGGTCGGCCCCGCACGCGTGCTGACGGGCTTGATCCAGAAAATTCTGGCAGACAAGCCGCATCGGGTGATCGCGACCGATCAGAAAGGTCAGCCGGGGATTCCCACGTTGCTGGAGGCCGTTGCACAACTAGCCGTGCTGTTGGGTAATATTGAGTTGCGTCCGCTGTGGGCAGGTCGTCAGGTGCGCACACTGGATTTCGATCAGCCGCAAAAACTTGCGTCAACATGCTGGATGATTAACGGTGCGCGTGCTAGGCCGCGTCATGGCGAAGCTCCGCGCCACGCTGGTAAGCCTTTGTTGCAACCGTTGGCTGCGCCGTCTGCGGGTATGGGGGGCGGTGCATTGGGCGCGCTGTCTTCGCAGGAGCCTGCCGATCAGGCAGTGTTCCATTATCTGCACAACATGCGCGATCTGGTGCTGGCGCAGCGCGATGTGATGCTGGGTTTGCTGGGCAGTAGTGGTGGGGCGGTGACGCGCGCAGCACCCACGGCGCAGCGCAGCGCAGCAGCTTCTTCATTACCTGCGAGTGTTGCGGCTGTTGGGTCAGTCTCGACTCCCGCAGCGGTATCCGGCACCACCGTGAATGTGCGTGATACCCTGCTGGCGATTGTCAGCGAACGCACAGGCTATCCCGCTGACATGCTTGACCCAGAACTGGATCTGGAAGCCGACTTGTCGATTGATTCGATCAAGCGGGTGGAGATCATGGGTGAATTGTCTGAGCGCATCGGGCTGCGTCGTCAGCTGGGTGCGGAGGCAGATGCTTTGCTGGAGCAACTGGCGGCGCAAAAAACGCTCCATGCCATTACGGCTTGGCTACACGACAAGCTGCCTGCGATGACGCCTTCTGCTCAAGTGGCGACTGGGGTAGCACTCGCCTCTGCGGGCACTGTGGCCACGACGAGTGCGGCTCCCTCATCATCGCGGCAGGATGCGCGTCAGGTTTTGCTGGATATTGTCAGTCAGCGCACGGGTTATCCCGAAGATGTGCTCGATCTTGATCTGGATTTGGAAGCCGATTTGTCGATTGATTCCATCAAGCGTCTGGAAATCGTTGGTGAGTTGTCTGAGCGGTTGGGGCTGCAAAATCTCTTGCGTGACAAAGATGCCGCGTTGGAAACGTTGGCAGCATTGAAAACTTTGCGTGCCATTGTGGATTGGCTGAAACTCAATACTGGCGCGGCAAGCTCCGCAGAGGCAGTTGCATCGTCGCCATCACAGGAAAGCTGCGCGCAACCGCTGCCGGAAAGTGCAGAAGCAAGCGAACGGATTCCCTTGTCACGTTATCGGCTGAAAACCGTGGATGCGCCAGTGGCGAGCAAGGGTCGTCAGGAACTGGCGGGTAAACATTTCTTGATGACGGATGATGAATTGGGGGTCGCGACGCACCTTGCTGCGCGCTTGGAAAGCCATGGCGCGCAGGTGCATCTCGTCAGTTTTGCAGAACAGGCTGCGTTGCCGACGAATCTGGAAAGATTTGATGGCTTGATTCACCTATTTGGTCTGAATGCGACGGCACGCGTGCGTGATGTCAAACGCTTCTTCAACCTAGTGCGCGATAGTCTGTTGCACAAGACCGCACATCTGCTGGTGGCTAGCGGGTTGGGTGGGCGCTTTGGTTTTGTTGATACAGCCGAGCCGGTCACGCCTGCAGATTTTGGTCATGGCGCGGGGATGTTCGGCTTGCTCAAAACCGTGGAGAAGGAATGGCCTGAGGTCAAGGTACATTGCGTTGATCTGGATTTGAGTGAATCGGTACAAAACTTGGCGAGCTATCTGGAAATTGAGCTGCTCGCCGAGAACTCTTTGGCTGAAGTGGCCTATCGGGATGGCCATCGTTATGCCATTGAAGTGGTCAAGGTCGCCTTGCCGCTGCCCAGCAAAACCGAACAGATCGAATTAAATAAGAATAGCGTCGTGTTGCTCACGGGGGGCGCACGCGGGATTACCGCGCAACTGGCCGTCGCCTTGGCGCGTCGTTATGGTTGTCAGCTCGAGTTGGTGGGACGTTCGCCCTTGCCACAGGACGAAGAGTCGGCGGAGACGCGTGCCGCAAGCGATCTGAAATCACTGCGTCAGGCTTTGGTTCGTCTGCATCCTGCGTTGAAGCCCGCCGAGATTGAACAGCAGTGCAACAAAATTATGGCGGCACGCGATATTCGGCAGACCTTTGCCCAGATTGAAGCGGCAGGGGGGCGGGTGAATTACGTCGCTCTGGATGTGCGTGACATCGAGGCGTTTGGCGCACATATTCAATCGCTTTACCAACGTCATGGCCGTATTGATGGGGTGATCCACGGTGCAGGTGTGGTGGAGGATAAACTGCTGCGCCATAAAACGCCGGAGAGCTTTCAGCGCGTGTTCGATACCAAGGTGCGTGGCGCCTTGATGATTAACAAGCTGATCCATGAAGATGTCCGTTTCGTGGTTTTCTTCTCCAGCGTGGCGGGGGCTTTTGGCAACAAGGGGCAGGTGGATTACGCGACGGCGAATGATGTCCTCGACAAAATCGCGCATACCTTGAGCCGTCGTATCCAAGGGCGCATGCTGTCGGTGAATTGGGGGCCGTGGGCAGGAACGGGGATGGTCTCCGCAGAACTGGAGCGCGAATATGCGCGTAAAGGCATCGGCCTGATTCCTTTGATCGAGGGCGTGGATGCGTTACTGACCGAACTGCGCTTTGGAGCGAAGGAGGATACGCAGTTGGTCTTTATGTGTGCCACTCCCGAGAGTATGGCCTCGGTTGCGTAAGGCCTGGGGAAACTCTTGACGCTCAAACCACCCAGCGCGCCGATCGCTATTATCGGTATGGCCTGCATCTATCCGGGTGCGCCGAATTTGCGTTGCTATTGGGACAACATCGTTAATGGTGTGGATGCCATTAGCGATGTTCCTGAGCAACGTTGGGCAGCAGGTTTTTATGACCCCGATTCAAATGAGATCGACCGCTTTTATTGCAAGCGCGGGGGGTTCGTTGATGACTATGTCGATTTCGACCCGCTTAAATATGGGGTTATGCCCAAGGCAGCGGCTTCTGCTGATCCGGATCAGTTGCTGAGTTTGCGTGTCGGTGTCGATGCTCTGAACGATGCCGGCTATGCCAGCCGTGATTTTCCCCGCGACAAAACCGGGGTCATTATTGGACGTGGTAATTACTTGAGCGCGGGAACGCTGCGTCTTGAGCAGCATGTACGACTGGTGCCGCAAACCTTGCAGACGGTACGGGATCTGATCCCGGACATTACCGCCGATCAGTTGCATCAACTGCGCGACCAGCTCAAAAGCAAACTGGATTATTACGGCCCGGATGTGGCGGTGGGCATGATTCCTAATCTGGTCGCGTCACGTCTGGCAAACCGGTTGGATTTGCATGGGCCGGCGTACACCGTGGATGCGGCCTGTGCCAGCTCATTGATTGCCATTGAACAAGCCTGCGATGCGCTACGCTCAGGGCAGACGGACATGATGCTGGCGGGTGGGCTGCACTTCACGCATGACCTCACTTTCTGGGCAACTTTCTGCCAGCTTGGGGCTTTGTCGCGTACCCAAACTTGTCGTCCGTTTTCTGAGAATGCAGATGGGATTCTGGCCGGTGAAGGCATTGGTATGCTGGTGCTCAAGCGGCTAGACGATGCACAGCGCGATGGTGACCGGATTTATGCCGTCATTAACGGCGTGGCTTCAGCGAGCGATGGGCGGAGCAGCAGTCTGCTGGCTCCGGCGGTGGAGGGGCAGTTATTGGCATTGCGCCGCGCCTGGCAGCAAACAGGGCTGGATCGCCAGCAAATCGGTTTGCTCGAAGCCCACGGGACGGGCACGCCCACTGGCGATCAAGCGGAATTGCAGACGCTGAAAACTTTTTTTGGCGTACCCAATGATCAAATAGTTGAGGAGACTTTTCGGCCGGTTCTGGGTTCGGTGAAATCCATGATTGGCCACACCATGCCCGCCGCTGGGGTGGCTGGGGTCATCAAGGCGGCGTTGTCGATTTATCATGGTATTTTGCCGCCCACGCTACATTGTGAGCAGCCGCATGCCATGTTGCAGGAAACCCGTTTTCGGGTGGCTGCACGTCAGGAACCTTGGCCGGCGCGGGATGTACAGCGCATCGCTGCGGTGAATGCTTTTGGGTTTGGTGGCATCAACGCGCACGTGGTACTGAGTCGTCCGCTGTCGAAGAGTGATGCAAGCAGTACGGTTTCTGTTGAGGCAGCGCAGGTTCAACTGCCTAGGGTCGTGACCATCGCTGCGGATACACAGCAGGCTTTGCTCGATCAGTTGCAGCGTCAGTATTGGGATAGTCAGCCGGGATCCGGTTCATGGCGTTTGGCGATTGTTGAACCTAACGCCAAGCGGATTGAACTGGCGATCAAGGTGGTGAGCAAGGGGCAGGCTTGGCATGGGCGTAATCAGATCTTCTTTTCTGGCGATGCAATGATCGCCTCGGGCGGCAAGATTGCCTTCATGTTTCCTGGTGTCGATAGCCTGTTCGAGCCGCGTGCCGAAGATGTCGCCGCGTATTTTCATTGGCCACTGTCTGAATTCTGTCATCCTGCCGATCCGGCGGATGTGCTGTTTCGCGTCGTGCTGGGGC
Organism: uncultured Sterolibacterium sp.; assembly: GCA_964437515.1. GTDB lineage: Bacteria > Pseudomonadota > Gammaproteobacteria > Burkholderiales > Rhodocyclaceae > Sterolibacterium. The sequence continues at coordinate 42,135 of CAYTHB010000016.1, forward strand.
TGAATAAGTTCAATCAGATGATGTTCGATGTGATGGGGCGGCTGCAAATCAAGGCGCATGGTTTGGCGGGGCATAGCATTGGCGAATTTTCTGCCATGGCGGCGGGCGGTATGCTGTCTCAGGCACGCGTCGATGCGGTGATGGGTGTGTTGGAGAATGACCCATCGACCTTGCAAGTGCCGGATGTCATTTTCCTTGCAGCAGCGTGTGGCATCGAGATTGCACAAACGGCGATCGGTGATTTGCCGGATATTGTCGTCTCACACGATAACTGCCCGCATCAAGTGATTCTGTGTGGCAAAGCCAGCGCGGTTGAACAAGTGGCGCAACGCTTGCTGAATGTCAATGTGCTAAGCCAGAAATTACCTTTTGTCTCCGGTTTTCATTCGCCCATGTTTGCCGGTCACATGCAGCAGTATCGTGACTTCTACGATGCAACCGATTTGTATGAACCCAATGTACCGGTTTGGTCGGCCACCTCGGGTGACTTGTTTCCGGCTTCGATGCAGGAAAAGAAGCAATTGGCGCTGGAACACCTGCTCCAGCCGGTGCGTTTCCGCCAGTTGGTGGAAAACATGTATGCCGCCGGATTTCGTGCTTTCATTCAGGTGGGGACAGGGAGCCTCATCGGTTTTGTGGACGACATCCTGAAGAACCGTCCCCATCTGGCGATTAGTGCCAATATCGCCAAGCGTGGCGGGATGGAGCAACTGTGTCATCTGGTGGCGGCATTGTGGGTGGAGGGTGCTGAACTGGATTTGAGCTTGCTGGGGTTTGAGGGCGATGTTCGCCAAGCCACGGAGTCGTCGTCGAACTCCATCCGTTTGCGTCTGGGCGTGCCTCTCATCAAACTCGATCACGCCTTGAAGCTGCAAAACACACTTGCTGCACAAATGGCGAGTCTTCCATTGGAAGCCGGTCAAGATCCTTTGCATACGCTGTTTAACCAGACACTCATTAGCATCCAGCAGGCGGGCGCAGAGGTGCAAGCCGCCTGGCTAGAACGACAGAAGGCGCGGGGTTTGCCTGTTGAGTCATCGATGCCGGTGATTCAAGCCTCAGCGGTGAGTGCTCCATCCGTAGCATCGAACCCTCCCGTTGCTCCGTTCAAGAAACTCATTCGCCAGACGCTGGATGTGCATGACAACATTTCTTATGTCATGGATCACGAGTTGTATCCGCAGCGTCCGGGCTGGCCGGTGGTGGCAGATCGTCATCCGGTTGTGCCGTTGACGATGGAAATTGCGCTGCTGCGAGAGGCGATTGAATCCACTTTGCAAGGATATGTGGTCATACAGTTCAAGGAAGTGCATGCCTTCAACTGGTTGGTGGTCGATCAACCGACGGAAATTGTCATGCATCTGCAGATGCATCAATATCCGGAAATTGAAGTCGGTATCGAAGGTTACATGAAGGCCAAGGCGGTGGTTGATACGCATTATCCCGCGCCTACCGGGCGTTTTGAGGCGCAACGGAGTGGGGTGTTCGAGCGACGTTCGCGGCATCGTACAGCACCTTTTGAAAATCCGCGCCCGGCGGCGATCGATGCTCAGCATCTGTATGAAGAACGCTGGATGTTTCATGGCTCGGCGTATCAGGGCGTCATCCAGTTGGGACCCATGGCGGATAACGGGGTCAGTGGCCGTATCCGTGTGCCCTCAGGCAAGGGCGCGTTACTGGATAATATGGGGCAGCTTGCCGGTTATTGGGTGATGGAGCAGGACAAGGATTGTCTGGCGATGCCTATTAGCGTGGATCGCATCAGTTTCTATGGCACCGAGCCTGAGGTGGGTAGTGAGTTCGATTGTCATATCTGGGTGCGCCATCTCGATGGTGTGAGTTGTGTCACCGATCAACAGTTGCTCAACGATCATGGTCAGGTCGTGCTGACGATGGAAGGCTGGCAGACACGGCGTTACCAGATGGACCGAGACTTCTTCATGCAAACTAAGCAAATTCAGCAGAAATTGGTGAGTGAGGTGCTGGAAGAGGGGGTCGTGTTATTCCAAGATCGTTATGACACGGCAATTGTGCGCGATTATCTGGCAAAACGCTTCCTGAATCGCCCAGAAGTGCGAGAATATGAATCTGTGTCGCCGCGTCGTCGCAGGCAGTGGCTGAATGGACGTGTGGCGGTCAAAGATGCGGTACGCAAATATCTCTGGAACAAACTGGGACGTTACGATTTATTCCCTAAGGAAATTGGGGTGAGTAATGACGATCGTGGTCAACCCCAAGTTGCACCTCATATTAGCGCTGGATTTGAGGATACTTTGCAGGTTTCCATTGCACACAAGGATTTGTTGGCGTTGGCGATGGCGGCAGAGCATTCCGTCGGAGTTGATATCGAGAAAATCGAACCGCGCACCGATGAATTCATTGCATTGGCGATGAGTGACGAGGAGATAGCTTTACTCCCGCAGACCGGGCGTGATGAATGGATTGCCCGTTTTTGGGTGGCCAAGGAAGCACGGGCAAAACAACTCGGGACGGGTCTGGAAGGACGCCCCAAACAATTTGTAATCTGCGAAATTGATGGACAAAATCTGCGCGTCAATGAACAATGGGTCACGACGCGTAAGCGAGATAACTACATTATCGGATGGACGGTTTGAACATGGCAGAGAGCAAGGATCAGGTGCTGGAGCAGATCATCAGCATCATCCGCACGACAGTCAATGAAGATTGGATAGAGGACTTCGACATCGATGCCAGCACCAGTTTCAATGATGATCTGGAGCTGGAGAGTATCGAGTTTGTTGGGATTGCCGAGAAAATTCAAGAGCATTTTGGCAAACACATCGGCTTTCTTGAATGGTTGTCCAGCATGAAAATAGAACAGATCATCGCCTTGACGGTGGGTGATCTGGTTGATTTTGTGCGTGACCATCTCAAAAACTGAGTTCAGGAGCCGAATCGCGTGGCGCGTATCCTCCTGACGGTTCCTCCGCTGACGGGTCACATCAACCCTGCGTTGTCTGTCGCTGCCGAGTTGGAGCGGCGCGGACACGATGTTCGTTGGGCGGTGCATCATGCAGCAACGATGGATCTGATTCCAGATCGATCAAAAATTCTTGAACTGCCGTTGCCGGAAGACTTCATGGTCGGGTTGCAGGAAAAATCGCAAAAGGTGCGAGGTCTTGCGAGTGTCCAGTTTCTGTATGAGGATTTTTGTATTCCTTTGGCGCGTCTGTCTTTGGCTCCGCTGGAACAGATCGTGCAGGAGTTTCAGCCGGACATCATCCTGTGCGATCACCAAATGCTGGCGGGTGCATTGGTTGCACGACGTTTGAATGTGCCGTGGCTGAGTCTGGTGACGACTTCGGCATCTATACTCAAAAACTCGCATGTAGATGTCGTTGAAAATTGGGTGATGGCGCAGTTGCGTACCTTGCAGGCCGACTATGGCATGACCGAATTGATCGACAGACCCGATTTTTCACCCTATGGTGTCATCGTCTTTTCTTCGCCGGAGTTGGTGGGAGAGCAACACGAACGTTATGCGGCGACCTATCATTTTGTGGGGCCTGCCTTTACGCATCGTCCACAGACCATCGACTTTCCGTGGCAGCGACTGGAGCCCAGCAAGGACAAGGTTCTGGTGTCACTCGGCACCGTCAGCCGCGATCGTGGTCTGCGATTCTTTGAAGTGTTGATCGAAGCATTGGCTGATTTACCCTTGCAGGTCATCATGGTGGGGTCTGAGGTTTTACGGACAAAGGCTCCAGAAAATTTCATCATTCAGCCGCGTGTGCCGCAAGTGGCCTTGCTGCCGCACATGACAGCCGTCGTGTGTCATGCGGGACATAACACGGTGTGCGAAAGCCTGTCGTATGGTTTGCCACTGATTGTGGCACCGATCCGCGATGACCAGCCGGTGATTGCGCAACAGGTGGTGGATGCCGGTGCAGGGCTGTACATGCGTTATGGCAAGGTTTCCGTGCAGGTGGCGCGGGAGACATTGCAGCGTTTGTTGCACGAGCCTCAGTTTCGGCAAAATGCACAGCAACTGGCGGCATCCTTCAAACGTCTGGGGGGCGCGGCACAAGCGGCCGATGTGGTGGCAGATTATCTGGCCGCGCCGCAGGCATTACATTGAGCTATTCGTATGACCATGCTTGAAACCAACGGTGTTCGCTTGAATTGTCAACCGTTGGGTTCGGGGCCGTTGCTGGTGATGTGTCATGGCTTGGTGTTTGGCAGTATTGCCACATGGTATTTCACTGCGGCTGCAAAACTGGCAACGCGTTTTCATGTGGTGCTTTATGATCAACGCGGTCACGGCAAGAGCGATCTGACGGCTTCGGGCTACGATCTCGAAACGCAGGCCAGTGATCTGGCGGGACTGATTGAGCATTATCAGTCTTCAAATCTTTATGAGAAAGTGACGCTGGTTGGGCATAGCTATGGCGCCCTCATTGCGATGCATTACGCCCTGCGTTATCCGGAGCGTGTCGCCAAACTGGTATTGATCGATGCGCCATTGCCTGCCAGTCGCTATGTCTATCCAAGCATGGCGGGGGTCGATAGCCGTGAAGCACTGGATCGCTGTTTCCCGACGAATATCCGGCAAAAAATGATGCAGGGCAGCCGTTCTGCGCAACGCTTGCAAGAGCGTATGGATTACTTGTTCTTGCAAAGTACCTTGCGTGCCGATGTCGCTGCGGCACATGATGTCGAGGACGAAATGCTGCGTCGTTTGACGATGCCCGTGTTGTGTTTATATGGACGTGATTCGGATTGTCTGGCAGCGGGTGAGCGACTGGCACGGGTATTGCCGGATGCTCGTTTGGAAGTGCTCCCGTGTGGACATTTCATCCCTGTCGAAGCCCCCGAGGCCATGACTTCCCACCTGGATGCTTTTTTGTGAGTGTGAGTGATTCTTCCAACGCGGAAATTATGGGGAAGAACCGGCAACGGATTCCTCATTCGGCGTTGTATACCTCGGCCACGTGGAATTGGGCGCAACTCCCTTATGCGGATATCGTGACGCCGGAAGGTGCTGAAAACATTTTCCGTTTCGTCAATGCTTATCTGGTGTTGTACCGTTGCTTGAATCCACAAAAAATTTCGCTCAAGCATAATTTGCTTCATCGACACACCGCCATTGATACTTTGATTCGGCGTTCATCCTGTCGTCAGATCATCGAAATTGCGGCAGGCTTTTCTCCGCGTGGCTGTATGTTCAGCGAGGATTCTGCGTATCAATATTACGAGGTGGATTTGCCCGAAGTGCTGGCGCTCAAACGGGAACAGCTCAGTCGAAGCCTGCGCGGTCGTGAAGTATTGGCGCGACCCAATTTTTCCTTGATCGAAGGCGATATCACGCAGATGAATTTTTCAACCTTTGCGCCAGCAACCACTTTGGTGGTGAGTGAAGGCATCATGATGTATTTCCAGCGTGAGGCTCAACTGGCGATCTGGCGCAACATCGCGCAATTCGTGAGCGATCAAGGGGGTGAATATCTGTTTGATTACATCCCGATCGACGACGAGCCACCGCGCAGCACGCTGGGACAGCTATTGAGCGATCTTCGTCAATCGCTGTTTCATCCCCCGCCTGCGTTTGCCTATGATGAGCGAACGCGCGTCGATGTGCGTGCGGATCTGCTGGCTTCAGGATTTTCATCCGTTGAAACCATCGATACACGGAATGTGGCGCACGATTGGGGCTTGCCGCACGCTGATGTGCGGACGCGTACCATTATTTATCGCTGTCGTTGATCCGTCGGCTCGGGCGCATCAACTGATCGTCAGGCGCTCATCTTCTGACGAAAATCCTCGGCCAGTCGGTCAAGCTGTCCTTCCTTGTTGTAAGCGGCAGGTGTGGAGAACACGACTTCGGTGTGGTCGGCATGATTCATGATGACGACATTCATTTTTCCTACGGAACCTGGGATGCCGATGCAACTGGTTGCCTGAAACTGAGGGCATGAAAAGTCTTCTGGTTTGAACATACCCATGGATACGATTCCGCCACTGGGCAATACTTTGTTTTTGGCATAGAGCAGGGTGTTGGCATGGATGCGCATGTCCTTGAGCAGCATTGATATCGGAATCCATGGAACCCATTTGAAGATGGGAGGGATGACGCAATCCTGATAGTTTTTGATTCCTTGATTGATTTGTTGCATGACGGTTTTTGCGGTGGCATCCGGATCAACCTTGATCCGCAGGAAGCCTGTCATATTGGCGGTCGTATCGACTTTCTCCCTAAGATCCCGAAGGTCGACGGGGATGGTGAAGCCGATGTCACTGGGTGTGTCGCTGTGCTGGCGTGCATACTGCGCCAGAAAAATAGCCATTTTGGGCAACATATTGCTGATATTACGATTGACGATGATGCGTCGCCAGACATAGAACAGCTTTTCATCCCTTGCGGCACTCGGCTTGATGATGGGGATGCACTCCATTTCAAGTGGAGCACCTTGAATCTTGTCTTGAAATTTGAGTTTGACTTCATTGTCGGTCAAGGATGAATGCGATCCTATCGGCGTTTCGCCACGGAGTATCCTGAAAAAGTCCTTTACAAAATGCTGCAACCCACGTGCATCCATTGCAGCATGCAAGACGCGCATGACGATACGCTTGGGTTCTGTCCGCTCTCCCGGAATGAGGTACATATCGCAAACCGGCCCCCCCGCGAGCGTGTCAAAGCTACCTTCCATGAACTCGGCGCCACGTTCGCTATTGCAATCAAAATCTGGCGCCTGAATTTCGTACACCACCGGGGAAATGCCACTATCCACCCATTTGGAAAAGCCCAGAAAAGACTTGAGTCTGACCCGCGCTCCCGGGTTGCACTCGGCGGCTTTATCGACGGCATCCTGAAGCTGTTGGCGCGTCAGGGTGCCTGTTCCTTCGATCAGCGCAACAATGTTGTAACGATAGAGCTCATTGATTGCCAGTGAAAAACGTTCGGTGGCAGACATTTTCCGTGTGTATCGTTTGCCGTGGCTGAGGGTTGCAGTCATGGTGCCGGGTTCCATCGAATCAGTTTGAAGGTGAGCGTAAAAAAATGGGTTACAGTGCGATAGACGGTAACAAGGGCGCCAGGAGTTCTGGCTCGACGCCCAGCTTGATGGGGAGCATGTCCGCGTTAATACGCAAAAGTGCTTGGATGGCTTTTAGATCGTCGGGTAAGGCAGCGTCTTCCCATCCTTGTGCAGAATGACGCGCCAAATCGACAGCCAGTGCAACATTTTTGACGCGCGGGGTGTCGTTGACACTGTGATCCATCAACAATGTCAATAATTGGGGCAGCCCCCAGTAACTGACGAAAGCCTGCTGAAGTTCCAGCATCGTAATACCAAAGACATCAACCTGCGCCGTCACACTACGTAGCTGGGGATTCTCGGTTTTCATGGCTTCGACACGCAAGGACAGGTCGGGTGCAAAGCACCACATCATCAAGTCAGCCACATCATGAAGCAAAGCCGCCAGCGTGATTTCTTCCACTTCAAGATCATGGCGATGTATAGCCCAGTCGCGTGCCCAATGCGCCGCACGGCGCGAGCGCTGAACGACTCTCAAGAGACCTAATAGTGCTTTAGGATGCGCCTTGAGGTGATCTTCGATCAGGGATAGCTGATCAAATTCGCGAAAAAATGGCTCGATACCAATCATCAACAAAGTGCGTTCGATGGTCGTGATATCCGTCAATTGCGTTTTGCGACGATGTTGCGCCATGTGGGCAAACAGTCGCAGCGTCAATAGAGGATCTTGCAGAATAATGCCGGCAAGGGTTCGCGCATTGACCGATTCAGCCTTGGGACGAAGCTCGTCAAGCGCTTGCGCCGTGTGCCGCAATACGGGAATTTCATGCCCGGAAAGTGAAAGCACCCAGGCATCAGTATCAGGTAGGGGCTGATCGATCATGTCCGTCGTGGTGTTACCGTCGTTATCATTGGATGTACTGATTATGACAGTAAGTGAAAAGGCATGTGCATGAAATGATCCTGAATGTAGAGAAAAAGTAATGCTTAGCCATGCAGATATCGCCCATGATTTTTAAGGGTTTTTAAGAAAGTTGCCCTTGTTTTTGAAAAAAGTTCGCCAAAATTGTTTACAAAGGAGAAAAGAGCCCATATAATTCTCTTTCTCTGCTGCTGACGCAGCGAAGCCCGCCGATTAGGTGGGGATGAGAAGATCCTT
>CAYTHB010000017.1:0-46519 GCA_964437515.1 uncultured Sterolibacterium sp.
TTATCGGCGCGATGGGCAAGTCGGCGCAGTTTCCGCTGCACGTCTGGCTGCCCGATTCGATGGAAGGCCCGACGCCGATCTCCGCGCTGATTCACGCGGCGACCATGGTGACGGCGGGCATCTTCATGGTCACACGCATGTCGCCGTTGTTTGAGCTTTCCGAAACCGCCTTGTCGTTTGTCATGGTAATCGGTGCGATTACCGCCTTGTTCATGGGTTTCCTCGGCATCATCCAAAACGACATCAAGCGCGTGGTGGCTTACTCGACGCTGTCGCAACTCGGCTACATGACTGTCGCACTCGGTGCATCGGCTTATTCCGTGGCGGTGTTCCATCTGATGACCCATGCCTTCTTCAAGGCCTTGCTGTTCCTCGGTGCGGGTTCGGTCATCATCGGCTGTCATCACAACCAAGATATCCGCTACATGGGTGGCTTGTGGAAGCACATGAAAATCACCTGGATCACCTCGTTGATCGGCTCGCTGGCACTGATCGGCTTGCCCTTCTTCTCCGGGTTTTATTCCAAGGATTCGATTATCGAAGCCGTGGCACTGTCGCATCTGCCGGGCTCGGGCTTCGCTTACTTCGCTGTGGTAGCCGGTGTGTTTGTTACGGCTTTCTACTCTTTCCGTATGTACTTCTTGGTATTCCACGGCAACGAACGTTACGATCAGGCACCGCATGACGATCATGGTCATGATGACCACCATCATTCTGGCACGCCGCATGAATCGCCGTGGGTGGTCTGGTTGCCACTAGTGCTGCTCGCTATTCCTTCGGTCATCATCGGCTACATTGCGATTGAGCCCATGCTCTACGGTAATTTCTTTGGCAATGCCATCACTATTGCGCATGAGCATCACGCCATGGCACATATGAAGGATGAATTCCACAGCGCGACGGCAATGGCACTGCATGGCATCCAGCAATTGCCCTTTATGCTGGCGATGGCAGGGGTAGTCGTATCCTGGTTCTTCTATCTGAAGCGTCCGGATATTCCGGAAGCCATCATGAACCGCTGCAAGCCAATTTATACGCTGCTCGACAATAAGTACTATTTCGACAAGATCAATGAGTTCGTGTTTGCCGGTGGTGCGCGTGCCTTGGGACGTGGTCTGTGGAAGGGTGGCGATCAGATACTTATTGATGGTTTGTTGGTCAATGGTTCTGCACGCGTCGTCGGCTGGGTCTCTGCCGTGACTCGCCTCTTGCAAACCGGCCACATTTACCAGTATGCCTTCATGATGATCTTCGGCGTCTTTGTTCTGCTGACGCTGTGGGTTTTCCGTACCTGATGGTGCTGAAGCGGATAAGACGATTCCATCCACCAGGTTGATAATCCGGATACCCAACAGGAATTTACCGAGATGATTGCTTCAAATCTATTAAGTCTATCGATCTGGGTTCCCATCGTGGGAGCCCTGCTCGTGCTGGCCACAGGCAACGACCGTAATGCTGGTCTGGCACGAATGCTCGCCCTGATTGTGGCATTGGCAGGTTTCCTCGTTACCTTGCCGATCTACGCAAACTTCGACAATACCAAGAGTGCCATGCAGTTTGTCGAACAGGCACCGTGGATTCCACAATACAACATTCATTATTTCCTCGGCGTGGATGGTATCTCCATGCTGTTTATCCTGCTCAACAGCTTCATCACCATTCTTGTGGTACTGGCCGGCTGGCAGGTCATCGAGAAAAAAGTGGCACAATACATGGCTGCCTTTCTCGTCATGTCGGGTTTGATGAACGGCATCTTCTGTGCGCTGGATGCCATGCTGTTTTATGCCTTCTTTGAGGCATCCCTGATTCCGATGTACGTCATCATTGGCCTGTGGGGCGGGCCGAACCGGGTTTATGCCGCGTTCAAGTTCTTCCTCTACACGCTGGCGGGTTCGCTGCTCATGCTGATCTCGCTAATGTACCTGTTCCTTCAATCGGGTAGTTTCAATATTCTTGACTGGCACATGTTGCCCTTGGGGCTGTCAGCGCAGACATGGCTGTTCTTTGCCTTCCTCGCTGCTTTTGCCGTCAAAGTACCGATGTGGCCGGTACACACCTGGTTGCCCGATGCGCACGTCGAAGCCCCGACAGGGGGTTCAGTGGTGCTGGCGGCGATCATGCTGAAGCTCGGTGCTTATGGTTTCCTGCGGTTCTCGTTGCCGATCTTGCCGGATGCCAGTCATGCCTTGTCGGGTTTGATGATTACGCTCTCCTTGATTGCCATCATCTATATCGGTTTTGTCGCCATCGTACAGGGTGATATGAAAAAGCTGGTCGCTTATTCATCCGTTTCGCACATGGGTTTCGTTACGCTAGGCTTTTTCCTGTTCAATCAGATTGGTCTGGAAGGCGCGTTGGTGCAAATGATTTCCCACGGCTTTATTTCGGGAGCGATGTTCCTTTGTATCGGTGTCATGTATGACCGCATGCACAGTCGCCAGATTGCGGATTACGGTGGACTGGTCAATACCATGCCCAAGTTTGCCGCCTTCTTCCTGCTCTTCTCGATGGCGAATTCGGGCTTGCCAGCAACATCCGGCTTCGTCGGTGAATTCATGGTCATCATGGGAGCCATCAAGTACAACTTCTGGATCGGCTTTGGTGCGGCGATCACGCTGATTCTGGGAGCGGCCTATACCTTGTGGATGTACAAACGTGTTGTATTCGGTGCCATAGCCAACAGCCATGTTGCCGAAATGAAGGATATCAATTCACGCGAACTTTTGATTCTTGCAATACTGGCACTCTGTGTGCTTGGCATGGGGCTTTATCCCTTGCCCTTTACTGACGTGATGCACGCTTCGGTTGACCACTTGCTCAAGCATGTGGCGACGAGCAAGCTGCTTTGAACCTATTGCTGCTCCAAGAGAACCGAACATGAACTTTGTCATGCCCGATTTTTACCCCGTTGCCGCAGAGATTTTTCTCCTTGCGATGGCGTGTGCGATTCTGTTGATCGATCTCGTTCTGCCTCCTGCGCAGCGCTGGCTAATTGCATTGCTGACCCAGGCGACATTGGTGGGATGTGCATTGATTTCCTACATCATGTTGATTGATGGCCAGGTCGTCCTGACGTTTAGCAACATGTTTGTCAGTGATTCGCTCGCCAACCTGCTCAAAATGTTGACGGCGATAACTGTTATTTTCATGCTGGTCTACAACCGGAGTTATCTGGCCGTTCGGGGTCTGGAAAAAACAGAGTACTACCTGCTGGTGCTGTTTGGTACCTTGGGCATGATGGTCATGATCTCTGCCAGTCATTTTGTCAGCCTCTACCTCGGGCTTGAACTCATGTCGCTCTCCATGTATGCCCTCGTTGCACTGGATCGCGATTCTGCGCGGGCGACTGAAGCCGCAATGAAATACTTTGTGCTGGGTGCCCTCGCTTCGGGCTTGCTGCTGTACGGTATGTCGATGATTTACGGCGCAACAGGGACGCTGGAAATTGGAGGCGTGGCTCAGAGCCTCTATCAAGGAGCGGCAAACAAGAGCGTGCTGCTGTTTGGTCTTGTATTCCTCGTGGCAGGATTGGCCTTCAAGCTGGGCGTAGTGCCTTTCCATATGTGGATTCCGGATGTCTATCATGGCGCGCCGACGGCTGTGGCACTGTTCATTGGTTCTGCACCCAAACTGGCTGCTTTTGCGATGGCGATGCGCTTACTGGTCTACGGTTTGTTTGATCTTGCTGAGCATTGGCAGACGATGTTGATGATCATGGCTGTCCTGTCCATTGCAATCGGTAATCTGGCGGCAATCGCCCAAACCAACATCAAGCGTATGTTGGCGTACTCGGCAATTTCTCACATGGGCTTCATGATCTTGGGTCTGATGTCCGGTGTCGTGGGCGGGTATATCGATCCTAATCGCGCTATTGCTTCATATAGTGCTTCGCTTTATTACATCATTGCTTACGTCATCATGACGCTCTGTGCCTTCGGCATGATCATGCTGCTCTCGCGTGCAGGCCATGAAGCCGAGGAGATTGCAGATTTCAAGGGATTGAACCAGCGTAGTCCGTGGTTTGCGGCCATGATGGCCATCGTCATGTTCTCCATGGCGGGGATTCCTCCCTTCATTGGTTTCTGGGCAAAGTTTCTGGTATTGCTTGCGGTCATTGATGCAGGACAACTGTGGCTGGCGATCGTCGCAATCCTTTTCTCGCTGATTGGCGCCTTCTACTACTTGCGTGTCGTCAAGATGATGTATTTCGATGCGCCCGCAGATAAAACGCCGATACAGGCCAGCTTCGACATGCGCCTGCTTCTCTCCGTCAATGGTCTGGGTGTGCTTGTGCTGGGGCTTTTCCCACAGATTTCGATGATGCTTGGAACCATCAGCCTGATGCGTTCGCTTTGAGCTTGAGCAGGCATGTGATTTTTCGTTAAATCATGAGTCATCTCAAGGATGAAGCACTGATCGAGACACGCTTGTCGGGTGAGGAGGTTTACAGAGGCAAGCTCCTCACGGTGCATTCGGATCGTGTACGCCTTCCGGATGGCACAGAAAGCGTGCGGGAACACATCCAGCATCCGGGTGCAGTAGTCATGATTGCCGCACTGGATAATGGCAAGCTGTTATTCGAGCGTCAATTCCGCTATCCCGTCGGACGGGTGTTTCTGGAGCTTCCTGCCGGAAAAATTGATGCAGGGGAGCTTCCGTTGGATACGGCACGCCGTGAATTGCGTGAGGAAACCGGCTATAAGGCGCGTCATTGGCTGCATCTGGGTGTTATGCATCCGTGTATTGGTTATTCCAATGAACGCATCGAAATTTTTCTGGCACATGGCCTAGTCTTTGTTGGCCATGAACGGGATCAAGGCGAATTCCTGGAAGTGATGGAACTGTCCTTATCCGATGCCATGATGGCTGTTCGCGATGGCGAAATCACGGATGCTAAAACAATAACTGCGCTGCTCTGGGCAGACAAGATTTATTCCGGTGCCTGGCCACTCCCCACATGAGTGTTTTGCCTGCCCCGCTATGCCTTGACGGGGTGCTTGCCGAGTTTGCGTTGCAAGGTACGACGATGCATTTTCAATGCGCGTGCCGTGGCTGAGATATTGCCCCCTTGTTCATGAAGAACACGCTGAATGTGCTCCCATTCCATGCGGTCGACCGAGAGCGGGTCTGAGGGTGGCGCACTGCCGATAGAGGGAGATGTGTCGTGACCTTGTTCAAACGCAGAGAGCAAGGTATTGAGATCGACTGGCTTGGCCAGATAGTGCGCTGCACCCAATTTGATTGCGTCGACGGCAGTGGCAATGCTGGCATAGCCTGTCAGCAACACGATCCTGGCTTCTGGACAAATCTGCTTGAGTGGCGCGATCAATGCCAGTCCATTTTCCAGTCGCCCTCCATGAGACTGCGCTGCAAGATTCAAGTCGAGCACGATGCGATCAGGCATGTGACGCTCTGCCATTCCCAGCGCTTCAGTGGCATTGTGCGCGCTTTCCGCAAAATACCCGCGCCGTATCAATGCGCGTCGTAATACGGCATTGAATGCGATGTCATCATCAATAATCAGGATGGGGTGGTTTGATGAACTCATTTTCCATGGCTCATCGTTGGTGATGGATGACTTTCAGCAAGCAGATTTTTCAGGGGTAGCTTGACGTGTACGATCAGTCCCTTTTCCTCGTTGCGATGCTCCATGGTGATGTTGCCGCCATAGCGATGGAGGGTCGCATGTGCTAACAGCAAGCCGATGCCTGCACCTTCGTTGTGGCTGTCGAGGGGCTGATGCCCCATCTGCTGATATTGTGCGTCGTCCATTCCCGGGCCGCGATCCAGAATGTCGATATTCAGCACATCGTTGCGCCAGCAGACGCGGATTTCTACATCATCAGGACTTGCATCTGCGGCATTGTTGAACAAGTTCAGCAAAGCCTGCTCGATGGTCATTTCAGAAATGATGTGCGGGGCAGGGTGGAGTGAGGCCTCATCGAATAAAAGCTGAGGAGAGCAGTGGGGGCGCAAGGTTTTCCAGCGTGTGACGAGTTGTTCGATCCAACTGTCAATGGACAAGGCACGTCCGCCTTCGGGACGCGTCAATCCCGCACGCTCGGCGAGGCTGCTGATGATGCTTTTACATGCAGCAATTTGTGTGTTGAGAATTTGTAAATCGTGACGTAGCTCATCATCAAGCGTCGAGTAATCAGCCCATTCGCCTGCAATCACGGCCATGGTGGCCAGTGGTGTGCCGAGTTCATGCGCTGTCCCCGCCGCCAGATTACCCAGTGCCAGTATTTTTTCATCGCGTAGCGCTTGTTCCCGAGCAGCGGCTAGCTGGTGTTCGCGTTCACGCAAGGCAGCGGTAATGCGTCCGATAAAGCCGGTAATCAACACGGCTGATGCGACAAAGGTCAGCCACATGCCGGTCAGGTGCATTTGCATGGCGCGATCGACATCTTCAACAACCAGCGGCAGACTGAATTTCCAGAGCATGGAATAAGCGGCAATGCCCAATAACACGACACACCAAGCATGGCGCATCGGTAAAACCGCCGCTGCAATGGCGACCGTGGGCAGATACAGTGCGGTCAGTGGATTGGCAGCGCCGCCTGAAAGTGCCAGCAATATCGTCAGCAATACCAAATCCAGTCCAATTTGCAACAGAAGCTCACCTGAACTGACAGGATGCGCCCGTCGCAAGCGTATCCATGTAGCGATGCTGATGACAGTCCACAAGCCCAGCAAGGCAAAAACGGGTGCAAGAGGCACCTTGGTGTAAAACACGGGCTCGGCAATCAGTGCCAGTACCCCCACGGCGGCAATGGCAAAGTCACGCAGCCATTGCAGACGACGAAGTTCGTCATGCAGGTTGATGATTTGTTTTTGTGGCATGAGCCGCATGGCGGTGTTGTGAGGAGTACAAAATGACACGTTTGTAATTTTAGTGTGAAACAACGAAAACGGAGTCAGGTTGAAGCTTCGAGCGTAGCGAGCCAATCAGTAGCCGCCCCTTGAGGGGGCGTAGGCGGGGTTTCACGGAGCACTGCTCCGTGCCGCCGAAGCCGGACGGCTGTGCAAAGCCGTCCGTGGGGGATGGGTGGGGTGGGTGTCTCGGGTAACGTTTGTTTCATCCTCTGTGGGTGGAGACGGCTACCATGTACGTTAGTCTGTCGCAAGCCTGCATCGCTGCGTCAATGTGTCGCAGCGTGTCATGGCGGTGGCCGTCGTGAGAGTGCTAAAGTCTTGGCTGTTTTGTTTTTTTTTAACGATACAGATGATCCAGAGATTGTCATTACAGTGGATGGCCGGAGTTTTTATTCTGCTGGTTTTTCCGGCGTGGGCGCAACCATCGACTGCATCATTGGCTGCGTCATCGGGTTTGAGGGTGAGCTCGGCATGGGTGCGTGCGACGGTTGCTGGGCAGGCGTCGGCCGCTGTCTACATGACGCTATCGACGCAGGAAAAAATGACTTTGGTGGGTGTGACGAGTACCCAAGCCGCTTCTGCCGTATTGCATGAAATGATACTGGAGGGCGGTGTCATGAAAATGCGTGTGCAACCCCGTCTGGAATTGTCTCCTGGAAGAATGGTCGTACTGAAGCCTGGCAGCTATCACATCATGCTCTCTGGCTTGAAGCAGCCTTTGAGCCCCGGCCATACCTTGCCATTGACGCTACATGTTGAAAACCCCAATGGCAAAGTGAATCTGCTGGACGTTCATGCTCAGGTGCGCAGTCTGGATGGTAGGGGCTTGGGTGGAGAGCACGGAACAACGATGTCCATACCACATCATTCACACATGCATTGATGATGCAGTGTGGTCATTTTTGTTTCAGGATGACCACCGGAAAATCGCGCTGACTGCGATCGGAAACTTCCTGCCAGTAAGGAAATGCCGCAATCATCTTTGGCCAGTACAGGGCTTTTTCTTCAGCGTTGGCAATGTGGGCTTGCATGATTTTCTCGTGCCCTTTCCGGCTGATCTTGACGTCAGGGTGGGCAAGGATGTTTTTGAGCCAGAGCGGGTCATTCGGGCTGCCGCCGTTGGAGGCGACTAGCAGGAGGGCGTTGCTATCCTGATCTTCCACATAAAACAGTGGTTGTGTGCGTGCGCGTCCGGACTTGTGGCCTGTCGTGGTCATCAGCAGGACAGGTCGCCCCAGAAAGCTGTTGCCTAGCCGACCTCGACTCGCCTTGAGCAACCAGACATTGGATCGGGTAATGGTTTTTTTAAGAAACTCAAAACGTTTTTCCTGGCTAGGGGTATGTTTGGTGGTGACGCCACGGA
Source organism: uncultured Sterolibacterium sp. (assembly GCA_964437515.1). Taxonomy (GTDB): domain Bacteria; phylum Pseudomonadota; class Gammaproteobacteria; order Burkholderiales; family Rhodocyclaceae; genus Sterolibacterium. Next base: position 8,240 of record CAYTHB010000017.1, read on the forward strand.
AGGTTTCGAGATCAATGGTTTCTCCTACGGCGAATAGCCCAAGGATGTTGGCGAGTAATTTCCGGAAGGCTGTCGAGATGTTCATGTTTCATCCTTTCGGGCGGATGTGGCACTCTGTACATTCGCAGGTTCGAGGATGACAACAGGAAAATCGCGTCGACTACGGTCAGACACCTCCTGCCAATAGGGAAACTCTGCCGTCAGGGAAGGCCACAGACGCTGTTTTTCGTCCGGAGTGACGATACGGGCTGTCATGGGGGTTTCAGTGCCGAGGCGACCGACACTGACTTGAGGATGCTTTCTGATATTGATGAGCCATGCAGGATCCTGTGGGCTGCCGCCATTGGAAGCCACGAGGATGAGGTGGGGTGTCTGCTCGACGAAAAACAGAGGCTGTTTCCTGGCTTGCCCCGATTTATGTCCCACGGTGGTCAGTAACAGGACGGGGCGCCCTAGAAAGCTGTTCCCTAGGCGACCCTTGCTGATACGGAGCAGCCAGACATTGCCACGGGTAATGAGTTTTTTGACGATGGAGAAGCGTTGTTCCTGACGATGCGTGTGTTTTGTTTTGATGCCGCGTTTGCTTTCAATGTCTCCTAGCTCACCATAGACAATCAAGCCCATGATATTGCTGACGATTTTTTTGACCAGTTCAGTTGCTGCCGACATGACATGTTGATGTTCTATTTTATGAAGGGGGCGTGTGAAATACCAAGGAGTCAAGGAAGCAGGGTTTCGTGCTCAAAAAGTTGTTGTACGGTTTCGCGGGGGCGTATGAGATGTGCTTTGTCACCATCGACCAGCACTTCTGCGGCACGGGGGCGTGTGTTGTAGTTGGAGCTCATCGCCATGCCATAAGCCCCCGCAGACATGATGGCGAGAAGATCGTTTTCTTGAAGGGATAGCGGACGGGCGTGCCCGAGAAAATCGCCGCTTTCACAAATGGGTCCTACGATCTCGTAGGTATGAACGGGCTGTGATGTTTGCCGGGAGACCGGCAGGATGTCGTGCCATGCGTCATATAGGGCAGGGCGCATCAGGTCATTCATGGCGGCATCCACAATGGCAAAGTTTTTCTCGCGACCGGGCTTCAAGGTATCGACACGTGTGAGCAAAACACCGGCATTACCCACCAATGAACGCCCCGGTTCGATGATCAATTTTTCCTTGCGGTTTTTGAAAAGTGCCAGTATTGGAGTGAGGTAGGTGTCGGCGTCTGGCGCTGGCTCGTCTTCCCGATAGCAGATGCCCATGCCTCCCCCCAGATCGATATGGGAAAGATGGATTCCATCGGTCGCAAGCATGTCGACAAGAGCAATGATTTTTTCGGCCGCTTCGAGCGCGGGTGCGGGATCGAGGAGCTGTGAGCCAATATGGCAGTCGATGCCGCAGAGACGCAGATGGGGTAGCGTATTAGCATGTTGATAGAGCGATCTTGCATCGGCAAATGGCACCCCGAACTTGTTACTCTTGAGCCCGGTCGAAATGTATGGATGCGTTTTTGGGTCGACATCAGGGTTGACGCGCAGGGATATGGGGGCGAAAAGATTCAGTTGGGTCGCCACCGCATTGATGCGATCCAGCTCGCTGGCAGATTCGACATTGAAGCAATAAATGCCGGCACGCAAGGCAGCTTCGATTTCAGTACGCGATTTTGCAACGCCCGAAAATACAATCTTGGCCGGATCGCCTCCAGCAGCAATGACACGGCTGAGTTCCCCACCGGAAACGATGTCAAAGCCTGCCCCCATGCGGGCAAAAAGATTCAGGATGGCAAGGCTGGAGTTTGCCTTGACGGCATAGCAGATCAGGCTGTCGTGGCCTTGTTTTCCTTGGAGAACGTGACGATAGCTTTCATAGGCTTTGGTAAGTGCTGTACGGGAATAAACATAGCAAGGTGTACCAAAACGGGCTGCCAGCTCGCTTAGTGGTAGGTCTTCAACATGAAGTTGATCGTTGCGGTAAGGGAAATGAATATTGTTCGAGCTCATGGGGTCACGTTTTCAGGGGCTGTTTTGTTATTATCGGTGACTGAGTTGGGTGCCTGAGCGGGCAACGGTGTTGCGGGTTCAGGGATGCCCGACAAAGGGGACGATGTGTGTCCTGGTGGCAGCATCAAGGGGGTTTTCGTGCCACATGCGGTGAGCGTGAATGTTGATGTTATGAGGGCGAAAATGCTCAAGATACGCAGCAATGGATGCATGATAGCTAGCCTGTGGAAAAAGTTTTAATGTTAACACAGTGATTTGAGTGATCTGTGTGAATCGGAGCAAGAGCAATAGGAGTATGACGAGATGGATGACAAGGATTTCAATCGACGTGCCGAGATCATGCTGGAGCGGATCGAAGCCGCGCTGGAAAATTGTGAGGTGGATTTTGATTTCGAGTTATTACCCGGTGGCGTGATCGAATTGACGTTTGACCAGCAAGGGGGGAGCAAGATCATCATCAATCGCCATGCTTCGGCGCGTGAAATCTGGATTGCTGCAAAATCCGGAGGCTATCATTTTCGTCCGGAAGGCTTGGCATGGATTGGTACTCGGGATGGGGTCGGGTTGATGGCCTGTCTTGCACGATGCATGAGTGAACAGTCAGGGCAAGTCATAGAACTGGAGGAGGATTGAGGAAATCACATCGGTAGCAGTCCCTCAAGGGAAGACTACGGATTTGATCGCTGCGCTCATAAATTCAACCCGTCCCTGATTTTTGTATTTCACGTTAATCGGAATTCTTTTTGATGGGTGTCGGTGTTGCATCCTGAATGGGTGCGGGTACTTTGACGAAGGGTAGCGAAATCGGTTGGGATGATGCGGGTGGCGGTTTTTCACTGTCATCCTCGGAAGTGTCGTTCGAATCCGTCTGGTTTTCCTGATAAGCGAAATCGGGGTTTTTATGATTGCCGCTGGGGTCGTCCGTTGCGATGGTGACCAAGCCTTCGGGTTCTTCCATCTGACTTTCAGAAACACCTTTCAATGCGGTTTCCATATAGCCGATCCAGATCGGTAGCGCGGCTGAGCCTCCTGTTTCACCACTTCCCAGCTTGCGAGGCTGATCGAATCCGATCCAGGCAATCCCGACAACCGTGGGTTGATAGCCGCAGAACCATGCATCAATATAGTCGTTGGTGGTGCCGGTTTTTCCGGCAAGATCGCTACGCTTGAGTGAGAGCGCGCGCGTCGCCGTTCCACGTCGAACGACATCGTGCATCATGCTGTCCATGAGGTAGGCGTTGCGTGCATCGATGACGCGCAAGGACTCATCACCTGCGACCAGCGGATGCGTTTCGGCGATGATCTTGCCTTTGTCATCCATGATCTGGTGAACGATGAAAGGGGTGATTCTGTAGCCGCCATTGGCGAAAACAGAGTAGGCAGTGAGCTGCTGCCAGAGCGTGACAGAGCCCGCACCGAGTGCCATGGTCAGATAGGGGGGGTGCTTGTTCGCATCAAAACCAAAGCGGGTAATGTAGTCTTGGGTATATTGCGTCCCGATGGCGCGTAGCAGGCGAATGGACACCATGTTTTTTGATTTGGCCAGTGCCGTGCGCAAGGTCATCGGGCCGTCATACTTGCCATCGTAGTTTTTGGGTGCCCATGCCTGAGAGCCGGTTTCCCCGCCGGGAATGACGATGGGTTCGTCCGCAACAACGGATGCAGGGGTATAGCCCTTCTCCAAAGCGGCGGAATAGATGAAAGGCTTGAAGCTCGAACCCGGTTGACGCCAGCCTTGTGTCACATGGTTGAATTTGTTGCGATTGAAATCAAAGCCACCCACCAGCGCACGAATGGCTCCATCGATGGGACTGGCAGCGACAAATGCCGATTCAACCTCGGGCATTTGGGTGATCTGCCATTGTTTTTTTGCATCGCGATTCACCCGGATGATGGCACCACGACGCAGACGTTTGTTGGGGGGAGCCTTGTCCCCCATCATGGGTGCAGCAAATTTCACTCCTTCGCCATTGATCGTAACGGTTTCGCCACCGCGTAGATAGGCGCGCACACTACCGGGCTGTGCGCTGAGCACGACAGCAGCAATCAGATCGCCTGAGTTTTCGTGATCATTCAGGGCGACATCCAGTGCTTCATCGGCTTCGGATTGGATTTCGGCCATGTCGACATAACCTTCTGCTCCCCGATAGCCATGTCGGCGATCGTAGTCCATGGCGTTTTTGCGCAGGCTGCGATAAGCCGCTTCCTGTTCAGCACTGTTGATGGTGGTCATGATGCTGTAGCCTTTGATATAGATGTCCTCGTGATATTGCTCATAAGCAATCTGTCGCGCCATCTCAGCGACAAACTCGGCGTGGACACCGAAATCATTGGTTTCACGCTTGATGGAAAGCGTGGCTTCCTGAGCCTCGGCATATTGGGCATCATTAATGAATCCCAGTTCGTGCATACGTCGCAGAACGTAGAGCTGACGCAGCTTTGCGCGTTTTGGATTAGCGACCGGATTGAATGAAGAGGGTGCTTTTGGAAGGCCGGCTAGCATCGCCGCTTCGGCGACGGTAATGTCTTTCAAAGGTTTGCCAAAATAAATTTGCGCAGCTGAAGAAAAGCCGTAAGCGCGTTGTCCGAGATAGATTTGATTGATGTAAAGCTGAAAGATTTCATCCTTGGACAAGCTATGCTCGATCTTGAAGGAAAGTAGTGCTTCATAGACCTTGCGGGTCAATGTCTTTTCGCTCGACAGAAAGAAATTGCGTGCTACTTGCATGGTGATGGTGGACGCCCCCTGCCGTTTTCCACCACCGACAAAGTTGGAATAAGCGGCGCGTAATACGCCCAGCGTATCCACACCGCCATGTGTATAGAAACGCTCATCTTCAGCTGCGAGGATGGCTTGTTTCATGATCGCAGGGACTTCTGTAATGCGTACTAACGCACGGCGCTCTTCGCCAAACTCGCCGATCAACTGATGATCTGCGGTATAGACGCGCAAAGGAATCTTGGGTTGGTAATCCGTCAGCACATCCAGCGAGGGCAGTTGCGGGTAAGCCATGACCACCACGATGCCTGCAAGTGCGACAGCAGCAATAAAGAGACCGATCAGAAACAGACCGAAATAGAGTAAGCCACGCAGAAAAGTGGACAAGATGGATACCCCAAAAAAGATGCAACAGAGGATTATAGGCGATGCACTTCAGGCAACCGGGAGGCTATGACGATGAATCAGCGATATTTTTGTTGTGGATGGAATCATTTTTGTGGTCAAGCCAGACGGCCAGCCCTTGGGCATTGAGTTCGATATCCATTTCAAGTAGTTTCAACAGAGCCTCACCCTGTAACCCCCATGAGTGCTGGCGAGCTTCTTCAAGCATGATGTTCTGGATCGCCATTTTCAAATCTTGATGCCGCTGTGTGCCTGTTGTTTTCAGTGATTGTGCGGTTTTGACCAGCGCGTCGATCAGGCGATGCAGGTCTGCGCCCATGCGGGGGATGTCGGTAACCTGCCCATAATGTGTCAGATACAGCGCTTGAGGTTGCCAAGAGAGAATGAGGTCTATCGAGTGATGCAAAGCCTCGGGGTCAAAGTGCACAGGTGTGGTGGTCGGGCAGATGTGTTGTCTTCCGTTCTGATCGCATTCGCGGTAAGACAGTCCAAACGTGTCTCCTGTAAAAAAGTGACCGGTGATCGCGTCGCGTATACAAATGTGGTGTCGAGCATGGCCCGGTGTGTGGAAAAGAGTCAGCTTTCGCCCAGCCAGTGAGAGCGTCTGTTCGTGCTCTGCTGTGATGATGCGGGAAGGGTCGATGGGCAGTATTTCGCCGTAGAGTCGTCGAAATTTTTCTTCACCATAAACGGCCACCGTCCCCGCAACGAGTTTGGCAGGTTCGGCAATATGTCGTGCGCCGAGCGGGTGAACAATCAACTGGGCATTGGGGAGTTCTCGCAGGAGTGCCCCCGCACCTCCGGCATGGTCGAGATGGATATGCGTGAGAATGACGTAATCCACTTGCGTCGGTGCGATGCCGTATTGTGCCAATGTGTTCATCACCCGAGGGACGGCGTGTTGTGTCGCCGTGTCGATCAGTGCGGCGCGGCCTTGTTCCATCATGAGATGGATGGCCGCGAGTTGGGGACGGCCGTACCCCGAGTCAATGGCGACAATGCCGTTACCATAATCCATCAGGAAATCCTTGCTTGGGTTCATGATGCGTCCTTTCGATTCATGATCATCGCTGATGTTCATGTTTTTATTGTGATGATGTGGGGTAAGGTCACGTCACGCTACGTTATAATATTGGGCTTTTTTCAGGAGAAAACCATGGGTCTGGACCGCGTACCATCCGGCAAGGATTTGCCAAATGATTTCAATGTCATCATCGAAATTTCGATGCGTTCTGAACCGATCAAATACGAGGTTGATAAGGAATCCGGCGCACTTTTCGTGGATCGATTCATGTCGACTTCCATGCATTATCCCTGCAATTATGGCTATATTCCTCACACCATTTCGGGGGATGGCGATCCGGTGGATGTGCTGGTCATTTCCCAGTTTTCATTGCCGCCCGGTGTTGTCGTGCGCTGCCGTCCCATCGGCATGTTGAAAATGAATGACGAGGCCGGTGAGGATGCGAAAGTGCTGGCGGTACCGGTGGATAAGCTGATGCCCTTGTATCGTAAAGTGATGTCGTACCGCGATATGCCCCAAAATATGCTGGATCAGATTTCACACTTCTTTGAGCATTACAAGGATCTGGAACCCGGTAAGTTTGTCAAAGTGCTCGGTTGGGCTGATGTCGAGGAGGCTAAGCAGGAAATTCTGAATGGTGTCAAAAACTATAACGAAGCTCAGGATAAACCGGCATTTTGAATCCCGAGAATCCCGACGTTTGAATGATGCAAGCTTACCAGGCAAAAAGTACCTGGTACCAGTTCCCTCCCATCACGGCGAGGGGCAGCATGAACAGGACGACAGACGCAAGGCGACGCAGCCCTGCGCTGTCGTTTTGTATGATGAGGCGTAGCCCCATCCCTCCCGAAGCCAGCATTCCTCCCGCAATCAATGCGGCACGCAGCATGGGAAGTCCGCTCCACACCCAGCCTTCGGATTTGAGCTGGGTGCTGGTGAGCATGCTCAAGCCTACAAAAATACTGGCACCCGCCAGAGGAATCAATGCGATGGAGAGCCGTTGCCAGCTCAAGGAAGCCGAGTCTTCCGTTGATTGAAGGCAACGTGCAGCCAGTGCGACCGACACCCAGATCAAGGTGCCAATCAGGAGTCCGATGCCCACGATGTAGCCGATGACCAGCAGTCCATCCAGCCAGGTGAAAACATCATTGGCTTCGGGATAGTGTGTCAGTATCCACCATGGGGCTTCATCTCCAAGCAGTAAATAGTGATCGCCATTCACCAGCCATTCGGCAATCGCCATTTTGATCTTGAGAAACCACGGGCTGACCGTCCATTGAAAGGCCGCCGTTGCCATGCCCAGCACACCGAAAATCAATGTCAGTGCCTCGCTGGTGCCGACGCGAGTTGATGGGGCGAATATTTCACGCCAAGGTGTGCGTGCCGCCAGTGTGACAGCATTTCGATGGCCAGCACAGCGGCCACAGGCATGGCATTCCGATGCGCCCGTCATGCGACGGATATCGATGAGGGGTGCGCAATTCACGATGGGTGCGGTACGTTTGACGATTTTGATCGTTGCTGTCGTTGCAGCAGCCGGTGTTGTTGAGGCTACGGGGGTGTAATGATCCCATGCGGCGCGATCCACGCGGAAATGGACAGGGGCGATGCGTGCTAGCAGTGCGAAGACTCCGCTGGCAGGACATAAATGGCGACACCAGATGCGTTTTCCCCGACCATAGATGAATCCGATGGCCAATGCGCCAATGCTGGAGCCGCCCAAGATCAATAGTGCTGCTTGAGGATACTCATAAACACTAATGAGTTGTCCATAAATAGTCGTACAAATAAACGCAAAAAAAGGCCAGCCCGACCATTTCAGCCAATGCGGTACCGGTCGCCCTAATCCGTGGTTGCTGGCCCATTCCGTGAGCGTGCCTTCAGGGCAAAAGACGCCGCACCAGACACGCCCAAACATCATGGTGGCCAGCATCACTCCCGGCCACCAGATACCCCAGAACATGAATTGTGCGAACAGCCGCAGGTTATTCCAGAGATGTGCGCCCTCTGGCGGGATGGGCTGGAAAGCTGGAATGATGACCAGCGCCAGATAGAACACCACGACGATCCATTGAATCGCCTGAATTACTTTGCGATGGCGCACCATCCCCTCACCCAGACGTGCCAGCCAGCTGCGAGATTCTGCGGATGAGGTGCTTGCTGGATTCGGGGATGTATTGAAAGTGATATTTGAAAGTGGTGGATGCTCGGTCATGAGGTGCGCGAGGCGATACTGATACTGATACGCAGATTATTTGGCGATGATGCGTCCTTTCGCCGTGTCAGCATGAAACTCGCCAAAGAAGGGATAACTTCCGGGTTTCAGCGGTTGAAAAATAAGAAAACTCGTCGCGCCTTCAGCGATGACTTTTTCTTTGCGGAGTTCCAAGCTTTCAAATTCTTCAGGTCCTGGACCTTCGTTCTTGATGAGCAGGCGGAACTTGGTATTTGCGGCCACTTCAAGCGTTTCCGGAATGAAACGTCCCGCTTTGGCGGTGAGATTATAAGTGGGCATTTCCTGTGCGTGTGCAGGAGCAAGGGCGAACAGTAAGGTAAAGAGGGTGATGCGGCAAATTTTGAGTAATGGCATGATGTGTTCCTCTTTCAATATGAAATTGTGCCGCGCAATCCGAGGATCTTGATGGTCTGTGCGTTGGGATTGGCGCCAGCGTGCCGCAGGATCTGTAGATCGGGTGTTAGCTCGAATTGCTTGCTGATGCGGTAGCGGTAATAAATTTCAGCGGATTGTTCAGCCCCCATTGGGTTGTAGAAGAAGGTTCCACTACCATCACCCACGGTGTCCCCACTGCCACCGGCATTGCGGAAATTCTTGCTGCTGCGTAGATGACCATAAGCAATCCCCAGCGAGTCTGCGCCGCGCCCCCAGGGTGAGCCATTGAATTCGGCTCCCAGTACAAGTGCCTTGTCGAAGGGAACCTGCCCGCTGATTTGTTGGCCATAACGGGTAAACAGGGCAAGCTCGTCGCTGATCTGCTGATTGACGGAGATACCCCATCCGCTTTGGGGTGCCTTGGTACCGTCAAGTTGGTCGGCTTGTCCGTTTCGCCAGACATAAAAACGGTAATTGCCCGCCAGCCCAGTGAAGGGATGCCAAACGGTTTCGGCTTGCGCCATCATCAGGGGGGCACTGAATGTATTGCGATAGCGTGCGCCTTCTCCTGCGCCAAAGAGCCCCAGCGATACACGCCACGGTTCCACTTTGGAAGTGGAGTTCAAATAAGAGGCCACTGCGCCGGGTTGAAAACCATTGGCATCCATACCGACTTGTCCCCCCGCATCCAGCAAGGGGTTATGCACGAAAACGGAATTGAGAAACTGACGGCTTTCGTCGCCAGCAACGGCGTTCTGGTCGAAGAAGCCAAATATGTCCATCTTGCCAAAGGTGAGTTCCAGCGTTTCGCGAGAGTTGGGTTTGAATCCCCCCGTGGGTAGGGGAATGCTGGCCTGATACCAAGCTTCACCCAGAGTGGGCGAAGCATCTTCGGCGGCTGTCCCGCTGGTATGAAAGCCCACGGCATTGGTGGCATTGGCAAACGTGCCCAGATTCGCCAAAGGAGCATTCAGACCTGGGTTTTGACCCATGCGAAAATGAGCGAACACGCTATGTTCGATGTCCCCTAACGGAGATAAGGGGAGCGTGGCTGTGACATCCACACGATTCCCCAGTTGGCTGTGGTTGTCGATACCGCCTTTCGGCAAACCATAAGGGCGTTGTGCCACAGTGGTCAGGCTTGCCCCTATGCCAATGCTGCCGAAAGCATCCACGGTCTTGGCGACATGTTTGATATCGAGTACATCCTTTTCTGTAGCCTTCAGGCGCACCGTCAGTTCAGGCTCGTTTTCGCTGATGCGATCACTGTCCAATCCCTTGGTGATTTGTTCCTGTGTTTGCTCTAGCGTCGTGACACGCTGCTCTAGTGTCCCTGGAGCTACAGACGATCCCGCCGATGTTTTTTCGGCGAGTCGCTGCTCCAACTCGTTATTGCGTTTTTCCAGTTGATCGAGTCGCGCATTGAGTTTTTGCAGCAGATTCAGTAAATCGGCTTGAGAAGTTTTTTTAGCCAGCGGCGGTGCAGCGTGAACGGCAGGGCTGGTCGTTATACCCAACAAGGCGCACGACAGTGCCAGAACCTTCAAGCGGGCATGACGTTGAAAAGAGGGTGTCTGATTCATTTCAATAACCGCCTTTTTTGCCGATGCCGACATAGGTGAATTCATATTCGACATCGAAGGGCTTGAACCACGGACGTACCCCCGTCAGACGGTCGGTGTGGCGACCAAAATGGGCATGCTTGTTTTCAGAGGGCGGAAGAATCGTATATTTGACGCGATATTTTCCCGGGCCGAACAATTTGATGTTCTCGCCATAATGCGGGCCGTCATTGGCAACCATGGGCATGAAATCGCCGCTGACTTTCTGTGTGCCACCGATCTTGCTGACTTCATACTTGATCATCAGATAAGGAATCCACGCACCCTCCTCGAAACCATTGGGGTTGTTGGCCAATGCGCGTATGTCGGCTTCGATGTGAATGTCAGATTCCTCGGCTTTTTTCATCATGCCTTCGGGTTCCATCGTGATGGGCTGCAGATAAACCGCACTGATTTCCATGCCATTACGCTGTTGAGGGGTGCCAATCGGGTATTCAAGTGCTGCAGCAGACAGCGGAAGCAGGGCTGCACTGCTGATGAAGAGCGTGGCAATCAGATTTTTGAGTCGCGGCATGATGGATTTCCTTGGTTTGCAAATGAGAATGGTTCGCATTATTGTGGATTTTGAGATTCAGGTCAAGCGTTTGTGTTGGATGTTTTGTTGCGTTGATACGTTATAGTGCGGTGGTTTTCCCTGTGGTCTTTGTAAAATGAAATCAATCGTCATCCTCATTTCCGGACGTGGCAGCAATATGCGTTCATTGGTGGAAGCACGGTTTCCGGATTGCCGTATTGTCGTGATGAGCAATCGTCCCGATGCCGGAGGACTGGATTATGCGAAATCTTGCGGGCTTGCAACGACTGTCGTCGATCATCGACAATTTGCCAACCGTGCTGCTTTTGATGAGGCACTTGCGACTGCCATCGATGCACATGCGCCGGATCTGGTCATCTTGGCCGGTTTCATGCGGATTCTGGGTGAGCCTTTTGTGCGGCTTTATGAAGGTCGCTTGTTGAACATCCACCCTTCCTTGCTGCCCTCTTTTCCGGGGATGCATACTCATGAGCAGGCCTTGGCTGCCGGGGTGCGGCTGCATGGTTGTACGGTACATTTTGTAACGCCGACACTGGATTGTGGACCGGTAGTGATACAAGCGGCGGTTCCTGTATTGCCCGAGGATGATGCCGATACATTGGCTGCACGGGTGCTGGTTCAGGAGCATCTCATTTACCCGCAGGCGGTGCGCTGGTTTCTTGAAGGTCGCTTAACTTTGACCGAACAAGGTCGGGTTGTGCTGACTGATGAAGTTCCAGTATCGGCTGCATTGCGCGTACCTTCTTGTCCATGAACCGAATACGCCAGCATCGCCTCACGCTGGCGTTGCTATTCTCTCTTCTGCTGCATCTGGTGGCGATGGGCTCACCTGGCTGGCATGTGCCGACGCTGGATAATGTGTTGTCATCCACGGAGCTGTCGGATGCAAGACTGGATGCTCAATTGATCATCCCTGCGCTAACGCCCGCAGCCGATGTACGGCTGAATCCATCAAGAGTGACGCCAAAACCTTCTTCGCGTTTTCAATCAACTCGCTCTGCGCCACATCCCATTGCGCGGCAGGAGGCATCAGTATCGGCAGTGTCTGCCCCACCGGGTGTGCTGGCGATGCCGCCGGTGCTGCCTGAAACAGAGGGTGAGCAGGATGTAATGGGGATGGAGTCTGAGCCGGATGTGTCGGAGTTGGTCGCGGCGACGGAGGATGTCGCGTTAGCTCTAGCCAATACGCGTGAACCTTTGACATCGGGTGGGCGTACGACAGATATGGGGGCGAGTGCAAGGAATGAGGCGCGATCTACGACCGTGCCCAGCCTTCAGTTACCACGACGAGGCCATGTTCGTTTTAATGTGACGCGAGGGGAGCAGGGATTTGTAATGGGGCAGTCCGTGCATCACTGGAATCACGATGATAAAAGCTATGTACTCAACAGCGTGACGGAAACGACAGGCTTGATAGCCTTGTTTCGCTCGGTGCGTGTGGTTTGGTTGAGTCAGGGCGCTTTTAGTCACGACGGTTTGCATCCGCACGAATTCCGGACGGAGAAGGATGGCGTGCGGTCTGATGCGGCAACGCTGGATTGGCCGACGATGAAGCTGACGTTGTTGGATGGCAATGGACGTGTGCGTGAGCTTCCTCTGCAAGCGGGTACGCAGGATGTGCTGAGCATGTTCTACCAACTGGGTAGCCTGGTGTCTCAGGGGTCTCAGGGAAGCGATGAGAAGGGCACAAAAAAACCTGTGGCTAGCAGTTTTTATGTGACGACCGGTCGCAAGCTGGAGCGTTATCGTTTCGATATTTTGGGTGATGAAAGCATGACATTGCCGCGACGAGGTCGTCAGCGCGCGTTGCATGTACGCACCCTGGCGGGAGAGCAGACCATTGATGTCTGGTTGGCCTATGATCTGCGTGGATTGCCCATTCGTATCCGGTATACCGATGGTAAGGGCGATAGCTATGATCAAATGGCGGATGAAATTGAATTTGAAGACAAGGCTGCCCAGCGTCAGAGTCAGAATCAGACGCAAATGACTGGGCATTGAATATGATGAATAAAAAAATGAATACACATCGTCCTTCTTCCGGACGGCCACAAGTAGCCCAGAAAAAATCGCGCACACAAGCCTCGCCGCGTGTTGCTTCCGAAGCTTTAGTGAATGGCACCTTGATTAGCCATGCCGCCGATGTGCTGGCGCAGCTTTTGAAATTCACTCAGCCTGCGGATGCCGTGCTGTCGGGCTACTTTCGTGAACACCGGAGTTTGGGGGGGCGCGAACGGGGCTTCATCGCTGAAATCTGTTACACGGTTTTGCGCCGGAAACGCCAACTGGAAAAACTCGTGCATCCTGCACGCAGTCCTCGCTGGTTGATCTTGGCTGCGTTAATGCGTTTTGATGGTGTGGCGCAAAAACAGTTGTCGGAAGTGGTGTCATCGACCGAAAAAACCTGGCTGTCTGAATTCAAGGCGCGCCCTGATCCCGAGTTTTCGCTGGGGGATCGTACCGATTTTCCTGACTGGTTGATCGAACGTCTGAAGGGTCAGTATTCAGAACAAGAGATTATCGACATTGCCCGAGGGCTTAATCAGGGAGCGCCGCTGGATGTTCGTGCCAACCTCATGAAGGCCAGCCGCGATGAGGCGCTGAGTCGATTGAATGCGTCAGGGATTACCGCAGAGGCATGTCGTTATGCACCGTTGGGCATCCGTATCAAAGGCAAACCGGCCTTGCAGAAGCACCCCTTGTATCTGGAGGGTGTGATCGAGGTTCAGGACGAGGGGAGCCAGCTACTGGGGGCATTGCTGGCGCCTCGGCGGGGTGAAATGGTGGTCGATTTTTGTGCCGGTGCAGGAGGAAAAACCCTGTTGATCGGTGCCATGATGCGTTCAACCGGACGTCTTTATGCATTTGATGTCTCTGCCAAACGACTGGCAAAGCTCAAGCCCCGCTTGGCGCGCAGCGGCTTGTCGAATGTGCATCCGGTTTGTATTGAAGGTGAACAGGATATTCGTGTGAAACGTCTGGCCGGAAAAATCGATCGGGTGTTAGTGGATGCGCCTTGCAGTGGATTGGGTACCTTGCGCCGGAACCCTGACCTCAAGTGGCGGCAGACATCACAGAGTGTTGACGAATTGACACGCAAGCAGCGCGACATCCTTTCATCGGCTGCAAGGCTGGTGAAGCCTGGTGGCCGCCTGGTCTATGCAACCTGTAGCATCTTGAATGAAGAAAATGAGGGCGTGGTGGATGCTTTTCTTGCAGCACATCCTGATTTCATGCGATTGAATGCGGCCGACGTACTGAAACAGCAGGCGATTGTTGTCGAACCGTTGGCAGAAGGCGATATGCGTTTGCTGCCTCATGTGCACGGCACTGACGGATTTTATGCGGCGGTATTGGAGCGCAAGAAGTGAGTTTTCTGCGCGGGTGCCGGGTGCTGCTCCTGCTTATGCTTGTGTGGAGTGCCACACCGTCATTGCTTTGGGCAAAGACGGTGCTGCCGGCTCAGGGGACTGTGGAAGTGTTATTTACCCCTTGGGACGATGCCGAAGGTGCCCTGATCAAAGTGTTGAAACAAGCGCGCCATCAGATTCGTGTTCAGGCCTATCTCTTTACAAGCCGCTCTTTGGCTCAAGCCTTGATAGCAGCGCACCAGCGTGGGGTCGATGTCAAAATACTGGCGGATCGGGAGATGGTTCAGAAAGGTGAGCGGAGCCAGATTCCCCGATTGGCTGAGGCCGGGATTCCAGTATGGCTCGAAACACGTTACACAGTGGCTCACAACAAGATCATGCTGATCGATGCACTGGATGCTGCCAATGTGGTGATTACCGGAAGTTATAACTACACTTTTTCGGCACAGGCACGCAATGCCGAAAATCTCTTGATACTGCGCGATAACGCCGCACTGGCGCGTGTCTATCTCGACCATTGGCAGCGTCATCGCGACGATGCGGTCGTGTATGTCTCTCCTTCATCGACGACATTGGGTGATCCCCCTGCTGGAAAGGAGCATTTTCGTGAGTAATGAAGCGCACAGCCTGCTAATGGGCTTTTGGCGTGATCTGCAACAGCCCGATACTTTCTGGCAAGCCGGGTTGTTACTGGTTTGCCTGATCGTGGCTTGGCTTACGCAACGGTTGATACGCGAGCGCACGCCCGAGGGGGTGGGTGTCTGGAAAATTGGACATGGAGGGCTGCGTCGAGTGGCATTTCCGTTGGTGGCACTGATACTCGTCTATCTGTCACAAAAAACGTTGCAGAACACGATGCACGTTCAGCTTTTGGCACTGGCCGTTCCTTTACTTGGCTCATTGGCGATTATTCGATTCGTCTTCTACATCCTGCGTCTGGCCTTCAGAGAGGCCGAATGGCTGTCCGCGTTCGAGCGCAGTTTCTCGTTGATGGTGGCCTGTGTCGTCGGTATGCACATCATGGGTGTTTTGCCGGATGTCATTGATTTTCTGGAGTCAGTCGAGTTTTCTGCAGGCAAGCAGAAATTGAATCTCTGGATCGTGCTGCAAGGGGCTGCTACCGTGCTGATGGCGGTATTGCTGGCGCTGTGGATAGGCGGCATGGCCGAAAGTCGATTGATGCATTCGCGCGGACTCGATGCCAATCTCAAGGTGGTTTTTGCCCGTTTGACGCGAGCCCTTTTGCTGTTGTTAGCCGTATTGATTGCGCTGCCCCTGGTGGGCATCGATTTGACTACACTGTCTGTTTTTGGCGGTGCTTTAGGGGTCGGTTTAGGCTTCGGTTTGCAGAAAATCGCCAGCAGTTATGTTTCCGGGTTCATCATTCTCTTGGATCGTTCCATCCGCTTGGGCAATATCATTGTCGTGGGGGATGATCGGGGGCAGGTGACGCAAATCACTACACGCTATACCGTGCTACAGAACGCAACAGGTGTCGAGGCAATCGTGCCTAATGAAATCCTGGTAAGTTCCGTCGTGCGCAATGAGTCCTTGACGGATACAAAAATGCGCGTGGCACTTCCGGTTCAGATTGCGTATGGCGACGATGTCGAGCAGGCCATGCACATTTTGTGTGATGCGGCACGCACACAAGGACGTGTATTGGCCGATCCACCTCCGAAAGCCTTTCTGTCGGCATTTGCCGATTCCGGTATCAATCTGGAGCTGGGCTTCTGGATTGCCGATCCCCATGAGGGAACACAACAACTGCGATCCGACATCAATCTGTCCATCTGGCGTGCTTTTAAGGAAGCAGGTATCGAGATTCCCTATCCTCAACGCGAGATTCGTTTATTGAATGAACCGATGAAATCAGGAACCCCGCATTGACCACCAATCATGATTGCACACATGTCACGTTTCATCGGGTCGCGCTGACAGTGTTTTCGCTATTTCTACAGTAGAATAAAGTAAATAAAGTATACGGTAATTCACCGTATAAAATAGGAGATGCTCATGGTTGCACTTGCCCGATTTGATTTAACCATGGATGCCGACGACAAGGATGTGGTTGCGCGTGCGGCAGCTCTCATGGGTACCACAATGGCAGCATTCGTGCGTGCAGCCGCCAAAGAGAAGGCACGTGAACTGCTGGATCGTGAGTCTCGTATTACGATGAGTTCTCACGATTTTGATGCGTTTACCCAAGCACTTGATGGAGCATTCCAGCCTAATGCTGCTTTGCAAAAAGCAATGAATGCCGCACGCAAAATCAAACGTGTTTGAAGAGCAGTTTCTTGATCCAAGGTTGCATGATCGTCAAGGCTTTTCCTCCGGCGTCATCGCGCTTGATGAATACCTTCAGCGTTTTGCGGTTCAGCAAAGTAAAAAGGGTGTTGCTGTCGTTCGTGTGTTGGTCGATACGAATAGCCCCAGCGACATACTGGGATACTACAGCTTGAGTGCGGCTCAAATCGATATTCAGCAACTTGATCTGGGCACCCAAAAGAAATTACCGCGTTATCCCGTCCCTTGTTTTCGTATGGGGCGACTCGCTGTCGATGAAAAACATCAGAAGTGTGGAATGGGGCGTTTTTTGATGGGATGTGCGATTGAACGATGTTTAGAGGCACGCAAGCACGTGGCAGCCTATGCCTTGATTGTCGATGCAAAGACGAAGGACGCTAAGAGCTTTTACGGGTATTACGGATTTATGGCTTGTCGCGATCATCCTATGGTTCTCTATTTGCCACTGGGCACTTAATCGTTGGCTTGTATGGTGATTTTTTCGAAGCAGGATAACTACTGTTCGACTACTCTTGTGCTCCAAATCTGGATATATTGAAAGTAAACATGCGCTACAAAAAATGTCGAGACGCGTTTCATGGGGCACGAAATTGTCGTAATATCATCCGAATGCTAGAAGTTTGAATGAAAACCGGCTCTCGTCGCATACGACATGCTTGTCGTATGCGTAGCGTGAGGAAAGGTAAGCAATGTCTGATTTAATGAAAACTATCGATGAGCGTACGCGACTGGCGGGCACGAACAAGCTCGAAATGTTGCTGTTCACGCTTGGGCATGACGACCGTACAGGGCGTCGCGAAACCTTCGGCATCAATGTTTTCAAGGTGCGCGAGGTCATGCGCAAACCGCCGATTACCTCATCTCCAGACATGCCACCGGCTGTCAAGGGGATGGTCAGCTTGCGGGGAACGCTGGTTCCCGTGGTGGATCTTGCGGAGTACGTTGGTATGCAGCCGGATACCGCGCGTGATGTCATGATTGTGACGGAATACAACGGGCATACACAGGGTTTTCTGGTCGAGGCGGTTGATACTATCTTGCGTCTGGACTGGCAGCAGATGCGTATTCCTCCCAATATGTTGTCTTCCAATCTGGGGGGCATGGTGACGGCGGTGACCGAATTGCCCGATGGCCGTCTGGTTATGATGATTGACGTGGAACGTGTTCTGGCTGAAACGCAGAAGATCGACGATACCCATCTGTTCAAGAGCATTCAGCCATTGGAAACCAGTATTACGATTTTCTTTGCAGATGATTCTTCTGTGGCGCGTAGCCAGATTCAGCGTACGCTGGATGCTTTGGGAATCAAACATATCAGCGCGATCAATGGTCGCCTGGCTTGGGAAGAGCTGGGACGTATCGCGGATCATGCCCGGGATATCGGGCGACCTGTGAAAGACCTCATTCAGATCATTCTGACCGATGTGGAAATGCCCGAGATGGATGGCTACATCTTGACACGGCATATCAAGACCGATCCTCGTTTTGCGGGGATCCCTGTGGTGATGCACTCATCATTGAGTGGTACATCGAATAGCCAGCTCGGCCGGTCGGTCGGGGTGGATGAATATGTTGCAAAATTTGAGCCTCAGCGATTGGCCGAAACATTGGTGCGTCTGGCAAAGTCGGGCGGATATTCAGGCCTGATTCAGAGCAAGGAGTAAGCGATGAGCAATGCCTTGGCAACACATACCGGAGAGCGTGGCCTGCTGGAGGCCGTGGATGCGCGAACCCGCCTGGCAGGTTCGAACTGCATGGAAATCCTGCTGTTTTCGCTGGGAACCGAAGAAACCTTTGGCATCAACGTGTTCAAGGTTCGCGAGGTCAGCAAGACACCCAAGATCACCAAGACCCCCAATATGCCGAGGGGGGTCGAGGGATTGATCAGTTTGCGGGGTAATGTCATTCCCGTGTTGTCGCTGGCGAAATCCATGGATCTGGCGGATGCTCCGTCAGAGTTGGGCGGTTCCATGATGGTGACGGAATACAACAAGCGTACCCTGGGGTTCCTGGTGCACGATGTGGATCGCATTACGCGGGTCGAATGGAGCCAGGTTCATGCGCCAGAGTCGGTTGTGACCGGGGGGGCGCAACGCTATATCACGGCCATTACGGAGTTGCCCGGTGGCCGTATGGTGTCGATCCTTGATGTCGAGCAGATCATGGCCACCAGTTTTGGCGAAACCAATGTCCCCCCGATTGAAAAAGTGAATGGTGGCGATGAATGTAGTGTCTTTTTTGTGGACGATTCGGCCATCGCGCGCAAGAAAATACTGGAAGTGCTGGAGAAAATGGGCGTTCAGCACAAACATGCTGTCAATGGAATGGAAGCATGGACACGCTTGCAGCGCATGGCAGCACATTCCGAGCAGATCAAGAAGGATTTGCGGGATTCCGTGCAGTTGATTTTGCTGGATGCGGAAATGCCCGAAATGGATGGTTACATGTTGACGCGGAATATCAAGAACGATGCTCGCTTCAAGGATATTCCCGTCGTGATGCATTCATCGCTGTCATCAGAAGCCAATCGCGCCATGGGGAAACAGGTCGGCGTGGATGCTTACGTTGCAAAATTTGATGCCGAGATTCTTGCAAATACACTACGTCCCTTTTTGACAAGATTCCATAGATAGAAATTGAGTGCCGGAGAGACACATGCCTGCTGATCCAAGCAAAATCAAGTTTTTGATTGTCGATGACTTTTCCACCATGCGACGTATCGTTCGTAATCTGCTGAAAGAGCTGGGTTACGAGAATGCTGAAGAAGCAGAAGATGGTGCCATGGCATTCCATAAGCTGAAGGGGGGAGACTTCAATTTCGTGGTCACTGACTGGAATATGCCCAATATGGATGGCCTGCAATTACTTCAGGCGATTCGTGCTGATGCGACACTCAAGCATCTTCCTGTGTTGATGATTACTGCTGAAGCAAAGAAAGAAAACATCATTGCTGCTGCGCAGGCAGGGGCGCATGGCTATATCGTCAAGCCCTTTACCGCAGCAACACTGAATGAAAAACTGGTACGGATTTTTGAAAAGCTGGAACAGGCTGCGGCGTAAACAGCGCAAGCAGAGAGAGGTTTGACTCATATCATGGCGAACAACCCTTTGATGACGGCTGGTGATTCAGCCAAGTTTGACGAATCGGGCGACAACGACGATCTTCAAGCCCTGTTTGACAGTATTGCAACAGGGATGACGCCTGCCGTCGAAATGACAGCACCGTCGTCTGCTGCAACCAATCAGGCTCAGACTCAGGCTTCAGATGCTTTTGGTGATAATCCCGAATTGCAGTCATTGTTTGATACGGTTTCAGCGCAGGCCGGTGTGGGGGCTCCATCGATAGAGCTTGCAGCCGTACCACCGATGGAACCTGCGATTCTGGGAGACCCGACGCAAACCCGAGACGAACGTGCGGCGTATGTGTTTCAACGCGTGGGTCACATGGCGCGGCAATTACATGACACGATGTGCGATCTGGGTTATGACAAGGTGCTGGAAGAGTCAGCGCGTGTTATTCCGGATGCCCGTCAGCGTTTGAGCTATATCGCTCAGATGAGTGAACAGGCCGCCAGCCGGGTGCTCAATGCCACTGAAATCCTGAAGCCTGTGTGCCAGACGATGAGTGAGCATTCTGCCTCATTGGCGACCCGCTGGGACCAAGTGTTTGCCAATCAGATGTCCCCGGCGGATTTCAAGTCACTGGCAGCAGAAACGCATTCATTTTTGCATCGGATGCCGGGTCAGGTCGAGGCGGCCAATACACAGATAACGGAAATCATGATGGCTCAGGATTTTCAGGATCTGACAGGACAGGTCATCAAGAAATTGACGGAAGTTGCTCAAAAAATGGAGCAGCAATTGCTGGCGATTTTGCTGGAAACCATGCCTGAGGGTGTGCGTGCAGAACTCAAGTCTGAACTGACGAACGAATTGCTCAATGGTCCTGTGGTCAATACAGAAGGCCGTTCCGACATTGTTCATAATCAGGCACAGGTCGATGAATTACTGGAAAGCTTGGGGTTTTGACGTCCTTGCAATGGAACCCATGAAGTCTCAGATAGGAAACGGGAGCGCGAAAACATGAGCGATTTTCAGGGAATGGAAGACCTGTTGCAGGACTTTCTGATTGAAGCGAATGATTTGCTGTCCAGTGTCGATAACAAACTGGTTGATCTTGAGCGGACTCCCCAGGATCATGGATTGCTCAATGATATTTTTCGTGGTTTTCATACCATCAAAGGCGGTGCAGGCTTTCTGAATGCGACTGAGTTGGTCACACTCTGCCATCTAACCGAGAATTTGTTTGATCGTCTGCGTAATGCCGAGCTGATGGTGACGCGTGAAATCATGGATGCCATCATGGATGCGACGGCTTCTGTCAGGCAGATGTTTGGTTCGTTGGAACATGGACAGCAACCGGGGCGTGCTTCTGAAGCCTTACTGGCGACACTCAAGCAAGCCATTGCGGGTGAGCTGAGTCAGGGAGGGGGGGGGAGTGTCATCGCAGCACCGGCACTCGCTCCTGCAGAGACTGTTGCGCTGCCACCTGAGGTAAACGCTGCTGCGGGTAGCGATCCTGACTGGGGCCATTTGCTTGCCGCGGTTACAGATACCCCCGCTGCAACGGCTGCGCCCACAAACGTTGTACCGGCAACTGTTGCTGTTGCTCCCCCATCGCATTCTCACGCGCCTGTTCCAACCCCGGCCGCATTGCCTACGCCGACGCCTCCCACCGCGCCAGCCATTGCCCATCCTGTTACGGAGAGTAGGCCACCTGAACAGATCATCCAGCAAGCGGTAGGTCGTCGTGTGGTTGATAAACCCGGTTATCAGGGGGCTTCGGTCGGACGACGTGATGGAGAAAAGACACGCGACAATTCCATTCGTGTGGATACGGCGCGATTGGATCAAGTGCTCAATCTTTCCGGTGAAATCGGGCTGACCAAAAACCGTCTCAACTCTTTGCGGAACGATATTCTCGCCAATCGGGCAGACACCGATACGCTAGCAGCACTCGATCAGGCCGTGAGCCAACTGGATCTGCTGGTGAGTGATTTGCAGAGTGCGGTCATGAAGACGCGTATGCAGCCGATTGGCCGTCTGTTCCAGAAATATCCGCGTATTGCACGTGATCTTGCGCGAGGGCTGGGTAAGGATGTGGAGCTGATCCTGACAGGAGAAGACACCGAAATCGACAAGACGATGATCGAGGATCTTTCCGACCCCATTATTCACCTGATCCGTAATGCCGTGGACCACGGTGTTGAGTCGCCCGCCGAGCGTGTTGCATTGGGTAAGCCGGGACAAGCAACGGTACGACTGGAAGCCCGACAGGAAGGCGACCATATCGTGTTGCTGGTTTCTGATGATGGGCACGGCATGAATCCGGAGCGTTTGCGCGCCAAGGCGGTCAGCAAAGGGCTGATTACCGACGAGGAAGCCAATGCAATGGATGATCGGCAGAGCTATAACCTGATCTTTCTGCCGGGGTTTTCGACGATGGACGTGGCCTCGGATCTTTCGGGGCGTGGCGTGGGCATGGATGTCGTTCGAACCAATATCCACAAGCTGAATGGCGCGATCGATATCAAAACCGCGATGGGCGAGGGGACGACCTTCGTCATTTCGCTGCCGCTGACGCTGGCGATATTGCCTGTCTTGCTGGTTGAACTGGGCACGCAGCCTTTTGCTGTGCCTTTGTCCATGGTGCGTGAAATCCTGCCGATTAATGTCAATCAGGTTCAGGAGGTGGCAGGTGCTGCTGTCATGGTGGTGCGCGGTGAGGTTCTGCCCCTGATTCCGCTGGCCGGCCTGCTGGGGTGGGCACAGGAGTGTATCCCGGAATATGGTGTGCTCGTTCAGACGGTTGAAAAATCCTTCATTCTTGCAATCGACAGCTTTGCGGGGCGTGAAGATGCCGTGGTCAAGTCGCTGGAGGACTTCCGTCCCAAGGGGGTTGCGGGCGTCACGACCTTGTCCAATGGGCAAATCGTCCTGATTCTGGATATGAAAGAATTGCTATCGAGCCTCGGTGATGCACGAGGTGTTCCACGTTCTGCCTTCATTCCAGAGGCATCGAACGCCGCTTGATGTTTCTTACGGAATGCTGGATTTTGGATGTCCGGCAAAAATTTCCGATAAATTACATAGACTTGCTTTGTGTTTTTCACCCGTAACACGAAAAGACGGGTGAAACCCTTTCTATTTTCGCTGTCTTCCTGAATGCCGGCGGCAATAATTGCCGGTATGAAAGGAATCTTCCGTGGCTGAAGACAGCGACCTCGAACGTACAGAACCGGCTTCCTCGCGCCGCCTTGAACAGGCGCGCGAGGAAGGTCGCGTGCCGCGCTCGCGCGAATTGAGCGCATTTCTCGTGCTGCTTGCGGGACTGGGGACATTCTGGGTCATGGGGGGCTCATTTGTTCAGCAAACTAGTCAAATGTTGAAGCATGGCTTGAGTTTTGGTCATACGGCAGCGGTTGATAGTGCTGCCATGACCCAAGCGTTTGCTACGCTGGCAATCGAGGGTTTGCTACTGGTTACACCGCTGTTTCTCATAACTTTTTTGGCAGCGCTGGTGGAGCCCGTCGTATTGGGTGGGCTGGTTTTCTCATCCAAGGTTTTCACGCCGGATTTCAGCAAGCTCAACCCCTTATCCGGAATGGGACGCATTTTTTCCATGCAAGGGGTGGGGGAACTGGTCAAGGCGGTACTCAAATCGCTGCTGGTAGGCAGCGTGGTTTACTGGAGTGTGACGCACCACTACGGCGAGTTTTTTGCATTGGCAGCTCAGTCGGTGGAGTCTGGCCTGAATTCTTTGGGGCATCTGATTCTGCTGTCGGCCATGACGTTATTGGGCGGAGTAGCACTGGTTGCTGCAATCGATGTGCCATTTCAGCTCTGGCAGTACTACAGCAGGATGCGCATGACGAAAGAAGAAGTGCGTCAGGAAGGCAAGGAGCAGGAAGGGGATCCGCAGGTCAAGGGACGGATACGTAGCCAGCAGCGCGAAATGGCGCGGCGACGCATGATGAGTGAGGTGCCCAATGCCAATGTGGTGGTCACCAATCCGACTCACTTTGCCGTCGCACTTCGTTACGACAGTCAGAGCATGCAGGCACCGGAGGTTGTCGCCAAGGGGCTTAATCAGGTCGCCATGAATATTCGTGAATTGGCAACGGAGCATGGGGTTCCGCTACTCGAAGCCCCGCCTCTGGCGCGAGCCTTGTATCGCCATTGTGAGCTTGGAGACCCGATTCCTGCTGCGTTGTACACAGCGGTGGCCGAGGTGATGGCCTATGTGCATCAACTGGATCACTATTTGTCGGGCGAGGCGGGGGAAAGCGAACCCCCACAGCCACCACGCTTGCTGGCTGTTCCTGACGGTATGGATCCGGGAGTGCCGAGCGAAGATGAGGCTGAAGTCGTGACCCACAGCGGCGCAGGGGTGATGGCATGAATGACACGCTGACCATGCAAAGTTTTTTCTCACGCAGCAATTTGCGCCAACTTGCGGGGCCGTTGCTGATTGTGATGATTCTGTCGATGATGGTGCTGCCCTTGCCGCCCTTCATGCTGGATCTGTTTTTCACCTTCAATATCGCCTTGTCGATCATGGTCATGCTGGTCGCGATGTACACCGCAAAGCCGCTCGACTTTTCAGTCTTTCCCACGGTGTTGCTGGTCACGACGCTGATGCGGTTGTCCTTGAATGTGGCCTCTACGCGGGTCGTTCTGCTCGAAGGACATACCGGGCCGGATGCGGCTGGCAAGGTCATCGAGGCTTTCGGACACTTTCTCGTGGGCGGGAATTATGCGGTCGGGCTGGTCGTATTCGTGATTCTGATCGTCATCAACTTCGTTGTGATTACCAAGGGCGCGGGG
Organism: uncultured Sterolibacterium sp.; assembly: GCA_964437515.1. Taxonomy (GTDB): domain Bacteria; phylum Pseudomonadota; class Gammaproteobacteria; order Burkholderiales; family Rhodocyclaceae; genus Sterolibacterium. Next base: position 32,712 of record CAYTHB010000017.1, read on the forward strand.
CGTATCGCCGAAGTGTCGGCACGTTTCACACTGGATGCCATGCCGGGTAAGCAGATGGCGATTGATGCGGATTTGAACGCCGGACTGATTGGCGAGGATGAGGCTCGCAAGCGGCGTGCCACCATTTCACAGGAAGCCGATTTTTTTGGCTCGATGGACGGTGCCAGTAAATTCGTGCGGGGAGATGCCGTTGCCGGCATTCTGATTCTGTTCATCAATGTCATTGGCGGCTTGATCGTCGGTATCGTCCAGCATGACATGCCCTTTGCGCTGGCGGCCAAGAACTACACCCTGCTGACCATCGGTGACGGTCTGGTGGCACAGATTCCGGCACTCATCATTTCAACGGCGGCCGGCTTGGTGGTGAGTCGTGTGACAACTGATGAAGATATGGGGCAGCAGGTGAGCAGCCAGATGTTTGGCAACCCAACAGTCATGCTTCTGACGGCCTTCATCATTGGCGTACTGGGCTTGATTCCCGGGATGCCCAATCTGGTATTCCTGTTGCTGTCTTCCGCGTTGGGCGGGCTGGGCTGGTGGCTGTTGAAGCGTCAATCTGCAGGGGCAACGGCTGAGGTTGCGACTGAAGACGTGGCGGCAGAACAGCCCGCAGCCTTGCAGGAGTCTCAGGAAGCCAGTTGGGCGGATGTCGCCCCCGTGGATGTGCTGGGGCTGGAAGTGGGTTATCGGCTGATTCCTTTGGTGGATAAGGGGCAGAATGGGGATCTGCTCAAGCGTATTCGTGGGTTGCGTAAGAAATTTGCTCAAGAGATCGGCTTCCTCTGTGCCCCGGTGCACATTCGCGACAATCTTGAACTTAAGCCCAATGCTTATCAGCTCAAGCTGAAAGGTGTGGAAATCGGGAGTGGCGAAGCTTATCTAGGCATGTATATGGCGATCAATCCGGGGCGTGTGGCGGGGCAGCTTCCCGGCACACCCACGACCGATCCAGCATTTGGCTTGCCCGCCATCTGGATCGATTTGAACCTGCGCGATCAGGCGCAAGCCTTGGGGTATACGGTGGTGGATGCAGGTACGGTGGTGGCAACGCATATCAACCACATCATTCTGACCCATGCCGCCGAATTGCTGGGACGGCAGGAAACGCAGGCCTTGATCGACCATATCGCCAAGGATGCGCCCAAGCTCATCGAAGACTTGATCCCCAAGCAGGTTTCGCTGTCGACCGTACATCGTGTTTTGCAGAATCTGCTCGAAGAAGGGGTCAATATTCGCGACATGCGCACCATCATCGAAACGTTGGCCGAGTACGCGCCGCGTACCCAGGATGCGCTGGAGCTGACCACACAAGTTCGTGTGGCACTGGGGCGCTCCATTGTTCAGCAGATATTCCCGGCTAATGAAGAAATGTCGGTGATGACCATCGATCCGGGACTGGAGCGTGTACTGAGTCAATCGTTGCAAGGCGGTGCCGAGGGAGCCGGAATCGAGCCGGGTCTGGCGGATACCTTGCTGCGTGAAACGGTAGTGACTTCACAGCGCCAGGAAGATGCAGGGCTGCCGGCTGTGCTGCTCGTACCCAATAATCTGCGCTGGCTGCTGACCCGCTTCCTGCGCCGCGCAGTCCCCACACTCAAGGTTATTTCAAATGCTGAGGTGCCCGATACCCGAACCATCCGGGTGACGGCCGTCATTGGAGCTCAAACATGATGAAGCATATTCCCTGTGTTGAAGACAGGAAAATTTCGGGATACGCGAAGAGCGGGAGGCTTGCATGAGCATGCGACGCTTTGTTGCGCCGACGGCGCGTGATTGTCTGAGGCGGGTCAAGGAAGAATTAGGCTCGGATGCCGTGGTCGTTTCCAACAAGCCGGTCGAGGGTGGCGTCGAAATCATGGCGATGAGCTCAGAGAGTTTTGAACTGCTCTCACGGCAAGGCCATGCGCGTGAAAGTGTGCCGACATCGCCCCCCCGTCGTGCCGTTGAGCCTGCACATACCCCAGCGTCTGTTTCTGCCTCCCAGCACCATGCATCTGCCGCCGTTATTCAGGCAGCACGACAGGCTTATGCCAGTGGGCAGATATTAGATACACCCCCTGCTAGTGAGCGGATAAAAGCGCCGATGCCACGCACTCAATCCCATACACGTCCTGTGACGGATGCTGATGATGACTATATGGTTCATTTGTCAGGACAGGCACGCAAGGTAGCCTCTTCTTCTGCGACTCCTGCGTTTTCTGCACCTTCAGCACGTCTCCCTGAGACCGCAGCAACGCGTCCAATATCTCATGCCATTCCTGCTGCGTCTTCTGCAACGCAGCCCCCTACACAAACGCAGCCCCATGCTGCGTCAAACGCGACCGCACCCCGCGCGCAAGAGCCCTCACGTTTGAGACCGTTGCCGGGTCGCAGCCCCGCCACCGCCACCGCCAGTTCGGCTCATGGGCATGGCAACGAGCATGGCATAGCTCATGAGGATCGGGATCGGTCAATGCGAGCGCATACGAGCGCACCTGCGGCACAGGCTGCGCCGTTACACAAGCAGCATTCATCACATACTTCCAACGCCCCTCACACCCCGCAAGACGAGGCCATGCGGACGCAGGTTCATCAGTTGGTGGGTGAGATGCATACCATCAAGGCTTTGCTGGAGCGTCAATTGGCAGGCTTTGCGTGGGGTGAAATTTCGCGGGAATCTCCTGTGCGTGCGCAATTGCTGGCGGAAATGCTGGATGCTGGCTTTTCAGGACAACTTGCCCGCAAGTTGTCTCAGGAGCTGCCTGCCGAGATGAATGTCGAGGATGCGCATAAGTGGATGAAAACGACGTTGAATCGGCATCTGCGTACCTTGAGCAGCGATAACGATATTGTCGATCGCGGGGGGATTTACGCGCTGGTCGGGCCGACGGGTGTGGGCAAGACCACGACAACCGCCAAGCTGGCTGCACGCTGCGTGGTGCGTTATGGCCCAGACAAAATTGCGCTCCTTACGACCGACGGCTACCGCATTGGTGCGCATGAGCAGTTGCGTATCTACGGCCGTATTCTGGGCGTTCCTGTGCATGTGGTGCGCGATGGCGATGATTTGCGTCATACATTGGCTGATCTGCGTGACAAACACATGGTGTTGATCGATACCGTGGGTATGAGCCAGCGTGATCGCATGGTAGCGGAGCAGGCTGCCATGTTGGCGCATGCGGGTGAAGTCAATCGATTGTTGCTGCTCAATGCCACCAGTCGGGGTGATACGCTGGATGATGTAGTGAGTGCTTATTCGGGCGATGATCTGTCCGGTGTCATTCTTAGCAAAGTGGATGAAACAGCCTCCATTGCCCCTGCGCTGGATGTCGTGATTCGTCACGGCTTATTGCTGTGTTATGTGGCGAATGGTCAGCGAGTGCCTGAAGACATGCATCTGCCCAATCGCAACTATTTGCTGCATCGTGCCTTCAAACAGTCAGAAGATGCCTCGCCTCATCGCTTGCAAAAAGAGGAAACGGGACTGGCCATGGCGACACCGAATGACATTCGCAAGGTGTCAGGAGGAATGCGTGGCTGAGTGGCAGGATATGTCAGAAAATTTGGTTGAAGGTGATCGTGCAGCAGCACGCCCTTGGGCACGAGATCAGGCGGATGGCTTGCGTCGCATGTTCGGTCATCGCGCCCCGAAAGTCGTGGCATTTGCTTCGGGTCGAGAGGCATGTGGTCGCACAACGCTGATCGTTCAAACTGCTTCGGCACTCGCCGCTGCGGGATATGGCGTGTTGATCGTGGATGAAAATCAGGCACCCAATAACGTCATTTCTGCTTACGGTTTCAAACCTCGTTACGATTTTTATCAAGTGCTGCAGGGGAAATGCTTGCTTGAGGAAAGTTTGTTGCGTGTAGCACCTCATATTCGCATTTTGCCGGCTTCACTGGCAGCGCAAGAACTTGGCTATGCCCAGCGCGATGCGGCGGTGGCATGTCAAAAATTGCCGCATGTGCTACAGGAATTACAACGTGGGGTTGATTTCATCTTGATTGATGCCGCTGTACAGCACAGCACCCATCTTTCCATGCTGGCACTGGCATCACGCCACATGGCGGTGATCGTTGGTGCAGAAAGCTCTGCCATTACACGCGCCTATGCCCTCATCAAGCGACTGGCTCAGGAGCGGGGGCGCGACGGTTTTCAAATGGTGATTACGCGCCCACGGAGTCCGGCGGATGCTCTGGCCATTTTTGAAAACATGCGTCGGGTGGCCAAAGAGCATCTGGATGTCAGGCTGGAATACCTCGGTGCTGCCGTGGATGTGACGACGGATCATCTGGCAGACGCGCTTCTGAAACAGATACCTTCGTCTGTCGGCTTGGCGCAAGAGGATGGATTTATGGATTTGCCTGCCGCATACGTGCCTTCAGGTACGACATCTACGCCTGCGCTAGCGTGAAATACAAAAGTCAGAGTCGAGTTGAAGTTTCGAGCGTAGCGAACCAATCAGTAGCCGCCCCTTGAGGGGCGGATGGGTGGGGTGGGCGTATTGGGTAACGATTATTTCATCCTCTGCGGGTGGCAATGTGGAGATGGCTACCATGATCGTTAGTTGCTGCGCGATTCAATGGTATAGTTTAACGGTTGCGATGATCGCCCCGGAAGTCAAAACCTAATGACCTATAACGCTCAGGGGATTCCGGACAAGGAACAGCTCGTTTCTCAATACGCGTCCCTGGTCAAGAGAATCGCCTATCATCTGATGGCCAAACTGCCGCCCAGCGTGCAGATCGATGACCTCATCCAGAATGGCATGATTGGCCTTCTGGATGCGATCTCCCGTTATGAAGAGGGCTTGGGTGCGCAGTTCGAAACCTATGCGGTACAACGCATCCGGGGTTCCATGCTGGATGGCCTGCGCGAAAATGACTGGCTCCCGCGCGGATTGCGACGTGAAATGCGGCGGGTCGAAACGGCCATCACCACACTGGAACAAAAACATGGACGCGCTCCCATGGAACGCGAACTGGCGGATGCTCTGGGGATGTCGCTTGAGGATTACCAGAAGCTGTTGCTGGATGCGAGGGGTCACCAACTGGTTTATCTGGAAGACATGGGTAACGACGAAAAAGGTGAAGGCGAGGCTTTTCTCGATCGTCATCTCGTGTCAGAACAATCCGATCCGCTCGCGACACTGCTGGATCAGGACATGCGTACCTCACTGATTGCTGCCATCGAATCATTGCCTGAAAAAGAAAAAATGATGATGGCACTGTATTATGACGAAGAGCTTAATTTGCGCGAGATTGGCGAAGTCATGGGCGTGACGGAATCCCGAGTTTGTCAGATACATACTCAGGCAATCGCCCGTCTGCGTTCCAGCTTGCTGGGTGTCAATGCCGTCATTAAACGCAAGCCCGCAGCGTCGAAACGCACGGCAAGACAGGCAGCCACATGAAATCCTATGATCGCATCAGCATCGTCGGTTTGCTGTTGGGCGTGGGGGTCATCCTGGCGGGGCAGCTGCTCGAAGGCGGAACCATCGCTTCACTTGCCCAACCGACCGCCTTGCTGATCGTATTGGGCGGTACGCTGGGCGCGGTGATGTTGCAAAGTCCCCTACCTGTTTTCAGAGCGGGCATAAAAATGGCGAAATGGGTTTTTGTGCCCCCAGCCATCGCATCGGAAGAAATGTTGAATCGCATGACCCTCTGGGCACATATTGCGCGGCGTGAAGGCTTGTTGGCACTGGAAGCGCAACTCTCCACACTCAATGAATCCTATTATCACGAAGGCCTGAGTCTGCTCGTGGATGGTGCAGACCCCGCTAATTTACGAGATGTGCTTGAAGTCCAGATTGACACCTATGAAATCCAGATGAAATCAGCCGCCAGAATCTGGGAGGCAGCGGCAGGTTATTCCCCCACAATCGGCATTCTTGGCGCGGTGATGGGGCTCATTCATGTCATGGAAAATCTGACAGATCCCGCCAAGCTGGGTGCAGGTATCGCCGTGGCCTTCGTGGCAACCATCTATGGTGTAGGCTTGGCCAATCTGGTGTATTTGCCCATTGCCAGAAAGCTATATGCGAATATCGCTCAACTGGTTACGTTGCGCGAAATGTATCTCGATGGCCTTGTGGGGATTGCCAATGGAGACAATCCTCATCTCATCGAAAATCGTATGCGCGGGCATTACAAGTACGACTGATTTTTATCATCTTTCCGGGTTTCGGATAAATTCATGTCACGCAGCCATCGTCATCATCGTCGTCGGACTTCGGTTGAAGAGCACGAAAATCACGATCGCTGGCTCGTATCGTATGCGGATTTCATTACATTGATGTTTGCATTCTTTGTTGTGATGTATGCCGTGTCTCTCGTCAATGAAGGCATGTATCGTGTGCTTTCGGACTCCATCGTTTCAGCATTTCATAGCAACTCCGGTGCATCGGGTGACGCGCCCACCTCCAACATTCCTCGCGGTTCAGCCATCGTTTTTCCCTTGATTGCGCCACCTAAGCCCATCATCGTACCGATACAGAAACCTGCTGAACTGAAACGCGAGACGCGAGAAAAAATGCGCAATATGGCGCAAGAGATTCATGATGCGTTGAGTCCCCTGATTCAAAACGGACAGGTTCGAATTACTGAAAATGCACGCGGTATCACGCTGGATATCAATGCCAACGTGCTGTTTCAACCGGGGGACGCGCTACTTTCAGTCGATGCCGTCCATGCACTGAGTGCCGTGGCACAGATACTGGCCAAGACGGATTTTTCCATCACGGTTGAAGGCCACACCGATAACACCCCCATTGCCACGCCTCAGTTTCCCTCCAACTGGGAACTTTCAGGTGTCCGGGCTTCCAGTGTCGTGCGCTTGCTAATTGACCACGGCGTCTCACCCGCCCAGCTCACCGCCATTGGTTATGCTGATCAGCGCCCTTTGGCAGCAAATGACACGCCCGATCACCGTGCGCACAATCGACGCGTAGCCATCACCATCGAGTCTCGTGTACCAGATGTCGCCGATAGCGTGACCGATGTGGTGAGTCGTTAACCGTTGACTGCATAACGGAAACGAAGGCGTTGCCAGCGCGCGGCGTTGCGCCTTAGTCATTGTGTCAATTCAGGACATAATCAAAAAAACAAGGAAATATTTCACGAAAATAAACTTGTTTGATAAAAATTCTTTATCATAAAGAAAGCAGCGTCAGGATTTGTTGCACGAACCTGCCATGACCCGGAAGCACTCAATGCAAATAAGGGGGGGGTATGCGTAACCGGATAGTGTCTCTGATGTCGTCTTTTCTTTTGAAGCAAGGTACTGCCAAATCGCAACAGTTAAGGCAGTCTTTCCCGCTTATTGCCAGCAGTTTGGGGTGTGCACTCCTGTTTTTTCCACTTTCGACATTGCAGGCTGCGCCTGTCATGGGTGCGGTGACGGCTAGTAATCTGTTGAGAGTCGACCCATTTAATGCGGGCATTACCTATGGGGGAACTTGGGGGGATGACAGCAGTGCCGGTTCTCCCGCCTATAGCAAGAATTATCACTGGATGGGTTTGGGATATGCCTATGATGGCACTTTTGACGATCCGGACTGCAATGCATTCGGACAGTGGTCGCCCTATACCTGCCCCGGAATCAGTTATGACGACACGTCCATGTGGGTCGTTCCCAATGGCTATGCAGAATGGAATTCCGCTGTTTCGATTACAAATACGCCGGGTCCCTTCGTTTCAACTTTCAAGGCGCGCCAGACCGCTATGATGCGTGCGAAATCGCAGCTTTCGATCACCGGTGCTGATCATTACATGCCTCGATTTTCGGTGACTGTTCCTGTGACGGGAGCGGGAATATGGAAACTGGATTTGAAAGTGACGCGCAATGGCATCGTCGAGCGAAATGGAGCGGGTTCGGACTATATCGTGGTCAGACCCTTGAACACCACGGTGACGGGTGGGTCGTTGGCATCGGGCAGCCTGAATTTGGCAGGAGATGCCTTACGTTCGGGAAATGGTTCATGGAATGTCGTTCAGAGCAGTACCGCTAGCGTGACGGGGAGCGGAGCAGCCAATGTCGCTTTCGATATTACATACGAGGTGGATTCAAAAGTCACGGGCAGTGGCTGGGCATGGGATCCAGCACGCCAGGTATGCTGGCGTGCCGGTCAAGGGAATGGTGCGAATGGTGGTGGCATCAGCTGCAATCCGGCCATTACGCCTGATCAAGGCGTGTTTCTGGAAGGAACATTCACCTTCCTCGATCACTTGCGTTATGAGTTCGATCCCAATGCAGCAGCGACTTGTTCTCCCTTACCGGTGACTGTCAAGGCTTGTTCCGATAGTGCAGCAAGCTGTGCCACGCTGTATTCGGGGGGAGTGACGTTCACACCGACCGCCACGGCGGGTTCGGGTTCGTTCAATTGGAGTAGCAGTCCGCTGGGGGTTCCGGTGAGTGGATCGGTTGCGGCTTCGATCAGTGGCAATACGAGTGGTGTGCCTGTGACACTCGGTGCTGCGGGAGGGATCGGGGTGCAGTGTTTTGATCTGGGCGGTGCTTCGATTCCCTGCTCAATCCCCTCTTTTTCGCAATGCGATCTCGTGGTGCGTGATGGCTACAACAAGCCCTGGATGCCTGCGAAGCCGGTTGCGATGTATACCAAGCTGGCAGGTGTCACTTTTCCGAATGGAGGAGTCACGGTAACGGCGATCAAAGGCGGTAGCAAGATGACTGGTTATACGGGCGCACCCACGATCGAGCTGGTCAATGCCAATACAGGCACGACCTGTGCCAATCGCACGGTATTGGCGACCATTTCTACTGCGGCCTATGTGCTAGGTGATAGTGGCGAAAAACTGTTTGCGATTACCTATAACGATGCGGTTGCCAATGCGCAAATACGCGCCAAAGACCTGCCTTCCGGCATACAGCCTTCCTGCTCAGATTCGTTCACCATACGTCCGGCCTCACTGGTGACGTCTTCAGATATCCTGGCCGCACTCAATGTGACCCGAAAAGCGGGTTTGGATACCTTTACGCTGACCAGTACGGCCAAGAATGGCGCGGGAGTACCTGCGACAACCACAGCTTATACAGGCTCACCGAAAGTGGATGTGGGTGGTGGCAAACTTCAGGGGGTCAGAGCGGATCTGGCAACGAATACCGTGGCAACAGGAACATTGAGTTCTACGGTCTTTGGTGCTGCTGCGGCCGGTGTGGCGAGCCTGCCCAATGTCACTTACAGTGAAGTGGGTTACTTCAATCTCAAGGACGGCGCGGTGTATGACAATGACTTTACCAGTGCCTCAGGGGATATTGCGGCGGGAGATTGCACGTCGGATTACAGCAATGCGGCTGTCAATGGAAAGTATGGCTGCTATTTCAAAGCCTCTGCCGTGACGTCCCATGGGCGTTTTTACCCCGACCACTTCAATTTGACCCGGATATTGGGATGCACGGTCAGCAACTTCACTTATTCCGGACAGCCCTTTGCTTCACTCTCGCTGACTGCTGTGAATAATGCGGGAGCTACAACACAAAATTACAATACGACCGATGGTTTTTCCAAGGCAGCTACGCTTTCGATCACCGATCCTTTGGCACCTGGAGGCTCACTCAACAGTACCAGTATTGCAGCGAATAGCTTCAATAATGGTACATCGAGCAATGCAACGACGACATTCACCTTTACCAGTGCAGATACTGCGCCTACGACGCTGACTTTGCACGCGGTGGAATCGGCCGGTGGGGATGGCGTGGCATCGGTGGGTGCATCCGATCCGACGGCCAATATCTGGAGTGGTCGTGTGCGTATGTTGCCGGCTTCAGGGGCGAGCAATCTTGATTTACCCATGACTATGCAACTGGAACGCTATGAGGGCATTGCAACGCAGTGGCAGCCGAATGCCAATGATGCCTGTACGTCGATCACCCTCAATCCGCTGACCTATGTCACTTTGCCTGCCAATACGACCTGCGTGCTGGATACGGGGTCTCCGGGTACCAGCGCACAAGGCTGTGCCGCACCGGCGACCGTGACACGTCGTTATCACAATCAACCGGGTGCATTGGCAACCCCTTCAGCAAACTTTAATCTCTGGCTGTCTGCACCGGGGTTGGGGAATGTCGGTACGGTGCGCGTGACCCCGATTGCCCCGGCTTGGCTGGGAACACTGGATGCGATGGCGACATTCGGTACGGTGGGAGGGGCTAACGGAGCAACGCAGGGCAGCCCGATCCTTTATCGCAGGGCGCAATAATTCATGCTTTTCTTGTTGATGTCGTCGAGGTGACATTCCGATGCGCTTGTCCTGTGCAAGGAAAACAGCGGGCTTCACGATGGTTGAACTGGTGGTCGTTATCATCATGGTGGGCATCTTGGCTGCGGTCACGGCTCCCAGATGGTCGACACGGGATTTTTCTCAACATGGCTTTTATACAGGGGTGAAAAATCTGCTCCAGCATGCCCGACGTACCGCCATGGCCAGTCGGCGGTATCAGTGTGTCGATGTCACGGGCGGTGGGACGGTCTTATCCCTGACACGGGATACGGGTGTGCCTGAAGGCAAGGTGGCGATCATCTGTTCGACCAGTTTGGCTTTGCCTGTAGTTGCGCGAGGATGTGGTTCCAACCAGTTATGTGCGCCTTCGGGTGTAGCTGTGACAGGAACCAGCAGTCTGATTTTTGACCCCATGGGTCGCTTGGTGTCGTCGCCCGGAGTGGTGGCAGCTTCGGCTGCAACCTTGTCCATTGACGGGGAAGCCGATATTACTGTGGCACCGGAAACGGGGTATGTGCAATGACACATAGGGTCATGATCTTCCCGGGACATTTCCGAATCCGCATGAGCGGCTTCACATTGATCGAACTGATCATGTACATCCTCATTGTGGGTGTTGCGCTGACGGGGGTGTTGAGTTCATTCCAAACTGCGACGGCGCATAGCAGTGACCCCATGCTGCGCAAGCAAGCCATGACGGTGGCAGAAATGATGATGGAGCAGATTCTGGCCAAGAGTTTCCAAAATGATCCTTCAGATTTCAGTAACTCCAGTAGCACCGCCGGTTGCACGCCGACAACGACCATTACTTGTCGCACGAACACACCGGCTGATCTGCCGAATTACAATGATGTGGCTGATTACAGCGGGTGGAGCCAGAATGCAGTGTATCAGCAGGATGGTACGCTGAATGCAGTGTTAGGTTCTTCCTATAACGTGGCCGTGACGGTCGGCAGTGTGGCGCTGAATGGGGTTCCTGTGGTCAGACAAATCAGTGTCACGGTGAGTGGCGGATCGTTTGACCCTGTGACGCTGGTGGGATATCGGGCGCCTTATGAATAAATCATTTATTTGTGGCATTCGTGGCTTTACCCTAGTGGAAATGGTGATTTCGATCACCATACTGGGTATCGTGTCTGCTACCGTAGCGGGATTTATCGGGCCGACGATACGTGGTTACGTCGATACAGAACGTCGCGCCGAAATGAGTGATGCGGCTGATACGACCTTGCGACGTATCGCGAGCGATATTCGTGCTGCGTTGCCCAACAGTTTGCGAGGGCCGAATCCGGCAAGTAGTGCCTGTTTTGAATTCATTCCCACGATCGGTGGCGGGGGCTATCGGGCGGTCACTTCGAATACGGGAACAGGAAATATTCTGGATTTTACGACGACCGATATCAGTTTCGATTATCTGGCAGGCAGCGTGCCATCTGCGGCAGGGAATCGGATTGTCATCTGGAACATGGGAACGCGAGGTCCTGTAACACCGGCAGCGGATGCCTACGTCGGTGACAATTCGGCTGTGATTGCCAGTGCCACGGCGACGACTGTGACATTGTCTGCTGCAAAGCAATTTCCTTATGAGTCACCCGACCATCGGTTTTTTGTCATTCCATCCAGTACAACGATTTATTCATGTACGGGAGGTGCCACGGGACGATTGATACGGACGACGCGAACGATTTCATCAACGCCCATGAGTGTTTGCCCTGCGACGGGAACGGTAGTGGTTAATAACGTTGATTGCACCGCGAGTCGCTTTGATTTTACGGCCGATGCCTTGTCCAACTTTGGTTTGCTGTCGATGAGTCTGATCGTGTCAGATCCAGACTCCGGCGAGCGAATCAGGATGTATAAGGAAGTGAAGGTGGATAATGTGCCTTGAAATCCAAACAGGGCATTCTTGATGAGATCACAGATGCCAAAATCACATCGCTTTGAAAGTCGGCTTGCCAAAAAAGGGGCGCGTGGATTTGCCATCATCATGGCAATCTTTGTGCTGGTTGTTCTGGCCTTGCTGGGCAGTTTCGTGGCCAGCACGTCGACCTTGCAGCACACAGGAACCGCACTCGATATCATGGGGCTGCAAGCGTATCAGGCAGCGAATGCTGGCATCGAGTGGAGTATGGCCAGGCTCAAATCGGGTGGCGTGCCTAATTGCACCGCCATGGGAGCGGGAACGACATTTGCGGTGGATACGATGAATGTCACCGTGTCGTGCAACGTGGTTTCATCAGGAGCTGAAGCGGGGAGTGCTGCTGTACTTTATGCAGTGACCGCGACGGCCTGTAATGAGGCTTCGTGTCCGGGGGCGGCAACAAATCCTAATTATGTAGAGCGTAGCCAATCGGCGACGGCCAGATTTTAAGTCTGGTGCATCGTGTGTGTCGTGTGTTGCTGAGGCGACTTCAGGCAGAACCAAACAGGCGGCCACTGTGAGCGGCATGAGCCTGACCATCGGGGCCGTAGAGCATGGCCTGATGGGTTGCCGATAGCAGGGTGTTGAGTGCCTGTTGATTGTGTTGCAGGTGCATACCGATCAATCGGCCATTGGTCTCATTCAAATCCCGTGCTTGGGCGGCGAGCGTGAGAAGTTCAGACCACTGTTCGCGAATGTAAGAGGTCGGTGACGATGTCTGGGTGGTGACCTGAGCCATTTGATCGATCCAGCGTTCGACGCCGGAGCGATCAGATGAGAACCCTACGGTGGCGAGCTGGCTGTTGCGTCGTTCGGCGGAAAGACTCAGTTGGGTCGCCAGTCTGGATTTTTCATCGCCAAGCGACAGCATGAGCTGAATGTCGCCCCCCGTGAGCGCTTGTTGTTCGCGTTGCAGAAGAGCAATAAAATTTTGCAGTAGCAAAAGCTCTTCTTCAAGACCGCGAGCCAGCAATGCATGGACATCGCGAGTCTTGTTTCCTGTAGGGAATGATGTGCTCACGAGAACGAGGCGAGGAAAAGAAGGGCGGAATGGTTAGATAGGCGAGGATATTTATTTCTCGGCGTTCAGCATTTCCTGAACACTGGCTATTAGCCCGTCAGCAATCTTGCTGGCATCGATCTTGAATGTTCCTGCGCTGATGGCTTGTCGTATGGCATCGACACGTGTGCTATCGGCGACGGAAGAAGAAGTCGATGTGCCTCCCATACCTTGCAGGCGTGTGGTCAGCGAAGAAATTTCTACGTCATCACTTTGGGCAGGTGAAGGGCGTGAGACCGCAGGACGTGTGGCCTCCTTGCGTGCTCCGCCGACAATGCCGTCAAGCGGTTTGACTGAGCTGTCGATTTTCATGATGCCATCCTTAAAGATAGGTATTCTGACCTGATTAACGGCAGCTCAAATGATAACTTGAGAGATTTTTTTGGGGCTTTTTAACGTGAAATACAAAAATCAGAGTCGCGTTGAAGCTTCGAGCGTAGCGAGCAAATTAGTAGCCGCCCCTTGAGGGGGCGTAGGCGGGGTTTCACGGAGCACTGCTCCGTGCCGCCGAAGCCGGACGGCTGTGCAAAGCCGTCCGTGGGGGATGGGTGCAATGCCCCGAAAATAACCCCCTCATGCCCAGTTCACTTATAAGCCCGATGACGG
>CAYTHB010000018.1:0-46040 GCA_964437515.1 uncultured Sterolibacterium sp.
TTTCATGCTGGATGGTCACAGGAGAGGTTTTGGCTTTAATGGCCACGGATTCAGGCATTCGATTTCACGCTGCCTACACTGCTCAGCTTCCATAGCCGCTTGTCTTGAGCGTCTTTCCTGCTCGGCGCGTTGCTCCGCGACACAAAAGTAACACTTAGCAGGATCGAGATGGCCACCCGCTGTCCCGTGTTTGCAGGGCGCCCTTTCCCTTTCTAAACGTCTCTTTTCCTCTTCCGCTTTTGCTTTCTCTTCATTTGACTTAAACCACAAATAGCCGGCTATGCCCATGATGATCCACGGCCATACACCAAATGCTTTCGTGAGCCACAGAGCACCTAGTCCGGCGGCACCTAGCCCAACTACAACAAGACAACCATCAGCATCGCGTGACATAGGAACTTAACGTATAACGTTCAAGGTAAGCGGCCTTGCGCGGCTTTATGCGCAAGATCCGGTTGACCGCAGGGTTGGGCGCCATGGGCAAGATTTACCTACTGAGGGCTGTAGATCGCCAAGAAACCGTGCAACAGGCGATTCAACTCTATGCTGCATGCACTGAATGCGTCTGCGGCGGTCTCAAGCTCCGAGAGTTCAATAATATTTCTGCTGCTAAGGCGCGCTTCGCCGCTTGGTACGGTGCATGGCTTTCCGTGAAGAATGCTGTTGCGTAAAGGCACGATGTCAGCGAACAACTGAGCTGCATTTTTAAGTTCTTCTCGCTCTCTCGAGGGCGGCATGTTTCTAGTGATGCTCAGTAGCTTCTTAGCGATTTGGCCAGCCGTGAATTCGCCGCTGAGCATTTGGTTAAGCACCCCGGGCTTAATCCGTTCGGCGCAGTACACCGCGTTCCACTCGCATATAGCGAAGCAGGATACAGCCACTCCCAAGGCGAGGTTGTAATCTGATTTGAATGGCTGGCGAAGACGATCATTAATCATGGTCAATGGCCGGGATCAATAGTGTCAGACTCGATTGATCCATCGTCATCTCCTTTGTTTTCACGATTTCCCTCCTGACGGTCAGTTGTGGTTAGGAGCTACAGGGTGCAGCAACATCCTGTAGCTCCAACTTTAGGTTGTCGTTCATTTCGCGTGCCGTAGGTCTGCTTCCAACACCATCCGTACATAGCGGGAATACGGGATGCCTTTGGCCTTAGCCTTGGCGCGCACCGCTTCCAACAAAGCGGCTGGCAGGCGCATATTCAAGGCGACTTCCTTCTTCGCTATCTCAAAGCGCATCGGCTTAAAACTCGAAAGATCGTACTGCGACAAGTCCGCATTACTCACGAATTCCTCCGCTTCCTTGTCGCTCCGCAGCGAGGGCATGGGCTTAGTTTTGTGATTCATAGTGACTGATCTCCTTCTGGTGCATGTACCGGGCGCTGATCGGGCGCAATTTCGTTTGACCGTTCATGTCACGGCGCATGAACACCAAGAATACATAGCGGCCTGCCGTGGTTTTTCCGATAGCGCGCATACGTGACTCATCGGGATGAGGGTCGAGCAGCACGGCGGGACTGCCCAACAACACCTGTTCGATTTCCTCGCGAGAAACCCCATGCTTCCCACACTTCGGCCAGTTGCCGTCGTCCCAGTCGAACCCTGCTATTTTCATGATTTTATTGTAGACAAATGACTACATAAATACAAACCGTTTAAGGCCGTTTAAGGCCGCGTTTAAGGCCGCAAATCAATGGGGTCACACAATCAATGGGGCCAGGATCCCATGGCACTACCTTAAGCATTTTCCAATGATCGACGGATATTTTCGCGTGCGACGTTACGAGGGACAGTCAGCAAATCATGGTTTTTCGGTCGTCGCTTGATGGCATGAGGTTCGATGCGCCCTGGGCGAATCGGTAATCGCAGCATACTGATACCGCCGAGCAAATGCGCAGTCATCGTTTTAGCATGGGTGCCCCCGGCCAAGCGGAGTTGTTGTTCAAAGGCCAGATAGAGCTGGATGGTGCCCTTGAAACTCAATGCGCGTGCGCCAACCCCTGTACCGATCGCCGCGCGAACCATCAGGGCGCAAATCAGGTTGTAAGCCAGCACATAAACGGCGATTTCCTTGTCAATCATCGGCGCCGTTTGTGCGCGCAGAATGTCCATTCCCATTTCCGCCTTGATGGAGCGCAAATCCACCTCGACCTGCCAGCGTCGGCTGTATAACGCATCAATGTCCTGCGCCGTCACAGTTCTGGCGTCAGTCAGCGTCGTCACCAGAATCCGTCCGCCGACTTCAGTTTCACGCATCGCGAGTTTTTCCGGCATGGATTCGTAGGCCTCGACGTCCATCCAACTGGGGCGTTGTGGTCGCACCCAATCCACCCGATGATCCCGCCGCCCCAAGCGTTGGCCTCGCTGAAAATCGGTGACTCGCCACTGGTGCTGGCGCGTGACCAGATCGACGCCGCGCTTCAGTAACAGCGCTGCGGTGAAGTAGTTGCAGTGATAGCGGTCGGCCAGAATGATATCGCCGGATTCAAGCTGCGGCATCAGCTCGCGAAACAGCGCCTGCTCGCCGGTATGTTTGCCTCTGCACGGTCCCAAGGCCCACTCCAGCACAGCTCCGGTGGATAACGAAATCACCGCAACCAGCATGGCCAGGGGAAAGCCCAGCCCCGCTTGTTGTGCGCCACTTTGGGGATACACCGACTGATTGCTGGCGGTGTCGGGCATCGAAATCGTCGTGCCGTCCATCAGTTTGACTGAACGGCCGTGCCATTTCCAATTGACAGGACTTGCCCGCTCCAGCGTTTCGCCGACGGTCAGCGCAAGCCGCCGAATCAGCCCTAACGGCAGTCGTTGGCGCGCTTTGCAGTAGGGGCCCGTGTTCAAACTGCATGCGCCCTCCCCCAGCGCAGTGCGTTCACTAAGCCGCCGAGATACAGCATCCTGACAGGCTCCGTCCTGACTCAGCGCTTGGCCGATGAACAGCCCCAAGGTCGTCAGTGGTGGATAGGCGCGCTCCCGATGGGCACCCACTTCCTCGACCAGCAGTTTCTGCAATTCCCCGGCGGGTAATACCGCGCCCAATGCTCGCGTCGGTTGATCGCCAAATTGCCGACGGAATCGCGCAACTCCTTTACGCAGGCGTTTTTTTGCTAGTATCCAACATGGCTGATCCTCCTGTTATCGAACGTGACTTCAGATACCACGATCTTAACAAGCGAGGCTCTCAGCCTCCTTCTATTTTTATATGAACCTATTCCATTGGCTTAAGGTAGTGCCATGGGGGTCAGACTCGATTGATCCGCGAAATGACGGATGAACGCGCCGACCAAGAAAAGGCAGCATCTGGAAAATAAGCGGAGCGAAATTGCTTTCTCCCAACAAAAAAGCCCGCAGAAAATGCGGGCTTTTTTGCATGAAGCACATCCAGCAAAACGCACGTCAATAACGAAGAAGTGCGACTTCTGTTGTCACTGTCGGTTTGAACAAAGCTCGTGATGCAAGATTCACACCGGATGGCTTTTCATCGCAGCGACCGATTTTCATCAACGACAAATTCGACGTCATTCCCAACGACTTCTTAACGATGGGGCTGGGATTGGGATTTGAATCCGTACCGGGATTGCATGCCAATTTGATCGCCATCAGCGCCGGTTGCAAGGGTTGCACTTCGGCGAGCATCCCTTCCTTGAGATGCGATCGTGCTTTGGTGGGCTGACTGACCGCCGATTTTTCAATCGGTGGCGAAGAAGGTGCGGTTTGACTTTCAGCAGACGGGCTGCTTTCAGGAAGTGCGGGGGCAGCGACTTCCGGCATCAACCAGTTGTTGACTGCTGCAATTTCTGTTTCATTCAGCGAACCCACCAGGCTTTGGAGGCGCAGTCGTGCCACGATGTACTGATAGCGCGCCTGAGCCAGATCACGTCGTGCATTCATGCGTTGTTGCTGCGCATTCAGGATGTCGATTTCGCTGCGCATCCCCGCCTGGCGACCTTTCTGGTTGGAATAGACCGCCTGATCTGCAGAACGTTCCGCCTGCTCCAACGCGCGCACTTTCAGCACACCTTGCGCCACATTCTGGAATTCCTTGCGAATCTGCAAACCGATTTCACGACGACGACCTTCATATTGCATACGGACTTTATCGAGAGCCGCTTCCGTCTGCCGGATTTGTGAAGTGTTATAGCCTCCCGAAAAAATGGGAATATTGACCTGGATACCGGCCATGGTATTCAGGTAAAGCTGATTGATGGTGTTCTGGTTTTCGCTTTGGGAACGACTCCGCTGCACAACGAGATCGACGGTGGGCATATGGCCGGCGCGTGCCTTGGCCGTTTCACGTTCAGCCGCATCGATGTTGGCTCGCATGGCGCGTAGTTCGGCATTTTCGGCTTCGCCGCGTGCCACCCAGTCCTCGATTTTTTCTGGCTTGGGAGAAACCAGTTCCAGGCGGCGTGAATCCAGTCGTGCCAGATTGCCTACCGGTTGATTGATGATGACCTGCAATTGATGACGGGTGTAATCAACATTCTGATTGACCTCCAGCTCTTGAGCCAATGTCATGTCATAACGTGCTTGGGCATCATCGATGTCAGTGCGCGTTCCCTGACCTGCGCTGAAAGAACGCTTGGCTGCCTGGAGTTGCATCCCATACGCATCCTTCTGCGCCAGCACGAGATTGAGCTGGTCAGTGGCCATCAAGGCTTCGAAATAAGCGCCGCTCAAGCGAACCAGCAAATCCTGCAAATTACTGTCGAGTATGGCTTCGGCACTGCTCACCTGTGATTGTGCTTGTTGCAGCAGGGCGATGTTGTAGAAGCGAAACAGGGGCTGGCGCAAGCCGATGACATAACTCGATCCAAAATAATCCTGATGCGATTTTTGCAGCCGCCCCAAAAATCCCGGAACCGTGGAATCCAGTCGATTTTCATTGCGCGACAGATTGATGTTCACATTAGGCAAAAGCTGGGCGCGTGCCTGAGCTTCCAGTTCGCGTGTCGCTGCCGTATCGGCACGCGCCGCCTGAAAACGGGCATCCTGTTGCAAGGCTAGCTCATAGCATTGAGAAAGATTAAGTGCGTGAGCCAGTGGCGTTCCCAGCAGGGCGATGCCAGAGACGATCAGGCTTGTCGCCCTGCGCATCTTGCGCAGCGTATGTCTGATGTTTGTATTCACGTGTTCAGTCTCACTCTTCTTTCATCGAAGCCGACATGCGCTTGAGTAGCGGATGCAGCAGGTAAGTCAGCATGGAACGCTCGCCGGTCTTGATGATGACTTCGCCTTGCATCCCGGCCTGCATCTGATGTTTGCCCAGCTTTTTCATGCCTTCCGGTGTCACGACGATGCGTGCCAAAAAGTAAGGAGCCACATTGGGGGGGACGGGCATCAAATCGGCAGAAACAGATTCGATCTTGCCTTCGACGACCAGTTGCGGCGTATGCGAAAAGGCCGAGAAACGCACATCGACGGATTCTCCGCGATGAACCTTGTCGATGAAATGCGGTGCAATATGCGCTTCCAGCACCAGCTCTTCATGCTTGGGAACGATGTCCATGAGTTTCTGCCCCGGCGCCACCACGGCACCGACCGACTGAATGATCAGCCCCACCACCTGACCATCGGCAGGCGCGCGAATGATCGTCCGATCCAGATCATTGGACACAGCCTTGAATTTATCAGCATCGGCTTGAACCTCACGACGGATATCGGCCAGCTGACCATCCACTTCCTTGCGGTACTCCTGGTTGCGCTGAATCGCGCGCTGACGCAATTCAGCAATGGCGCTGCGGCTGCGCAAAATATTACCCTGCAAGTCCGCCATCGAACCCAGCGTATCGGCCGACAAGCGTTCCAGATCGAGCTGCTTGGATCGCGGCGCATAACCTTCCTTGACCAGATCGCGCATCCCATCCAGCTCTTCCTTGACATAGGCCAACTGACTCTTGCGTGCATCCAGAACGCCGGTCGCACCGGTAATGGAAGCCTCCTGCCCCTGAATGGATTGCTGCACAGCGGCCTGATCCGCCTGCAAGGACATGCGTCGGGATTGCAGCAACTGCACCTGATTGTCGATAATCTGATGAATATAAGGATCGCTGGCAGCCAGCTTCAAGTCAGGGTGCAGTGTCATGGTGGATTGCCCCGCCTGCTCTGCCATCAAACGGGCTTCCATGGCACGCAAGGTGAGATAGTGCTGACGAATGCTTTCATAATTGGCACGCATGGTGGCATCGTCGAGCGTCACTAAGGGATCGCCATTCTTGACCCACTGCCCTTCCTTGACGAAAACCTGTTTGACGATACCACCTGACAAATGCTGCACGGTCTTCTGCTTGGTATCGAGAGCGACCAGTGCCGGTGCAGGAACCCCTTCATCCAGCGGTGCCAGCCCTGCCCAGAGCAAAAAACCGCCAAAGCCCAGCCCCAGCACCCACAAACCAATGCGGGATGGACTTTTGGTATCCGTCGGCAATCCGGATGCGCCCTCAACCATGGGAGCGGACTTGGCAGACGCAGCGGGAAGTGATTTCAAATTATTCTGAAGAGACATGGCGTGATTCCTGGGAAATATCGGAACAAGGACAGGCAAAGATGCGTAATGTTGCGTTGAGTCATGGGCGCCGTGACCAGCCAGTTCAGGCCGGCTGTGCTGCCGGATTCACGGCAGGACTCTCGGGAGGCGGTGGCGATTGTTTGGGCTGCAAGGCTGCAATGACTTCATCCCGAGCTCCATAAAGCTGGATATTGCCGTCATTGAGAACCATGATGCGGTCGGCAACACCCACGATATTCAGTCGATGGGTAATCAGGAACACCGTCTTGCCTTGCTTGTGGAGATCCTGCACTGCGGCAACCAGCGCTGCTTCACCCGCATCGTCGAGATTGGCATTGGGTTCATCGAGTACGATCACAGCGGGATCGTCATACATGGCACGCGCCAGGCCGATGCGCTGACGCTGGCCACCAGACAGCAGGCTGCCCGCCTCCCCCATCGAGGTATCGTAACCTCTCGGGAAACGCAGAATCATGTCATGCACCCCCGCCCGTTGCGCGGCGCGAATGATCTTGTGCGGATCGACCACACCAAAGCGGGCGATGTTTTCGGCAATGCTGCCCTCGAACAATTCAATATCCTGCGGCAGATAGCCGATATGAGGCCCCAGTTCCGCACGATTCCAGCTTTGTATCGGCTCGCCATCGATCAACACCTTGCCTTCCATATCCTGCCAGATGCCAATCAAGGAACGTGCCAGTGTGGATTTACCCGAACCCGAAGGACCGATCACGGCGATGGTCTGTCCTGCCGGAAAATCAGCGGTCAAGCCTTTCAGGATGGGCTGTTTCCGGTTGGGTGCCGTGGCGACGAGGTTCTCGATACGCATATGGCCTTGAGGCACCCCATGCACCAGACCGGCATCACGTTCGGGATAATCTTTCAGCAAGGACTCCAGACGCAGATAAGACTTTTGAGCACCCAGGGTCATTTTCCATGTGCCCACCATCAGATCAATCGGTGCGGTCGCCCGACTCATCAGGGCGTTGGCGGCGACCATCGCCCCGGCGGTCATTTCGCCCTGAATCACGAGCACAGCACCTGCCGCCAGTGTCAGTGACTGCTGGGTATATCGCATGAACTTGGTCACGGCCTTCATGCGTTCCGAGATATCCTGAGATTCGCTATTAACGCGCAAATGATCCCGATGACGAACCTGCCACAAGCGGCGCAGATTATCGATCATCCCCATGGCTTCGATGACCTGCGCATTTCTCAGCTTGCTATGGACATAGCTGTTCGCCTGATTGCCCGTTTCCATCGATTTTTCGATTGGTTGATAGGTCATGCGATGGCTAATATAGGCAACGCCGACTAGCATCAGGGCAAAGATGATCGACAACATGCCCAGCCAGGGGTGCAGCATGTAAAGCACGATGATGTAAATCGGAATCCAGGGCGCATCCATGATGGCGAACACGCCCATACCGGTCAGAAACTGGCGCAGATTCGTCAGATCATTGAACGCCTGATTCGGATTGCTGCCCGGACGATTCAGATAGGATTCGAAGCTCGCGTTAAAAACACGGGAATTGAGCATGTCATCCAGCTTGACACCCAAACGCACCAGCAAACGGGAACGCGCCCACTCGGAAAAAGCCAAGATACCGAAAAAGAACAGCATGATCAGCGTCAGCGCAACCAGTGTCAGTTCGCTCGCACTGAGCATCACCCGATCAAAGACCTGCAACATATACAGCGTCGGGGTCAGCATCAGCAAATTCACAACGATGGAAAACACCGTGCAAACGATGAATTCACGTCGGAATTTCCAGAGAGTGGCCGCCAGTTCGCTACGTTGGAAGAAGGAAGGTGTTTTCATGTGGTCTGTCGCTGCCGTCACGCACAGCATTCATCGTGAAATAAAAATGACTCAATCGATAAGCAAGAATCAGCCTGCCCCTGCGGCCGCCGGTTGCAAGGCGACCTGCTGCTGGGCTGCGGCCTGCTGTGCCGCAGCTTGTTGCGCCGCTTGTTGCTGACGTTGCTGCAAGGCAGCGATCACTTCGTCCCGAGGCCCATAGGCCGTCACCTGGCCATCCTGCAAAATAAGCATGAGATCCACGGCGGCCAGCACATTCGTGCGGTGGGTAATCACGATGACCGTCGAACCCTGCGCCTTGAGCGTTAGGATGGTTTGCACCAGTGCCAGCTCACCGGCCTCATCCAGGCTGGAGTTAGGCTCGTCGAGCACGATGAAACGTGGTTTGCCGTAGATGGCACGCGCCAGACCCACACGCTGCCGCTGTCCGCCCGACAGGAAGCAACCATCGTCACCAATGGCACTTTCATAGCCATTGGGCAAGGCCAGAATGATTTCATGCAAGCCGACCGCGCGCGCGGCTTCTTCAACCTTGGCCTGGTCGACATCCCCAAAGCGTGCGATGTTTTCAGCGATACTGCCATCGAACAGCTCCACTTCTTGCGGGAGATAACCCACATAAGGCCCCAGCTCGGACTTGTACCATTGATAGATATCAGCACCATCCAGACGCACCTTGCCACTGGCGGCTGGCCAGATTCCCGTCATCAATCGTGCCAATGTCGTCTTGCCCGAAGCTGACGGCCCGACGACGGCCAGCGCCTTGCCGGGCGGCACACCGAAACTCACGCCTTTCAGAATGGCTAGGGGCGAGCCCGGCGCACCGGCCGTGACCGCCTCGACGGTCAACAGACCTTTGGGCTGCGGCAAGGACATGCCAGGATTGCGCGCGGGAATGGCCTGTAACAGCTTATCCAGGCGGCCATAGGCATCACGCGCCGAGACGACATTTTTCCATGCACCGATCAGTTGTGAAATCGGTGCCACGACCTTGCCACCCAGAATGGAAGCAACCAGCATCATGCCCCCACCACCGGGAAACTCGCCCTTGATCGTCAGCCAGCATCCCAGACCCAGCAGTAAGGAAGATTGCGACAGTTGCACAAATTTGGAAATCGCCGAAAACCCACCCGCCTTGTCAGAAGCCTGCGCCTGCTTGATGAGAAAGTCTTCCTGCTTGCTCATCCAGCGGCTATGAATATTGTGCTGCATCCCCATGGCTTCGATGACCTGCGCATTACGCAAGCTGCCATTGGCATAATTCTGTGCATCAATGGCCGAACGATTGGCCGCCGTGAGGGGCGGCTGGGTATCACGCTCCGTGAGCCAAGCGACGATCCCCAGAATCAGCGCCCCTCCGATCGACATCCAGCCCATGGTTGGATTGATGACGAAAATGGCGACCGCATAGAGCAGGGAAAGCGGGACATCCATCATCGCCAGCACAGCCGGGCTGGAAATGAATTCGCGCAAGGTGCGCAAGTCCGTCAAAACCTGGCTGGTCGCTCCCGGCACACGTCGCAGATTCGCCTCGAACATCGCATCGAACGTGCGATTCCCGGTCTTTCGATCAAAGTCGAGCGCACCTTGCTGCAACAAGCGTGTCCGCACCCACTCAAGCACCTCCATGACGACATAGGCCACGAGTACCAGCAGCGTTTCCATGATCAAGGTCATGTAACTACGGCTGTTGACCACACGGTCGTAGACTTCCAGCATGTAAATCGTCGGTGCCAGAACCAGCAGATTCGTAAAGAAGCTGAAGAACATGGCATTCTTGATGACGGGCTTCAGCGAGAACAAGGCTTCCCGCAGTTCGGATTTCTGTTCGGCAGGAACCATGCTCATAGCGATTGCACCACAGTTTGGGTCTTGGGATTCATGTTTCGATGTTCAGACAGTCAAATAAAAATCAGGAAATCAATGCCGCCGCAGCCGATTGAAGCGAGGCGGCCTCATCCGGTTCAGAAATCACCACGACGTATTCAGGAAGCTCACCTTGGGTATCTGATGTATCCGCATCCCCATTCACATCCCCATTCGCAGATTCATCCTGCGCACCAAACAGGAAAGACAGTTGATAACCTTGCGGCGTATTTGGTGTATTCGACAGTACGATCTCGCGCAATTTTTCGTTACGGAAGCGCGCCTGGTCTTCCACAGAAAGATCCAGATGAAAACGCATCCGCCCATCCAGGGTGTACATGGACAGCTTCCCATCCTTGAAGCTCAAGGTATGACGATCGAAATACACGGGTGCGGACTGGGCAAACTGCAACAACGGCAGCGCGGCATCGGGAAAACGGGTGACATTCCACGGGCTTTGGGGATGTTGCAGCACCAGACGCGACGTCCGCGACACGGAATAAATGGCATTGCACACCATCTGTGACCCGATTTTCGGAAAACGCTCACGCAAGGCGTGATAGGTCAGGTGATGCAAGGTGACCCGATTCCAGCAACGCTTCTGCTGCACCACGGGTGCCAGGGCATTGCAAACCTCGGCAAAAGCCGTTTGCAACTCCTGCAGACGTGCGGTTTGCTCGGGTGAGGTGTTCAGGAGGATATTGATACGGGAATTCATATAGGAAGGATTCTAGCACGATGATTTCTCCTATATGAATTTTTGTTTGTCAGGAAATGTTACCACGGACAAACGACTCCCGACGTCGCCAATACTTTTTCAAACAACAAGCATTGGCGCGTATTTTTCAGACAGGAAGTACCTACTGACGTTCGTAAGTCACAAAGGCGTAGCGCAAGCCGTCATCGGTCTGACGTGCCTCGCGCAAGGTCTCGCACCAATGTGTGCGATCAAACGGCGGGAAATGCGCATCGCCTTCGACATCGGCATCAATCTGCGTCAGTTGCATGCGTTGCGCCAGCGGCAGAGCCAGCCGATAAATTTCAGCTCCGCCGATGATGAAGATTTCCTCCGGAGCCTGCGCCGTGGCCAGTGTCATGGCTTGGGGCAGAGAGGTGGCGACAGTCGCCCCGGTCGCCAAATACATCGGATCACGGCTGATGACGATATTCAGTCGCCCCGGCAAGGGACGCCCCAGCGAATCCCAGGTCTTGCGCCCCATGATGACCGGGTGCCCTAACGTCAAGGCCTTGAATCGCTGGAGATCTTCTGGAATCCGCCAGGGCAGGGTGTTATCCCGGCCGATCGTCCCATTACGCGCCAGTGCCGCGATGAGGGTCAGGACAGGCCGGTGGGATGAAGATGCGCTCATTGGGTGCGCATGGGGATGGGAACAAACATCCGGTTATCGCCCCGCTGCACCTGCAATGCCAGATGCTTGCCATTCTTGTCGACCAAGGTGCGTAGTTGCTCGATCGACCCCACCTTTTCGCCATTGACGGAAAGAATGACATCCCCCCGCCGCAAGCCCGCCTGTGTCGCCGGGCCAGAAGCCACATCGACAATCATGAGGCCACCGCTCACGCCCAGACTGTCGCGCTCATCTTCTGACAAAGGTCGCACGGACAAGCCCAGTTTTCCGCCGCTTTTTTGGGCTTTGGCATCGCCTTTGCCTTGTGCCGCCGAGGCTTCAAGCTCGCCCAGTTTCATGCTCACCACACGCGCCTTGCCCTGACGCCAGATTTCCAGTTGCGCACTGCTTCCCGGTGTCTGTTCGGACACCAGCGGGGGGAGTTCTCCCGAACGATTGATGAGCTGATCGTTGAACTTCAAGATGACATCGCCCGGCTCGATGCCCGCCTTTTCTGCCGGGCTGCCCTTTTCCACCGAACTGACCAGCGCACCCCGGGGTTTGTCGAGCTTGAAGGATTCGGCCAGATCCTGATTCACATCTTGAATCATCACACCAATCCGCCCACGACTGACCTTGCCGTGCGCCAGCAGTTGTTGCTGCACT
The DNA here is from genome assembly GCA_964437515.1 of uncultured Sterolibacterium sp. Taxonomy (GTDB): domain Bacteria; phylum Pseudomonadota; class Gammaproteobacteria; order Burkholderiales; family Rhodocyclaceae; genus Sterolibacterium. Next base: position 12,211 of record CAYTHB010000018.1, read on the forward strand.
TTCACGGCAACATCGATTGGAATCGCGAACGACAGTCCTTGATACCCGCCGCTACGGCTATAAATTTGCGAGTTGATGCCAATCACCTCGCCATTCATGTTGAACAAGGGCCCGCCCGAATTGCCCGGATTGATGGCGACATCAGTTTGCAGGAAAGGCACATAGCCTTCATCCGGCAAGCTGCGTGACTTGGCCGAAACGATGCCGGCAGTCACGCTATTTTCAAAACCAAAAGGCGAGCCAATGGCCACGACCCATTCCCCGACACGGCTACTGGCAGATCGGCCGATTTTGACGGTTGGCAGGTTTTTAGCGTCGATTTTCAATACAGCCACATCCGAAGGCTTGTCGATGCCCAGCACCTTGGCCTTGAATTCGCGCTTGTCGATGAGCTTGACCGTCACTTCATCGGCATCCGCCACCACGTGCGCATTGGTCAGCACGATGCCTTCCGGACTGATGATGAAGCCTGAGCCTTGTCCATGAACGGGCATCTCTTTTCCGCGAGGCATCGGGCCTTGAAAACGACGGAAGAACTCGTAAAAAGGATCATCCGGATCCAGTTGCGGCAGTTGCTGCAAGCCCCCCCGGCCTTTGACCGAACCATTGACGCTGATATTGACGACCGCAGGCCCTTGCTGCGCCACGATTTCCGAAAAATCGGGTAAAGCCGCCAGACGTGTTGTCGGCGTAGTAGCAGCTGAGGAAGAAGCGACAACAGGCGCAACAGGTACAACAGGTACGATGGCCGCCGCATTGCGTGGCGCGCCCCATACCTCACTGATGGGGAGCTTGCCCTCCTGAAAGGCATACACCCCACCCAGCACAGCCACGGTCACACCCAGCAATGCTGCCCGTTTTGCATAAGAATTTCTTTGGCGGTTTTCCGTATCCATATTCGTCCTCTTTATGAAATGGTCGAAACAAACCCGCCTGGCCCATCTCGATAGAAACAAACGCGGCGAGTCCTTCAGGCACTATTGATTACGTCGCAGAAAAATTGTTCCATCTCAGGCAGCAATCAGACCGCCTGAAACTGTAAGAATTTGTGGGAAATCGTGATAAAGCGCGATAAAGCCTGTCGCTGTCTATCGTTTCATCTATGTGCGGCCAAACAGTCGCTTGAAGAAATTGACGATACTCATCCACAACGCCTTAAATACGATGGAACCCATGTCGATGGATTCCTCCTTGGGCGGCAGAGGTGGCGCCGACGGTGCGGCAGTTGATGTTGTCGCAGCGGAAGAGGCATCAGACGAAGACGAAGCGGCGGCCTGGCTCGTCTCTGCGCCTTCTGACGCAGGCACTTCCAGCATGTTGCGAACATTGGCGATGTACTTCTTGACGATCTGCCCCGCGACCCCTTCGATCATGCCACGCCCGACCTGAATCAGCTTGCCGGTCAGATCGACACTGGATTCAAACTGAACATCCGTTCCCTTGCCATCCGCCAGCGTCACCAACTGGCAAAGAATGGTGGCCGTGGCCGTTCCGCCTCCGCGCTCATTGCCTTCAGCCAACAATTTGATGCGACGTGCCGCCTCATCCACCTCGGCATAGGTAATCGTGCCCTCATATTGCGCACTGACCGCGCCCACCTTGAGTTTAACGGTGCCGATAAACTTTTTCGGATCAACAATTTCTTTCAGCCCAGCACCCGGCATACAGGCGACGACCATCTCTGGTTTCATCATGAATGCCCACACCTTTTCGATCGGTGCGGCAACCTGAAAAGACTCCTTCATTTCTATGGCCATGCCAGTTCCCCGTCAATTTTGAGTTTCAGATAAGGTCGGTATGATGCCCTGCGCCATGACGCGCCATGTCACACCATTCAGCAAATTTTCGGGATTATCGCAAATATCCCGCCGTGATGAGACAGACATTCACCCGTGTGCAAAGGCTTCCGGCATCCGTTGATGCCAGTCGGTGACTTGCTGGTAACGATGCGCCACTCCCAACATCCGCGCTTCATCGAAATAATTGCCAATGAATTGCAAGCCGACCGGAACCGGCTTGCCGTCTCCAGCGGCAAACCCGCAAGGTAAAGACATGCCCGGCAGCCCCGCCAGATTGGTCGAGATGGTGTAAATGTCGGACAGATACATCTGTACCGGATCATGGCTCTTGGCACCGAAAGGGAAGGCCACGCCGGGTGTGGTCGGGCCGGCGATGATGTCGCAATGCTTGAAGGCTTCTTCAAAATCCCGCGCAATCAATCGACGAATTTTCTGGGCTTGCAGATAATAGGCATCGTAATAACCGTGCGAAAGCACATAGGTGCCGATGAGGATGCGACGCTTGACCTCTGCCCCAAAACCTTCCGCCCGCGTTTTGGCGTACATGTCGTTGAGGTCGCCATACTCAGCCGCACGATGCCCATAACGCACCCCATCGAAACGACTGAGGTTGGAACTGGCTTCGGCAGGTGCCAGCACATAATAAGCAGGAACCGACAAGCCCGTGTTGGGCAGGTTGATATCGACCGTGATCGCACCTTGCTTGCGATATTCCTCCAACGCGGATTCGATGGCGGCTCGCACGCTGTCATCCATGCCCACCGCAAAAAATTCTTTGGGAATCCCGATACGAATGCCTTGCAATGGCTGATCCAATGCGCGGGTGTAATCCTCGACAGGGCGATCCAGCGAGGTGGAATCACGCGTATCGAAACCCGCCATTCCATTCAGCAACAAGGCACAGTCTTCCGCCGAACGTCCCATCGGACCGGCCTGATCGAGCGAGGACGCAAAAGCAATCATGCCATAGCGGGAAACGATGCCATACGTCGGCTTGAGCCCGGTGAGGCCACACAAGGCAGCGGGCTGACGAATCGAGCCACCCGTATCCGTGCCCGTGGCAATGGGTGCCAAACGTGCCGCGACAGCAGCCGCCGAACCGCCCGACGAACCGCCAGGAACACAGCGCGTATCCCAAGGGTTTTTGACCGAACCGTAATACGAAGTTTCGTTGGATGAGCCCATGGCAAACTCATCCATATTGCATTTGCCGAGCGTCACCATGCCTTCGGCATTGAGACGCTCAACGACGTGAGCATCGTAAGGACTGATGAAATTGGACAGCATTTTGGAGCCACACGTGGTCAACATCCCTTCCGTGCAGAAAATGTCCTTGTGCGCCAAGGGAATCCCCGTCAAAGCCCCGGCCTTGCCTGCTGCAATGCGCGTATCAGCAGCACGCGCCTGCGCCAGCGTGCGTTCGGCATCGACCGTGATGTAGGCATTGATGGCCGGATTGTGACGATCGATGCGATCGAGATAAAGCTGCGTCAACTCGACACTGGAAATCTGTTTTGTCGCCAGCGACTGCGCTAGCTGCTTCAAGGATGACTGGATCATGTTTTCGGGGGCACGAAACAAACGATCAGACGGGTGCGTAAGCCCTGTCTGTCTCGTGCCGCACTCCTCACTATTCAATGACTTTAGGCACGAGATACAAGCCAGCCTCGACTTCCGGCGCAATGGTCTGGCAAACCGCACGGCGGTCGATTTCGGTCACGGCATCTTCGCGCAAACGCTGTGCCGTATTTCCGCCCGTGGCAGCATGTGCCATGGGTTCAACCCCTGTGGTATCCACCGCCTGTAGCTGTTCGATCAAGCCCAGGATGGCGTTGAGTCGCTCACCCATCTGCGTGGTTTCAGCCGGAGAAATTTCAATGCGGGCCAGACGCGCAATACGCGTTACCTGTTCGGAATTCAATGACATGCGGACGTTAAAAACTCTTAAATTACCAAGCCCAATAGAGTATCATAAGCAAGTTTATCCACGAAGCCCTCGTTCAGGTTTTTTACTGAGCCTGTGTCTTTGGGATGCAAAGTGACATCCGCCCCACCTGACCCTACCAACACACCCCATCAGACTTCCTTGCGCCGCAGGTTAACGACATAACGACACCCCATAAGCCTTCGTGCTGCGCTGTCTGGTGAATTTTATTGACTGATTGCTGATCGGAAACAAACGTGTTCAATTTACTGCGTTCCTATTTTTCAAATGACCTGGCCATCGATCTGGGAACGGCCAACACCCTGATTTATGTACGTGGCCAAGGGATTGTCCTGAACGAACCCTCGGTCGTCGCCATCCGTACCGAAGGCGGACCCAACGCCAAAAAAACCATCCAGGCCGTCGGTAAGAAGGCCAAGGAAATGATCGGCCGCACGCCGGGCAGCATTACGGCCATCCGTCCGATGAAAGATGGTGTGATTGCTGACTTTACCGTCACCGAGCAGATGCTCAAGCAATTCATCAAGCAGGTTCATGATTCACGCCTGTTCTCGCCATCGCCGCGCATCATCATTTGCGTCCCCTGCGGCTCGACCCAGGTTGAACGCCGCGCCATCCGTGAATCGGCGCTGGGTGCAGGTGCCAGCCATGTTTACCTGATCGAAGAACCCATGGCGGCCGCCATCGGCGCCGGGATGCCGGTCTCGGATGCCACAGGCTCGATGGTGGTGGATATCGGCGGCGGCACGACCGAAGTAGGCGTTATTTCGCTGGGCGGCATGGTCTATGCAGGCAGTGTGCGCGTCGGGGGCGACCGCTTCGACGATGCCATCATCGGCTACATTCGCCGCAATTACGGCATGTTGATTGGTGAAACCACGGCGGAACTCATCAAGAAAAACATTGGTTCGGCTTTTCCGGGTTCCGAAGTCAAAGAAATCGAAGTCAAGGGTCGCAATCTTTCCGAAGGGATACCGCGCAGCTTCACCATTACTTCCAATGAAATCCTGGAAGCCCTGACCGATCCGCTCAACTCCATCGTTTCGGCCGTGAAGTCCGCACTGGAACAGACGCCACCCGAACTGGGTGCCGATATTGCCGAACGCGGCATGGTACTCACCGGCGGTGGCGCGCTTTTGCGCGACCTCGATCGTCTACTGATGGAAGAAACCGGCCTGCCCGTCATCGTTGCGGACGACCCGCTCAGTTGCGTCGTTCGCGGCTCAGGCATGGCACTGGAAAAAATGGATCATCTGGGCAGCATCTTTGCCAATGAATAAGTGAATCAATGAAGAATCGGGCATGGAGAAAGCCGTGTGCGAAAAGGTAAGCGAGAAGGTAACAAAATGACTGACTTACTCGCCACACTCAGCATCCCAGCCCGCACACCTTCTCATTCCCGTTCCTTATTTCACGCTCAATCCTTTACCGCTCACCGCAGCAATGGCCGTCGTTGATCGTCCGCCACCTCCCTTCTTCAATCGTGGCCCCGCACCGCTGGTTCGACTGGCATTCTACGTCTGCGTCTCTCTCACGCTGCTAGTGCTGGACCTGCGTTTTCACACCCTCGAATGGGTACGCAAGGCCATGGAAACCGCCGCTTATCCCTTGCAATTACTGGCCTACGCACCTGTCGAAGGCATCGAGCAAGGCAGCGGTTATCTCGCCAGTGTGGTGAAGCTCCAAAAGGAAAATATTCAGCTTCGTGAGAAGCAACTAGGCACGGCAAACCGCCTGCTGCGACAGGAACATCTCGAACTCGAAAACGAGCGTCTGCGTGCCTTGCTGGACATGAAACAGCACCAGCCCCTTTCCGGTACATTGGTCGAGATTCTGTACACGGCACGCGACCCTTTTTCACGACGCATCATCATCAATCGGGGCTCACAGCAAGACATCGCTGCCGGCCAGATCGTCGTAGACGAACTCGGCGTCATCGGCCAAGTGACACGGGTGTATCCCATGATCTCGGAAGTCACGCTAATCACCGACAAAAATCAGGCCGTCCCGGTACAGATCGTTCGCAACGGACTGCGTGCCGTCCTGTTCGGAACCGGTGACAGCCATCTGGAACTACGCTTCCTAGCGGCCAATGCCGACATCAAGGAAGGTGATGAACTGGTCACTTCCGGACTGGATGGACTCTATCAGCCGGGCTTGCCGGTTGCCATCATCAAGCAGGTCAATCGTGACACCACCTACGCCTTTGCACGGGTTCGTTGTGAGCCTGTTGCCGGAGTCGAACGTCATGGCATGGCCTTGATCCTTGGGCGCAGGGAAGCCCTGCCTCCCCCACCTGTCGAACTGGATGAAAAGGAAAAACGGGTGAAGACCCGTAAAGGACATCGCTGATGCAACCGACCAATGCCTCCAATCGCATCCTGCGTCCAGCACGTGGCTGGTTTGTCGCGGCCTCTCTCGTACTGGCACTGCTGCTGAATACGATCCCCTTGGGCAGGCTTCCAGGAATTCCAGATTTTGTCGCCCTGGTATTGACCTTCTGGTGCATACGCGAGCCCCTCAAAATCGGGATGGGAATTGCCTTCCTGCTCGGTCTGTGTATGGACATGATCGACAGCAGCGTCATGGGACAACACGCCCTCGCCTACACCTTGCTGGCATTTGCAGCCAACAGCCTGTCGCGACGCATTCTCTGGTTTCCCATGATCGAACAAGCCATGCAGGTATTCCCTTTGCTACTGCTTGTACAGGTTGTGATGTTGGTGATACGGATGCTGACGGGCGCACATTTTCCGGGGATTTCATACTTCATCGGCAGCATCGTTGCCGCACTTCTGTGGTATCCGATGACCTACATGCTGCTGTTGCCGCAATATCAATCGGCTGAGAAGGACGAGAATAGGCCGATATGAACGCCCGCTCCCCCCGACCCCCTCTCGCGAGGGGGAGGCCACTTCCTCGCTTCGCTCGCTTGTTACGGGGTACTTCGTCGCACGCGCTGTCCGGGTTGCGCCTTCGGCGCGTGACGCCTTGCCTTGAGGCGGCTCGGCGGCAAGGCTAACACCGTAAACTCTTAACCCTTTCACCCTTCGCCTTCCGCAGACACCGTGGAAATCAATAATCCAGAACAGGAAATCCAGCGTTACCGGCGGCGCCTGCTCGTCATGCTGGGCTTCGTGTTGCTGGGATTCTGTCTTTTATTCGCGCGGTTTTTCTGGTTGCAGGTCGTGCAGCATGATTACTATCAAACGCGGGCTGAAGACAATCGCATTTCCCTCGTTCCCATCTTGCCCAATCGCGGCCTGATACTTGATCGTAATGGCCTCATCCTGGCGCGCAATTACTCCGCTTATACGCTGGAAATCACGCCCTCTCAGACGACTGATCTGGAAACCACCATCGACGAATTAGCTCAGATCATCGAAATTCGTGCCAAGGATCGCAAGCGATTCAAGAAGCTGTTTGAAGAAAGCCGGAACTTTGAATCGCTCCCCATCCGCACGCGTCTAACGGACGAAGAAGTCGCGCGCTTCATTGCCAACCGCTATCGTTTCCCCGGGGTGGAAATCAAGGCACGGCTGTTCCGACAGTATCCCTTTGAAACCTCAGGCTCCCATTTGCTCGGTTACATCGGTCGTATCAATGACCGTGATATCGGCCGTATCGAAGACAAGGAGCAGGAAGACAATTACCGTGGCACCGAACACATCGGCAAGAGCGGGCTGGAACAGCATTACGAATTTGATTTGCATGGACAGACCGGCTTCGAGCAAATGGAAGTCGATGCGGCGGGACGTGCCGTGCGTGTGCTGGCACGCACCCCACCCGTCTCCGGCAACAATCTCACCTTGACGGTGGATGCCAAGCTACAGGAAGTCGCCGAGAAGGCTTTTGGGGATCGTCGTGGCGCACTGGTCGCCATTGAACCCTCGACCGGCGGCATTCTGGCACTGGTTTCCATGCCGGGTTACGACCCCAACCTGTTTGTGGATGGCATCGACACCCAGAGCTGGGACGAGCTCAACACTTCGCCCGACAAACCGATGGTCAATCGTGCCATCAATGGCGCCTATCCGCCGGGCTCGACCTTCAAACCTTTCATGGCACTCGCCGCCCTGACACTGGGCAAACGCACACCGAACCAGGCCATCGCTGATCCGGGGTATTTCAACTTTGGCGGGCATCAGTTTCGCGACGACAAGAAGGGTGGACATGGGACGGTGGATATGTACAAGTCCATCGTCGTTTCCTGCGATACCTATTACTACTCGCTGGCCAATGATCTGGGCATCGACAGCATCGCCAGTTTCATGGCGCCTTTTGGCTTTGGAAGCCCGACGGGGGTCGATATCGATGGCGAATCCACGGGCGTATTGCCTTCGCCGGCCTGGAAGAAAAAACGCTTCCGCAAGCCTGAGCAACAACGCTGGTATGCCGGTGAAACCATCAGCATCGGCATTGGTCAAGGGTACAACACCTATACCCCCATCCAACTGGCACAAGCCACGGCGACACTGGCCAACAATGGCATCATGTTTCGTCCGCATCTGGTCAAATACATCACCGATACCCGTAGCGGAACGCCCAAACCGATCGAACCCTTTCCCTTACGCCGGATTCCACTACAACAGTCCCACATCGACACCATCAAGCAAGCCATGATCGGCGTCAATACGGAAGGAACGGGTGCGCGTGCCTTTGCCGGTGCCGAATATGTTTCTGCCGGAAAAACCGGCACCGCGCAGGTCTTCAGCCTGAAAGGTGAAAAATATTCGGAACACAAGATCCATGAACGCCTGCGTGACCACGCCCTGTTCATTGCCTTTGCACCCGCTGATCGCCCCACCATCGCACTGGCCGTCCTGGTTGAAAATGGCGGCTTTGGCGCGCAAGCCGCCGCCCCAATCGCTCGACAGGTGTTTGATTATTATCTGCTCGGGAAAGTCCCCAAAGCCCCGGCACCGACAGATGACAGCGTGCAGGAAGATACGCACGAACTGGAAACAGAGCCTGCCTCTGCATCGGCAGCTTCAACGACAACTGCATCTGCACCGGCATCTGTACCCGCATCTGCGCCTAACGCACCCACGGAGTCGCATTAACGATCATGGTGACCATCTCCACCCGCAGAGGATGAAATAATCGTTACCCGATACACCCACCCCACCCATCCCCCACGGACGGCTTTGCACAGCCGTCCGGCTTCGGCGGCACGGAGCAGTGCTCCGTGAAACCCCGCCTACGCCCCCTCAAGGGGCGGCTACTGATTGGCTCGCTACGCTCACATCTTCAACTCGACTCTGATTTTTGTATTTCACGCTAATGGAACTCAATCTAAAGGCGCGCTGGCATCGTCTGATTGCCCCCATCGACCCCTTGCTGATGCTCTTCTTCAGCCTGCTGCTCGGCTACGCCTTGCTGGTGGTCAGCAGCGCATCGCCCGATCGCATCGGTTCTCAACTGTTGAACATGTCCGTCGCCCTGGTCGTCATGCGCCTCGGTGCCGAATTCCCCCCCCAACGTCTGCTGCGCTTCGCCTTACCCACCTTCATTCTGGGCGTGCTGCTGCTACTGGCCGTTGCGCTGGTGGGCGACATATCCAAAGGCGCACGACGCTGGCTCGATCTGGGATTCATGCGTATCCAGCCCTCCGAACTGATGAAAATTGCCATGCCGCTCATGCTCGCCTGGTATTTCCAGCGACACGAAGCCCAACGACGCTTGCGCGATTACGCTGTGGCCGCACTGATACTGCTGATCCCCGTCGCGCTGATTGCACGACAACCGGATCTGGGAACCGCCATTCTGGTGTTCACCGCTGGCTTTTATGTCATCTTCTTTGCCGGCCTCCCCTGGGGAGTCATCGCCAGTCTGATGCTCGCTGCGGCGGCAGCAGCACCGCTTGCTTGGACGTATGTATTGCACGACTACCAGCGCAATCGCGTCATGACTCTATTCGATCCGGAAGCCGACCCCCTGGGCAAAGGCTTTCACATCATCCAATCCACCATTGCCATCGGCTCAGGCGGCATCCTCGGCAAGGGCTGGGGGCAAGGCACACAATCACAACTCGAATTCATCCCGGAACGACACACCGATTTCATTTTTGCCGTGCTCTCGGAAGAGTTCGGTCTGATTGGCAACTCGATACTACTCATCCTCTACGCGCTCCTCATCAGCCGCTGCATGATGATTGCCGCCAGTGCCCCCACCCTTTTCACACGACTGCTGGCGGGTAGCATCACCATGATTTTCTTTACCTATGCCTTCGTGAACATGGGCATGGTCGCTGGCATCCTGCCGGTGGTGGGCGTACCGCTGCCCTTCGTCAGCTATGGCGGGACGGCATTGGTGACACTCTCATTTGGCATTGGCATCCTGATGAGCGTGCAGAAAAATCGTATGCTGGTACAAAAATGAAACGAAGATCTTTTCTGCCACGTTTCCCGATACATACGGCATGGGTCACCCTGTGCGCATCATCGATGCTGCTGACCGCCTGCGGAACACCGCCGCAACGTCCCGTCACCCTCCGTACCTCACCGACGGACAACATCGCAAAAACGCCCTCGACCCCTACCGCATCACCAAGCTCACTCGCCAAGCCAGCAGCCTCTCTCTCCAAACGGGGCGGAGGCTATTATCTGGACGACGGCCCCGGAGACGACACGCCCTCTCCCGAAGCCCTCGCCGCCATTCCCGATGCCGTCCCGAAAGCGGAACCGCTGCACCGTTTTGCCAACCGACCCTACACCGTATTCAATCGTGAATACATCCCCTTGACCACGCCGGGCAGCTACAAGGCACAAGGCATCGGGAGCTGGTATGGACGCAAATTTCATGGCCAACGCACCTCGAATGGCGAAACGTATGACATGTTTGCCATGACCGCAGCACACCCCACGCTCCCCCTGCCCAGCTATGCCCGCGTCACCAATCCAGTCAATGGAAAATCCGTCGTCGTGCGGGTCAACGATCGCGGTCCTTTTCATTCCGGACGCATCATCGACCTATCGTATGTTGCCGCATGGAAACTGGGCTATGTTGGCAGTGGCAGCACCTTGCTGGAAGTCGAAAGCCTGCCATCCGATGCAACAGGCACAACGACAAGTCCGGTTCTGGCCATCACGGAACCGGCACGAATCGACCCCTTGGCCGAGATGATCCAGCGCGTCGTTCCACCCATCACGCCCACCTCTTCGGGGCTTCCCGAAGTCAAGGAATCCCGAGGGCTATTCCTGCAACTAGGTGCCTTTGGCAGCCGGGACAATGCAGAAAGCTTCAAGGCGCATCTGAGTCGGGAACTTCCCGGCTCGGCTCATGCCGCCAGTGAAGACATCGGCGGAAAACTCGTCATACAGGCGCGCGCCGGACTGTATCGCGTACAACTCGGCCCCTGGCAAGATCAAGCCGCCGCACAACGTGCAGCAGAACAGCTACGCGAAATGTTCGATATCAAGCCCATAATCGTGCGCCAGTAGGGTGCTGCACAGCGGATCAATGGGGCAAATGGGACAAATGGGGCATGGACATGTGTGGGCGTCATCCTGCACCACCCCGTCCGGCTTCGCCGTCCACCCCTCCACAGGAGGGGAATTGTTAACGACTTCGGCTCTACGGCTCCCCTCTGCGGAGGGGAATTTTTAACTGCCCCCGTCCAGCTTCGTCGGCTATCGCAGGAGAAGGATTATTTCGTCTCCTGCAAAGAAAAATCCCATCCAGCAACTACGAACAATCCCTCATCCAGCAAAGAGGAATCTCATCCAGCAACTACGAACAATCCCTCATCCAGCAAAGAGAACTCTCATCCAGCGACCACGAATAATTCCCCTCTATGGAGGGGTGGACGGCGAAGCCGGACGGGGTGGTATGGGTGTGGTATTCACGTCAAAACAACTCCACCCGAGGAGCCGAATCGGCTGCTGGGGTCAGCGCACTGCCTTCATCGCCCAGACCCAAACCCCGTGCATGGGCTTCGCGTTGGCTGTCCATGGCGTAGCGTTGGCGCAGGGCGTTCAGGTGTTCGTCGAGCGAGGGAGGCTCCAGCGGTTTGACAGGGGCCAGACGCACGTTTTCAGAAAGCGTGTCCATGTGTGTCGTCAGACGCTCCAGCCCTTCGCCCACATGTTCTAACTGTTGGCGCACGATGTCCTGAAACTGAAGCTGGCTCACGGTATCCATCACATCCTGAGAAATCTGTGTGGTACTGGCATCCAACGAAGCCGTAAGCCCTTGCAGGTAGTCCAGCGCCTGACTAAAGCTCGTTCCCATGGCCTGTAGACGATGGCTGATGTCATCGAGCTGCTGTTGATCGGTTGAAGATTGATCGAGGTTGAAGGTCTGCGTCAGCTCGCGCATGATGGCACTGGACACCGTATCGATGCCTTCCGTCACCTCGGCGGCGGCTTCCGTGGTTTTGTTGGAAAGCTTGCGCACCTCATCGGCCACCACGGCAAAGCCCTTGCCTGCCTCACCGGCACGCGCGGCTTCGATGGCGGCATTGAGTGCGAGCAGTTCTGTTTGCTTGGCGATTTTCTTGATGAGCTCGACCAGCGGTGAGAGTGAGCCGATTTCACCGACCACGCGCTGGATGCTGCTTTGTGCCTCACGATGCCGTGCCTCTTGCTGGGTGCGATACACCATGAGCGCTTCGATCGCCTTCAGGTTCCCTTCCAGTTGCTCCTGAGACTCTCCGGAAAGCGAATAAGAGTGCGCCACTGAAGCCTGCACTTCATTCGAAAGCCGTTCACTTTCCTGCGCAATGCGATCGATGCGACTCACCATATCGAACGCTGCTTTTTCAGTGGTCTGGATGACCTCTTTTAACTGCTCGTCCAGCACGGTGTTGTAGCGTCCGACCTCCTGCAAGTTGTCGGCGATTTTCTCGAAATTGGCAAAATGCATGCTGTCATTGTCTGCCCATTGCGTCGCCTGCTCGACGAAACCTGAGATCGCACGCCCCAGCAGCAGACGATTGACGAGCAGTTGCCCTACGATGACCAGAGCAAAAGTGGCTGTGCTCGTCATGATGATCAGCTCATACTCTTCGTCCAGCGCATGCGCATGAGGATGACCGATCGCATGCGCCAGCAGGATGGAAACCCCTGCCACCAGGATAGCCCCCGATATGGCGAATAAGGGAAACAGGATCAGCCGGAATTTCCGGTAGTGTTGAATGAGTTTCAGATGCCAATGCGGTGTAGAAGCCTGAAGTTGACGCGTCATCATGATATCAACTCAATCCCTTCTCACGCAGCTGGGCGCCCAGAGCACGATCCGTTCCCAAAATATGATCGCTCCACCAGTGATCCAGAAACGTGATCAATGCTGAAACGACATCGACATCCTGTTGTGCCAGACGCCGCTTGAATTCCACGATCCGTTGCCAGTAAATACGATGCTCGGTCATGTGCGCCACCATGGTGCCATCAGAAGGAAGGTGTTTTTTCATCAGGGTTTCCTCGGTCATCAGATGATAAGCCGCGTACTCATTGAGCCGGTCCAGTATTTCCGGAAAGGCTTTCAACGCCTGCTCCGGTTCGAGATGCGCCAGCGCATGCACCTTGCCCAGCAACTTGAAAAGCTGCTGATGCTGAACATCCAGCCCGGCAATCCCGATGGAATATTCGTCTGACCAGACGCTTTTTGGAGTTTGAATGCTCATGAATGTAAGGGAAAGCCGATGCAAAAAAATTTGAAAACAGAATAACCTCCACTGCCCTATCAGTCTAATCTAGGACGAATCATGAAAACCGTATTGCTGGTGGATGACTCCGCCACCATTCTGCTCTCGATTTCCAACATTCTTGCCAAGGCGGGTTATGCCGTCGAGAAGGCGGGGAATGCGGCCGAAGGACTGAAGAAATTTTCTGGCGGCACGAAAATCGATCTGCTCATCACCGATCTCAACATGCCCGGCATGAATGGCATCGAGTTCATCAAGGAAGTCCGCAAGCTGCCCGCGTATAAATTCATGCCCATCCTGTTTCTCACCACCGAGTCGCAGCAGGATAAACGCATGGAAGCCAAAGCCGCCGGTGCTTCCGGCTGGCTGGTGAAACCGGCCACGGCGGACGAACTGCTCAATACCGTCAAGCTCGTGGTGCGGTAAATTTTTCCTCAAAACGCAGCACTTGCATAAAGCCAGGGAGGACGCCTCATGAAGAAGAAAAAATCAACAGAAGGCGCACAAGCAGAACGCATGGTCATCACGGATGACATGACCATCTATCACGCAGAAGCCCTCAAGGAAACCCTGTTGCAAGGGCTGACACGCAACACGGTATTCGAGCTGGATCTTTCCCGCGTGGCGGAAATCGACACCGCGGGCATCCAGCTTTTGATGCTGCTCAAACGAGAAAGTCTGAACACCGGTCGCACTTGTCACATCGTGGCGCATAGCCCTGCGGTGCATGAGCTGATCGATTTTTTCAATATCGCCGGATATTTCGGCGATCCGCTGGTCATCCCAGCGCAGGGTGCAGCGTGATGAAAAGAGTGATGACAACCCTCTTCCCTTGTGGCATCTCCCACAAGGGAAGAGAGGAGTATTTAGCATCGTTTGTGCAGCATTTACGATAAAGGAAATCTCATGGACGAAATTCTGGCCATGTTCATTCAGGAATCGCGCGAACAGATCGAGGCGATGGAGACTGGGCTACTCGCGCTGGAGCAGGGGCAGGCCGATGACGAAACGCTGAACGCCATTTTTCGGGCGGCACACACCATCAAGGGCAGCTCGGGTGTCGTGGAGCAGACGGCCATCGAACGCTTCATGCATGTGGTCGAGAATGCGCTCGACAAGCTGCGTAATGGCGCGATCACGGTCAGCCCGGAATTGATTGGTTTGTTACTGCCGTGTTGCGATCATCTGGGCGTTCTGCTGGATCGTGTCGTGGCAGGAACATCTTCTGAAACCGATGCGACTTTGCAGGCGGCGGGGGATGCGCTGCTGCATCGCTTGCGTGAGCATATTGGTGAAGGCGACGATGCGGCGGGTTCTCTTGCGACCGCTTCAAACAATAACAATACATCGCCCGGAGAACATATCGGGGCGGTGGAATCGGGCGTAGGAACGGTCATCGATGACTGCTGGCATGTGTCCGTGCGCTTCGGTGAAAACGTGTTGCGGCAGGGCATGGACCCGGCGGCCATTTTGCGTTACCTCATGGGTCTGGGCGAAATCGTGCATATCGATACACTTGCCGATGCCATGCCCGCAGCAAGCGACATGAATCCGGAATCCTGCTATCTGGGCTTCGAGATTCGTCTGCGTAGCCATGCGACCAAGGAGGCCATCGAACGAGTTTTCGATTTTGTGCGCGACGACTGCGCCTTGCGCATTCTGCCGCCCAACAGCAAGGTGGCGGATTATCTGCAACTCATCCAGGAGCTACCCGAAGAATTGATGCGCCTGGGTGAAATCCTCGTGAGAAGTGGCGCGATCACTCAGGAAGAATTGCTCGGCGGCCTGAACCGTCAGGAACAGGAAACCGCTGACACATCGGCTTCAGATGAGGCAGGTTCCAGCGGAACGAATCCTGCCGCGCCACGACTGGGCGATATTCTCGTCGAAGAAAAAATCATCCAGCCGGAAATCGTCGAAGCCGCCATCGTCAAGCAAAAGCAGGTGAGCGAGAAGAAAGCCGAGGAGTCGCGGCTCATCCGCGTTCATGCCAACAAGCTCGATCAGCTCATCGATCTGGTGGGCGAGCTGGTCATCGCGGGTGCCAGTGCGAGCCTATTGGCACAGAAAAGCCAACAGGGGCCGCTGGTCGAGGCAACCTCAGTGCTCACGCGACTGGTCGAAAATATCCGCGATTCCGCGCTGCAATTACGCATGGTGCAGATCGGCGAAACCTTCAACCGCTTCAACCGAGTGGTGCGCGATGTCTCCCGCGAGCTGGGCAAGGAAGTGGATCTGGTGATTACGGGCGGTGAAACCGAGCTGGATAAATCGGTGGTTGAAAAAATCGGCGATCCGCTCATGCATCTGGTGCGCAATGCCATTGACCACGGGCTGGAGACGACCGAAAAACGGCTTGCGCGTGGCAAGCCAGTGGCAGGGCGGCTTGGGCTGAATGCGTATCACGATTCAGGCAGCATCGTCATTGAAATCACGGATGACGGCGGCGGACTGAATCGCGAAAAAATCTACGCCAAAGCGATCGAACGGGGGTTGGTGTCATCTACTCAAACCCTCAGCGATGCAGAGATAGACAATCTGATTTTCGAGCCGGGCTTTTCCACCGCCGACAAGGTGACGAATCTTTCCGGACGCGGCGTGGGCATGGATGTGGTCAAGCGCAACATCCAGTCATTGCGCGGCACGATCGAGGTGGATTCGACCGACGGCAGCGGCTCACGCTTCACCATTCGCCTGCCGCTCACACTCGCCATCATCGACGGCTTTCTTGTGGGTGTGGATAAGGCGGCGTATGTCGTTCCGCTGGAAATGGTGGTGGAGTGTCTGGAACTCAGAAATGTTCCGATGGATCGGCACTATCTGAATCTACGCGGCGAAGTGCTGCCCTTCGTTCGTTTGCGCGAGCTGTTTGAAATCGAGGCAGCACCTGCGGCGCGTGAAAACGTCGTGGTGGTGCGCTCAGGGGCGCGCAAGCTGGGCATCGTGGTCGATGTCTTGCAAGGCGAATTCCAGACGGTCATCAAACCGCTTTCCGCCATCTTCCGTCATTTAAGAGGCATCGGCGGTTCCACCATCCTCGGCAGCGGTGAAGTCGCCCTCATCCTCGACGTTGCGGCACTCGCACAACTGGCTTCCGGATATGACTCGGGTAGCACTCATCTTACTGATGCCGAGGCTTCATCGGCAACGGCCCGTCTTTCGTAATGAACGCATTGGAATACAGGTATTACCCCGCACCATGAAAACATTAACGTTACTGCATAACTTGCTGTTCTGATCGATTTCTCAAGGAGGAAACAACGATGTTCAAAAATATCCGTATTGGTGCACGCCTCGCCCTCGTACTGGGCTTGTTGATTGCCATGATGGTGACTATCACGGTCATCGCCAATGTGGCGATGAGTAATCTCAATGAGGCCACTCGTGACATCACAGGTAACAAGTGGCCCAAGATTGAGCTACTGCAAGAAGGATTGTCTGGTGTGAACAACATTGCCATACGCGGACGCGACCTCATGTTGGCCGAAAACAAGGAAAGCATACAGAAAGCCAAAGACCAGATTCTCGAAAGCCGCGCCACCATTGCCAAGGCCTGGGAAAAGCTCAAGCCGACTCTGAACAACCCGAAAGGTGTCGAGATGTTCCAGCAGATTCTGGATGCTCGTGAACGTTACATCGCTGCCCAGAATCAGTTGATCCAGTTTGCCGAAGAGGGACATGTGGCGGAGGGGCGCGCTTTCCTGAGCAAGGACTATCTGACCGCCGCCACCGAGTATCGTAAACGGGTGAATACGCTGATCGAGTTTCAGGTGCAGCTCATGAATAAGAGTGGTGAAGCTGCTGACGAAACCTTCCGTTCCTCCCGCCTGGCTATCCTGTCAACCGCAGGTATCGCCATCGTGCTCTCCTTCCTGCTGGGACTCTGGGTCACGCGCAGCATCACCCGTCCGCTGAACGAAGTGGTGGGTGCAGCCGATGCGATGTCCCAAGGCGACATGACCGTGAAACTGATCGTCGATTCCAAGGATGAAACCGGGATGCTCAAGCAATCCATGTCCAATATGGTGGGCAAGCTGTCGGGCATCATCAGTGAAATCAATTCAGCTTCGGACGCGCTCAATAGCGCGGCAGGACAGGTTTCGCAAACGGCGCAGTCGCTATCGCAATCCTCATCCGAACAGGCGGCCAGCGTGGAAGAAACGACGGCCAGCATCGAGCAGATGACGGCATCCATCACCCAGAACACGGAGAACGCGAAGATTACCGACGGCATGGCGTCGAAATCCGCCGTGGAAGCGGCGGAAGGCGGGGCGGCCGTCAAGGATACGGTGACGGCCATGACCCAGATTGCGGGCAAGATCGGCATCATCGACGATATTGCTTACCAGACGAATCTGCTGGCACTCAATGCTGCCATCGAAGCAGCGCGTGCCGGCGAGCATGGCAAGGGCTTTGCGGTAGTGGCGGCCGAGGTGCGCAAGCTGGCCGAGCGTTCGCAAGTTGCCGCGCAGGAAATCGGCGAGCTGGCGGGTTCTTCCGTCAAGATGGCGGAAAAGGCGGGCAAGTTGCTGGACGAAATGGTGCCGTCGATCCGCAAGACTTCCGATCTGGTGCAGGAGATCGCGGCGGCGTCGCAGGAACAGTCATCCGGCGTGGGGCAAATCAATGGCGCGATGGGGCAGCTCAATCAGGCGACTCAACAAAACGCTTCGGCCTCCGAAGAACTGGCCGCAACCGCCGAGGAAATGGGCGGTCAGGCCGGTCAGCTTCAGCAGTTGATGGCCTTCTTCAAAATCAATGAAAACGCTGGCCACGCCGCGCCGCAGCAGCGTGCACGCACCGCTTCATCGTCTGCTCCGGCGGCAAGCCATCGTGCGCCTGCGAAATCCATGCAGGCCATGAGCAACGAGCAGGATTTTGAACGTTTCTGAGCGGGGAGAAACCATGCAAACAGCAAGCCGAAACACACAGAACTCCGCCAGCCCGCCTCTACCCGTGGCGACCACGGGCAATATGCTGGCGTCCGCCGGGGAAGACCATCAGTATCTGACCTTCAATCTAGCCGGTGAGATGTACGCCGTAGGCATACTCAATGTCAAGGAAATCATCGAGTACGGCCATCTCACCGAAATCCCCATGATGCCGTCCTTCGTGCGGGGCGTCATCAATCTGCGCGGGGCGGTGGTACCCGTCATCGACTTGGCCGCGCGCTTCGGCGCTTCGGCCACGACGGTACAACGCCGTACCTGTATCGTGATTGTTGAAATCCTTCAGGAAGATACGAAGCAGGACATCGGCATCATGGTTGATGCCGTGTCGGAAGTGCTCGAAATTGCAGCAGGAGAAATCGAGGCCGCGCCCGCATTCGGTGCAAAAATCCGCACCGATTTCATCGCTGGCATGGGCAAGGTCAACCAGAAATTCGTCATCATTCTCAATATCCAGAAGGTGCTATCCGTAGATGAAATGGCTGCGCTCTCCCATGTCGGCGGACATGCAGCACATAACAAGGAAATTCCTGAACAAACCTGACTGGTATCGCAGTCGCAGCCCTCTGGTTTTTTGACGAAGCCAGGGGCTGCGGAGCATCGCTGCCTCAGCCGGAAGGTAACGAAAACCATTCATTTTGCAATATCGTTTGCGCTTGCTGAATTGCATTCAAATCAATAAAATGAATGCAATCCGTGTTTTTATAGGGTGATGTCATGGCCATGCTGACGGTGCGCAATCTTCCCGACGACGTACACCGCGCCTTGAGAGTGCGCGCCGCTCGACATGGGCGCAGCACAGAGGCCGAAGTTCGTGACATTTTGGAGAAGGCGGCAAAACCAGAAGGTCGATTGAAACTAGGTTCGCTACTGACTTCCATCGCTCGCGAAGCCGGTGGGCTGACGGATGTCGAAGTCGAATACTTCAACCAGATTCGCGACAAGGCACCTGCTGATCCAGTGAGGTTTGAATGATCCTCATTGATACCAACGTGATTTCTGAGCTATGGAAGATTACGCCAGATCCTGGCGTGCTGGACTGGATCGATGCTCAGGCGATCGAAACGCTCTATCTGTCGGCGATCACCGTCGCCGAGCTTCGTTTCGGACTGGCAATCATGCCAAGAGGAAAGCGACGTGAAATTTATCAGGAACGATTGGAGCACGAGGTCTTGCCTGCCTTCATGGGGCGGGTTCTACCTTTCGATCTGGATACCTCGCAAGCCTACGCAACGCTGATGGAGCAGGCAAAAACCGAAGGCAAGGCGATCAGCACAGCGGATGGTTACATCGCAGCGACGGCTGCCATTCGTGCGTTAACAATAGCAACACGCGACATTGCACCGTTTCAGGCGGCCGGTCTCACCGTTATCAATCCGTGGAAGACATCCGTGGTAGCGGATCATTGAACCTAGAAACCGCAGTTGACCGCTTATCATCATCACAAACACCAGTCATGTTGCATGTTTTTCATTACCTATCAACTTCACCTTGCGGGTGAGACCGCTACGCCGTCGATTGCACATTTTACGGGTCGCCTGTCCGCGTTGCTCTTCGTTGCAGGGAGCGGCCATGCGCCTCATCGCGCCTTGCCAGACAACCCGTAAAATGCACACTCGAAGGCGTCCAACTACGGTTTCTAGGTTGAAATCGCCAATAGCATTCGAGTATCTACACCCATGATCGACCCTCATAAAATCACACCGGCTGAGTTCAAGCAGTTTCAGGCGCTCATCTACAAGATTGCGGGCATCAGTCTGGCGGATTCCAAGCAGGTGCTGCTGGTCGGTCGCTTGGGACGGCGGTTGCGGCATTACGGGCACAATTCCTATTCGGAGTATTACCGTTTCGTCACCAGTGGGCAGCAGGAAACCGAGTTGCAGCTCATGGTGGATTTGTTGACCACCAATGAAACCTATTTTTTCCGTGAGCCCAA
This sequence comes from uncultured Sterolibacterium sp., assembly GCA_964437515.1. Taxonomy (GTDB): domain Bacteria; phylum Pseudomonadota; class Gammaproteobacteria; order Burkholderiales; family Rhodocyclaceae; genus Sterolibacterium. Next base: position 32,486 of record CAYTHB010000018.1, read on the forward strand.
GCATTTTGAGTTTTTGGCACAGACCATCGTGCCGCAGCATCCGCCCGGGCAACCCTTCAATGTGTGGAGTGCAGCGAGTTCGACGGGTGAGGAAATTTATACCTTAGCCATGACGCTGGCGCAGGCAATGGGACTCAAGGCGCAATGGACGATTACGGGTTCGGATATCAACAAATCGGTGCTGGCCGTGGCCGAGCGTGGTGTTTATTGGCTGGACCGGACACGCGGGCTGACACCGGAACATCTGAAAAAATACTGTCTGAAAGGCGTGCGTGATAACGAGGGTAGTTTCGTCATCATGCCGGAGCTGCGCAGCCACACACGTTTCATGCAGGTCAATCTGAACCAGCCTTTGCCGACCATGAGCAAGTTTCATGTCATCTTCCTGCGCAATGTGATGATTTATTTCGATGCTGCCACCAAGAAACAGGTGGTTGAACGTCTGGCGAAACAACTGCATCCGGGGGGCTATTTCATCATCGGTCATTCGGAAAGCCTGAATGGCATCACCGATTGCGTGAAGCCAGTGAAACCCACCATCTATCGGCTGCCGACATGAGCACGCCTCCCTCTAGCAAGATCAGGGTCATGATCGTCGATGACTCGGCGGTGGTGCGCCAGACCATCCGTGAGCATCTGGAGCGCGAGCCAGATATCGAGATCATGGGTGCGGCCGCCGATCCGATTTTTGCGCTGGAGAAGATGCGCACCCAGTGGCCGGATGTCATCACGCTGGATGTCGAAATGCCGCGCATGGATGGCATCACCTTCCTGAAGAAAATCATGAGCGAGCGTCCCACGCCCGTCATCATCTGCTCGTCGCTGGTTGAAACTGGCGCAGAAACGACAATGGAAGCATTGGCAGCAGGCGCGGTGAGCATCATCACCAAACCAAAAATGGGGGTGAAGCAGTTTCTGAGCGATGCGTCGAATGATCTGGTGGCGGCTGTTCGCGCCGCAGCGCGCAGCAATCGCCGTGCCTTGGGGGCATCGATGATGCGCCCAACACTTGTGGCACCATCACCTCGACTGACGACAGATGCAGTGCTCACGGCACAGACGACACCCTCTACCGCAATGGCCAAGACGACCGAAGGGATCGTGGCCATCGGTACGTCCACGGGAGGCACGCAGGCATTGGAAACCGTGCTCAAGACCTTGCCTGCCGTGTGTCCGGGCATGGTGATCGTCCAGCACATGCCAGAAAAATTCACGGCCATGTTTGCAGACCGGCTGAACAGCCTTTGTCAGGTCGAGGTGCGTGAAGCACAAAACGGCGACCGTGTGATTCCCGGCCGCGCACTCATTGCCCCCGGCGCACGTCACATGCTGCTGAAACGCAGTGGTGCCCAGTATTACGTTGAAATCGTGGACGGCCCGGCGGTCAATCGCCACAAGCCTTCAGTCGATGTGCTCTTTCGTTCCGTCGCCCAGGTGGCTGGCAAGAATGCGCTGGGCGTCATCATGACAGGCATGGGGGATGACGGTGCACGGGGCTTGTTGGAAATGCATCAGGCGGGAGCGAAAACCGTGGCACAGGATGAGGCCAGTTGTGTCGTCTATGGAATGCCCAAAGAAGCGGTGCGACTCGGCGGGGTCGACAAGAGCGTGCCGCTTGAAATGATTGCGCGTGAAATCATGGCCTTCAAATGAGTCCCACTGTCGTACCCGATTCCACGAGCCGAAACATGGAGCGTTCGGCGCGCAATATTCATCCGGGAGACTGGGCGATCGAGTCACAACGCCCGTTGGCTACCCTGCTGGGATCTTGCGTGACGGTATGTTTTCATGATCCGCAGTTGTGTATCGGCGGCATGAATCATTTCATGTTACCGGCCGGTCGTTCTTCCAGCGGCAGCGAACATGATGAATTGCTCAGGGGTGATTACGCCATGGAAGTGTTGCTCAATGCCTTGCTCGCCAAGGGTGCGCGCAAGGAACGTGTGATTGCCAAGGCCTTTGGCGGTGGCAATATCGTGACAGCAATACGCACCCCCATCGGGGATCGTAATGTCCAGTTTGCCCGCGAGTGGCTGGAGCGGGAAGGGATGCGGCTACATGCTTGCGATTTTGACGGCCCGTGGTCGCGCAAGGTGCTGTTTGAACCGGATACGGGGGTGGCGTGGTGCAAGCGTATCCTGGGCAATATGCAAGCCGCCGCCGAAGTCGCACGCAATGAGGCCGAGTATGCCCGTCGCCTGCTGGAGCAACCTGCCACACCTGCTACGGGCAAACGAGTCGAGTTGTTCTGAAAAACGGTGAAAGCGGCTCCAGCGTCCGGTGCATCAAGGAGCTTCCTTACGGAACGGTACGCAAGGGCCGGAATTGCCGGGTGTTTTCGTAATACAGCGCACTTTCATTTTCGGGGGTAGCACCCGGAATGCCCAGCAGAGGGATCGGGTGAAAATCTTTGGGCGTGCGATAGCCGTTCAAGGCATCGGGATGGAAGCGCTGCGCCAGACGCTGGTCGATATCCTGACATTGTGATGCGATGGTTTGTGAAAGCCATGCCTCATCCACATGCAGAAAGACGGCCTTGCCACACAGCCCCAGATGCGGATGGCGCAACAGCTCATAGGTGGCATGTCCAAAAACGAAGACTCGCAGATGTTGCTGAACCTGATGACGTTGTTCCCAGAACACTTCTTTCCAGCGATGCGCACAGAGCTCTTTCCACAAGTGCAGTTCGCTGGAGGCGACGATCACACCACATTCGTCAAACTGGGTGAGCGCGTCTCTCAATGCACCGCGTTGCCCTTTCGGGCGCGATGTTGATGTCGCTGTCAATGTGGCTGTCAATGTGGGTGACGTTACATGACGCTGTGCAGCCAGCGATTCATGATGGCCATGATTGATGGCGGCCTTGATGCGCGGGAAGGTGAGCCAGACCAAGGCATTGAAGGCATCGTGCCAGTTGCCAGGACGAGTTTCGATTTCGCCCAACCACCAGATGCGTTCTTCATACGCCAGGCCACTCCCATGCGGAGCGACAAACTGCAATCGCTGGCCACGCGCATTCTTCAGATCGTACTGACTCGCCAGTCTATTGAGGTGATGTATGTCGGGTGGCGCATCATGCGCCTGCAAGCTCTCCAGCAGGGATTGCACTGGGGCAAACAGAGGCTGCTGCACGTCCGTGCTCAATTTACCGCGTCAGCGGTGCCGTGATGCTCACCTTGCCTGCAGCGTCCACAAAGGCGAGTTGCTCGTCTTTTTCAGTGAACTGGCCCATCAGATCGCCGGGGGAAGGTGGGGGGACTTCAAACTGCTGAAACCCGCATTTACCCATTTCCGTGACATACCAGCGTTTGCCCTGATGCAGGATGAAGACATCGGGCGCGGGTTGATAGACATCGATCCTGAATCGGGACTCAGGGACTTCCAGCAAGGTGTGACGCCGTTGGCATTGCGGGGTGTGAGTGGTCACGAGCTTCACTTCCCAGGTACTGCTCCAGGGATAGGCGGTACGAAAAATGGAAAGACTGTGGCGGTTGTCATCATTGATGAGATAGGACGCGGCCTCTTCTCTTACGCAAGCCGTGAGCAGCAGGGAAGTCAGGCATCCGCACAGAACAAGGGTGCGCGAAAGGTTTGAAATGTGTGTCATGACTGCACCCTCCAGTTGAGTGTTTCTCCAGCATGAAAAGGAATCAGCGGGTCATCCTCGATATAGGGGTGCGTGGCGGGAACTTCCCAGGGCATCTTGATGAGTGTGAGGGTGTCCGGGTTCGGCGGCAGTCGATAGAAGGCCGGGCCGTTCAAGCTGGCAAACTTTTCCAGCGTACCTAGTGCGCCGGCCGCGTCGAACACTTCGGTATACAGCTCGATGGCGGCATGTGCCGTATAGCAGCCGGCGCAGCCACAGGCGGTTTCCTTCGTGCTGCGGGCGTGCGGTGCGGAATCCGTCCCCAGAAAGAATTTCGGGTTACCCGATGTGGCCGCCGTGACCAGTGCCTGACGATGAATCTCGCGTTTGAGCACGGGCAAGCAATAGTGATGGGGACGCAAACCCCCATTGAACAAGGCATTGCGGTTGAGCAACAGATGATGTGCCGTGATCGTGGCAGCGAGCGAGTCACCCGCAGACTCGACGAACTGCACAGCATCGCGGGTAGTAATGTGTTCAAACACGACTCGCAGACCGGGGAAATCCTTGAGCAGCGGTTGAAGGGTGCGATCGATGAAAACGGCTTCACGATCAAACACGTCGACAGCAGGGTCGGTACTTTCGCCATGCACCAAGAGCGGCATACCGAGTTTTTCCATGCGAGCCAGTGTGGCATGACAGCGCGACAGATCGGTCACGCCAGCATCCGAATGGGTCGTGGCACCGGCAGGATACAGTTTGACCGCATGCACCCATCCCTTTGCAATGGCGGCATCGATTTCATCGGGGGCGGTGTTGTCGGTCAGGTAGAGCGTCATGAGCGGCTGGAAACGGCTTCCTTCCGGCAGGGCTGACAATATGCGCTCACGATAAGCCGTGACTTGTACCACCGTGGACATGGGGGGCTTCAGGTTGGGCATGATGATGGCACGACCAAACTGGCGTGCCGTATCGGGTAGCACGGCAGCGAGTGCGGCACCATCGCGCAGGTGAAGATGCCAGTCGTCCGGGCGGGTGATCGTCAATGTTTGCATGGGGAAAATTATCCTAGAAACCGCAGTTGGACGCCTTCGAGTGTGCGTTTTTTAGACTGTCTGGCAAGGCGCGATGAGGCGCATGGCCACTCCCTGCAACGAAGAGCAACGAAGCTAGGCAGTCTAAAAAGCGTGCAATCGACGGCGTAGCGTTCTCACCTGGAAGATGAAGCTTATAAACAGTTTGAAACTCACAGCAATAGCGGAATTTTTTGTCAAGGCAAGCAGTCAACTGCGGTTTCTAGGATTATAGCCCTTCGTTCTTTAGGGTTAGTGCAGTTTCATAAAGGTCATTTTTGGGCGCACCGGTGATTTCTACGGCAAGTTTCACGGCTTGCTTGAGCGGCAACTCGGCCAGCAGACGTTGCAGGATGCGCAGCGTTTCCGGGGCAAGCCCGGGCTGGGGCGGTGAGGAGGAGACCAGCACCACGAATTCACCGCGTTGATGGTTCGCCTCGGAACGTAACCAATCGGGGGCTTCTGGCAAAGGCATGGAGACAATCTGTTCAAAAAGTTTGGTGAGTTCGCGCGCGATGACGAGCGTGCGTTGGGGTTCCAGCAGTTCCGCTAAATCGCTGACCATCTCCAGAATACGATGGGGAGCTTCATAAAAAACCAGGGTGGCATCGACCGATCGCAAGGCTTCTATTTTCTGACGACGTGCGGTCGATTTATTGGGAAGGAAGCCGACAAATAAAAATTGGGCATCGTCCAGCCCTGAAGCGGAGAGTGCCGTAATCGCCGCATTGGGCCCCGGCAAGGGAATCACGGGAAAACCGGCGGCACGCACGGCAGCGACGGCACGCGCACCCGGATCAGAAATGGCCGGTGTACCCGCATCGCTGACCAGCGCGATACGCTGACCAGCAGCCAGTTTGCTCAGCAGCTTTTGAGCGGCAGCCGCTTCATTGTGTTCATGCAGGGCAAACGTGGGAGTGCGTATGCCATACTGATCCAGCAGATACCGGGTATGGCGTGTATCTTCGCAGGCAATGGCGTCGACCTCCCGCAATGTTTCGATGGCGCGATGGGTGATGTCTGCCCGGTTTCCGAGGGGTGTGGCCACTACATATAATGCGGCTGTCCGGGTTTCTGCGATGTTTTTTGTCATGCCCTGCCTCTGGCTATCTCGGTATCTTGGTGTGTCGGTGTCTTTAACTTCCCATTCTCAGGCGTGAGTTTCAACCTAGAAACCGCAGTTGACCGCTTATCATCATCACAAAGTCCGCACATACTGTATGTTTTTCATTATCTATCATCTTCACCTTGCGGGTGAGACCGCTACGTCGTCGATTGCACATTTTACGGGTCGTCTGTCCGCGTTGCTCTTCGTTGCAGGGAGTGGCCATGCGCCTCATCGCGCCTTGTCAGACAACCCGTAAAATGCACACTCGAAGGCGTCCAACTACGGTTTCTAGGTTCAACCATGCAAGCAAGACAGACGACAATGACAGCAGGAACGCGCGGTGCATTGGCGGAACAGCAGGCAGCCGACTATCTGATTCGTCAGGGGCTGCATGTGCTGGAGCGTAACTGGCGTGTACGCGGCGGCGAAATCGACCTGATTTGCCGGGAGGGCACCACCCTGGTTTTCGTGGAGGTGCGCTTGCGAAAAAACCGGCAATTTGGCGGTGCGGCCGAGAGCATTACCGCCCGCAAACAGGCACGCATCATACTTGCTGCCCGGCATTATCTGGCCGGAAAACCGGAACAGCATTGCCGCTTCGACGTCGTATTGCTCGATGATCTGGCATCAGCCACACCGGAATGGATACGCCATGCCTTTCTGGCAGAATAAGTTTCGATTCGTCTTGTTGTGTTCCGGCCTGCTGTGCAGCGTGCTGCTTGTATCAGTCAGCGCACAAGAGCCGGTACCGGTTCAACATGTTCCGACCCTCCGTATTTTTGTTCAAAGCTCTCCACTGGCGGGTTTTCAGTACCACGATGCGGCTACCGTCTGGAATGAAATGAAGGAAGGCGATCGCCTGCAACTTCGACGCGAACCCGATAATCCTCACGATGCCCGTGCCATCCGGGTCGAATGGCAGGGTCATCTGCTGGGCTATCTGCCACGCGCAGAAAACCGGGCGGTTGCGGCGGCCATGGATCGTCAGGAAGGACGCATCGAAGCCCGCATTGCCCGTTTGCGTGAACACACCAATCCCTGGCAACGTGTTCTGGTGGAGGTTTTTGTCGTTTTGTAGGTCATCCGCTGTTACAGAATAGCCCCCTGCAAACCGCTCTGTTCTTCGCTGCTGCGTTGAATTTGAATGCTAGAATTTTTAGAAAAATATAGGGAAACACAGATTAAATCCGTTCGCCCTGAGCCCGAACGGTTTCAAATAAATCAGCGTTTCCATAGGCTTTTTCGTTGATAGGCTTTGGTTTCGATACTCCATGGATATCCTTGCTCGCATTACCCGTCAATTTCAGGATAGCGCCCAGGCCAAGCTGGATGCGATGGAATCATTGGCCGTCCCCATCGCCACGGCGGTGGATCTGATGGTGGCCAGTCTGCATGACAACGGCAAGATCATGGCTTGTGGTAATGGAGGCTCGGCTGCAGATGCGCAACATTTTGCGGCGGAACTACTCAATCGTTTCGAGCAGGAACGCCCACCGCTGGCAGCCTTGGCATTGACGACCGACAGTTCCACACTGACATCGATTGCCAATGATTATCGATATGAAGATGTTTTTGCCAAGCAGGTGCGCGCACTGGGTCAGCCGCAGGATATTTTGCTGGCTATCTCGACCAGTGGCGATTCACCCAATGTTGTTGAAGCCATCAAGGCAGCACATGAGCGCGAGATTCGCGTCGTGGCACTGACAGGCAAGGATGGGGGGCATATGGCCACCCTGCTTCAGCCGGATGACGTGCATCTTTGTGTGCCGCGCATCGCCACGGCTCGCACCGCACGCATCCAGGAAATACATTTGTTGGTGTTGCATTGCCTGTGTGATGGCATCGACACCCTGTTGTTAGGAGAAATCGAATGAAACAGTCACGCATGACTTCATGCCCCCGCAAGCCGCTGGCAACAGCAGCCTTGCTGATGATGCTGACCCCCTTATTGACGGGTTGCTTCGGAGCGGCAGTCATCGGTGCGGGTGCCGGTGCTCTCATGGTCGCTGATCGCCGCCCTGCCGAAACCTATCTGACGGATGAAGGCATCGAAGTACGTGCGGTTTCGCGTATCAACGAACGATTCGGCAACCGCGTACATATCAATGTCACCAGCTACAACCGTCGTGCCTTGCTGACAGGTGAAGTACCCGATGCGGCAACCAAAGCTGATGTAGAGAAAACCATCGATGGACTACCCAATCTGAAGGCTGTCAGCAATGAGCTTCAGGTCGCTGGAATCAGTTCGTTGACGTCTCGTACCAATGACAGCTTCATCACATCCAAGGTCAAGGCTCGTTTTGTGGACGCCAACCAGTTTTCACCGAATCAGGTCAAGGTCGTGACAGAAGCGGGTACTGTCTATCTGCTCGGGCTGGTCACGCGCGAGGAAGCCGATGCCGCTGCGGATATTGCCAGCACCACCAAAGATGTTCGCAAGGTCATGCGTGTTTTTGAAATCATTACACCGCAACAGGCACGCCAGCTCGACAATCAGCCCGGCACCCAGACACAGCGCGCACCCATCGGCAATGCGCAGAAGAACGCCGATATGCCGGATGCCTCCGCCAAATAAGCGATGATCGAATTCGAAATCAAGCGGTGTGCGCCGGAAAGGCTGGCTGCGCATGTAGCGGAACTGCCTCGACCGCTTGTTTTTACCAATGGCTGCTTTGATATTTTGCATCGGGGACATGTCACTTATCTGGCACAAGCCCGTGCACTGGGCAATTCACTGGTGATTGCGGTCAATTCCGATGCATCGGTTCGGCGTCTGGGCAAAGGGGATGATCGCCCGGTCAATGGGCTGGAGGATCGTATGGCATTGCTGGCGGCACTGGCTTGTGTCGATCTGGTCACATGGTTTGATGAAGACACGCCCATCGAACGCATTCTGGCCTGTCGCCCCGATGTGCTCGTCAAAGGCGGTGACTGGCCCGTTGAAAAAATTGTGGGCGCGACGGAAGTACAGGCATGGGGCGGACGCGTCGTTTCCATTCCCTTCATTCATCAGCGTTCAACGACCGCATTGCTGGAGAAAATTCGTCGGCTTTAAGCCGCGAATATCCGGGCAGCAGACTAAAATCCTGCCCCATGTCCTCATTCTCTTCTCTTCCTTCACGGAGCGTCTGGCATCGTTCCCTGTTGCATCCGGCGCTGACGGCGACACAACGTCACTGGTTATGCGACCAAGGATCACTGACCGCACGCATTCGTGCGCATAGCCAGCAATTTTCCGTACAACTCTTGCGCCAGCAGTGGCTCAAGCCGGGGGGTGATGAACAGGCGGCTTTGGGGGTGTGCTCCCGTCATTGGGTTTGGGGGCGAGAAGTTCTGTTGGTGGCCGATGGCATCCCGCGCATATTTGCGCACTCCTTGCTGGCACGCACTCATGCGCGTGGCGCATGGCGCTTGTTTGCGCGCATGGGTAACCGTTCATTGGGCAGTGCCTTGTTTGCGGATCCGTGCATCATTCGCCAGCCGCTTGCTTTTCGACGACTCGATCATCGGCATCCGCTTTATCATGTCGCCCTGCAATCTGCCAAGCTGGAAGCGCGTACCACGCCTTATCTATGGGCAAGGCGATCTCTTTTCATCCGCCATGAACAACCGTTGATGGTCTGTGAAGTTTTTCTGCCGGAGGTTTTTCGTCTGTGAACATCCTGCCTCTGCGCCAGCGTCTGGATGCCTATGAAAAGTTGATGCGACTGGACAAGCCCATCGGCATCCTGTTGCTGCTGTGGCCGACTCTTTGGGCATTATGGCTGGCGGCAGAAGGGCATCCTCCGTGGGCGCTGGTATGGATATTTACATTGGGAACGGTGCTGATGCGTTCGGCGGGTTGCGTGATGAATGATCTGGCCGATCGCAATTTCGATGGTCATGTGGAGCGAACAAAAAATCGACCGTTGGTGACCGGTACAGTCTCAGTCAAAGAAGCCTTGCTGCTGGCGGCAGGACTCACACTCTTGGCAGGCTTACTGATCGTGCCTTTGTCGCGAACGGTATGGATACTGGCGGGAATCGCTGTGTTTTTAGCCGCGAGCTATCCACTGACCAAGCGTTTTCTGGCGATTCCTCAAGCTTATCTCGGCGTGGCTTTTGGCTTTGGCATACCGATGGCTTACGCAGCAGTGCTAGGACATGTGCCACCGATCGCTTGGGTGTTGCTGCTGGCAAATATTTTCTGGGCAGTGGCTTACGATACGGCTTACGCCATGGTGGATCGTGAGGACGATCTGAAAATCGGCATCCGTACTTCAGCCATCACTTTTGGACGCTACGATGTCGCGGCGATCATGCTGTGTTATGCCGCGACCCTGGTTCTCCTGGCGTGGGTCGGCTATCGCTATCATCTGGGCGGGTTTTATTTCCTTGGTCTGGCGGTTGCGGCAGGCATCGCGCTGTATCACTACACGCTCATACGCCAGCGGCAGCAGGCGCAGTGTTTCAAGGCGTTTTTGCACAATAACTGGCTGGGCGCGGCGGTGTTTGCCGGGCTGCTGGCGGATTATTACTTACCGGCACTGCTGAAAGCGGCGACATGAAATACAACGATCTGCGCGAGTTCATCGCACAACTGGAAAAGATAGGTGAGCTGAAACGCATTGCTGTGGAAGTCGATCCGCATCTGGAGATGACGGAAATCTGCGACCGTGTGCTGCGTGCCGGGGGGCCTGCGCTGCTGTTTGAAAAACCGAAGGGTTCGAATATTCCGGTGCTCGCCAATCTGTTTGGCACGCCGCGTCGTGTCGCCTTGGGTATGGGCGAGGAGAGTACGGAGGCACTGCGTGAGGTGGGCAAACTGCTGGCCTATCTCAAGGAGCCGGAGCCGCCCAAGGGCTTGAAGGATGCGTGGGATAAGCTGCCGGTGCTGAAACAGGTGCTCAATATGGCGCCCAAGGTGCTGTCGTCAGCACCTTGTCAGGAGGTGGTGTGGCAGGGCGATGACGTGGATCTGGCACGTCTGCCGATTCAGCATTGCTGGCCGGGTGATGTCGCGCCGCTGATTACCTGGGGGCTGGTGGTGACCCGTGGGCCGAACAAGACGCGGCAGAATCTGGGGATCTATCGGCAACAGGTGCTGGGGCGCAACAAGGTCATCATGCGCTGGCTGGCGCATCGAGGCGGTGCGCTGGATTTTCGCGAGCATTGCGCGCAAAACCCCGGTCAGCCCTTTCCTGTGGCGGTGGTGATTGGTGCTGATCCGGCCACGGTGCTGGGCGCTGTGACACCCGTGCCGGATACGCTCTCCGAATATCAGTTTGCCGGGTTGCTGCGCGGTGCGAAAACCGAGTTGGTTAAATGTTTAGGTTCTGATCTGCACGTGCCAGCTTCCAGCGAAATCGTGCTGGAAGGCGTGATTCATCCTGATGAGACGGCGATGGAAGGCCCGTACGGTGACCATACCGGCTATTACAACGAGCAAGCCGCGTTTCCAGTATTCACTATCGAGCGCATCACCCTGCGCCGTGAGCCGATTTATCACAGCACTTACACCGGCAAGCCGCCTGATGAACCGGCGATGCTGGGCGTGGCACTGAACGAAGTGTTCGTACCGCTGCTGCAAAAACAATTTCCCGAAATCACCGATTTCTATCTGCCGCCGGAAGGTTGCTCCTACCGGCTGGCGGTGGTGAGCATCAAGAAGCAATATCCGGGGCAGGCCAAGCGGGTGATGTTTGGCATCTGGAGTTTTCTGCGTCAGTTCATGTACACCAAGTTCATCATCGTCACCGATGACGATGTGAATATCCGCGATTGGAAGGAAGTGATCTGGGCGATGACCACGCGTGTCGACGCGGCGCGCGATACCCTGATTGCCGAGAATACACCCATTGATTATCTCGACTTCGCTTCGCCCGTTGCCAGTCTCGGTTCCAAAATGGGCATCGACGCAACCAACAAATGGTCGGGTGAAACCACGCGCGAGTGGGGGCGGACGATCGTCATGGACGATGAGGTCAAGCGGCGAGTGGATGAAATCTGGAGTAAGCTGGCACTGTAATCTTTACCCTGCCTTCCACCCTCCCGCTCCGTCGTTTAGATCATGGACACCCCCGAGCAAACAGTGCATCCCGCACGCACCCTTCAAAGCCAGCAGCGCCATCGCTTCAGACGCTATCTGATGGCGGTGGCTTCCTCGCTGCTGGTACTGTTCATCATGAGTCTGCTAATGCGTCTGGAGATGCTGGCTCAAACCGGGTTTTATTATTCGACCGCACTCATGATGTTCTGCTTTGCCTTGTTTGGCGGCCTGTTTTACAGCGGCTTAAACCTGCGGGCACGCGATCCCAGCCTGACAGGCGGCCAGATGGCCTGCTCGATGCTGGTATTGAGTCTGGCCATGTTCTACAGCAATAGTGACGGACGCGGACTGATCCTGATGATCTTTCTGGTGTCCTTCATGTTTGGCGTGCTACGGCTACAAACGCGTGAACTATTTTACTCAGGCGCACTGGCATCGCTGATGTACGCGGTGGTGATCTATCTGCTCCAGAGCCACCGTCCAGAAACAACTCATCTCAATCTTGAGATCATGCGCTGGATCGTCATGACGACCGTATTGGGCTGGTTTTCTGTCATCGGTGGTCATATCAGCCGTGTGCGCAAGCAATTGAGTGATAACAATGCCGAGCTTGAAAAGGCCTTGAAGACCATACAAGAACTGGCAACACACGATGTGTTGACAGGACTGTCCAACCGACGGCATCTTGAAACGGCGCTGCAACATGAAAAATCCCAAAGCACGCGATCCAACCAGCATCTGTGCGTCTGTATCGCCGACATCGATTTGTTCAAGTCAATCAATGACACCTATGGCCATGAGGGTGGAGATGCCGTGCTGAAAGGTTTTTCTGCCCGCTGCGCGGCCATGACGCGTAAATCCGATCATTTCGGACGCTGGGGGGGCGAAGAATTTCTGGGCATACTGACGGGCACGGATCTGACCGGAGCCGCCATCTGGGCGGAACATCTTCGAAAGGAAGCAGCGAACCTCGTTTTTCCCGACCTGCCGCCCGATTTCCGTATGTCGATATCCATCGGCATGGCGCAGTTTCAACCGGGCGAAGAAATCAGCAAAACGCTATCGCGTGCGGATCATGCACTCTATCGCGCCAAAGCCGAAGGTCGTAACCGGGTCGTTGCAGCCGAATGAACCTGAAATAGAGCCCCGTTTCACCCGCTATTTCATTTGTAGTTCGTGGCATATTCCCCAAAGCATTCCGTAAAATAAGCGTAATAGAGTATATTCTGAACGCGTATTTTGCTCGACGAAACAAAGACAAAACGCTCCCTTTCATAAAGGACATCACCATGCAGGATTCCGCTGAAAAGCAGCACCTTCTGGCTGTCATGGTGGAATATTTCATCCACCCGCAACTGCGCTCCGATCCCGACATGTTTTATCGCGTGCGCATCCTCATTGCGGCGATGCTGGCATTCGCCATGACGACGCTGGTGGCCTTTCTGGCCGTCCCGCTGACGAATTTCACTCAGACCTCCATCATGATCGCGGGCGGTTTGCTGCTCCCCACCACGGTCTGCTTTCTGACTTTGCTGGTTTTGTTACGCAAGCATGGTCACTATCTATTTTGTGCGGTTTCAACCGTCGCCGTACTGTTGTTGCTGATTGTGGCAGGTATCTTTTTTTCCGGCGGCATATCGGTGTCACCGGTCACCCAGTTGCTGGTCGTTCCCCCTCTGACGGCCTACTTTTTCGGTGGGGTGCGCTGGGGTGGGCAAATGGTGCTCATGACGTTCGTCCTGTTGATCGGCTTGATCGTT